>CAZKUN010000234.1:5553-14090 GCA_964555935.1 uncultured Armatimonadia bacterium | reverse complement strand
CGATGTCCGCCCGAGACCTGCGTCACGCCCCCGGAAACACCAGTGACGCGCGTCCGGCTACTGGCCCGGCAACCTCGTCGAGACGCCGATGCGCGGACGCGTTCCGCCCAGCTTCGGTCCACGATCCGCACCGGCTCTTGACCGGCCCGGCTTGGGTGACGCAACCGGCTTCGGCGCAGTGGGTTCAGCGACCGGGGTCACGATGTCTCGCGGAACGCCGGCAACCAAGCCCGGATCCTGGACGCCTTCGGTGGAACCCACCGGCTGCGGCGGGATCGGGGCCGTCAGGAACGAGCGCATTGATGACAGGACGTACCCGGTGATCTCATTAGAGCCGAACCCTACACGCGGGATCCCCTGCCCAGCCTTGCCGCCGCCCAGTTCAACCGAACGGCGGGCGCCGACCCGCCAGTGGTAGAACGTGTTCGCCTGAAGGTCGCCGGTCGCAGGTGTCCATGTCTCCGTGAGACTGGCAGCGCCCCGCGGACGGATGCCCTGGCGACGGAAGATCGGTTGCTGGAGTCCGTTCGGGTCGCTCGCCGGGAACACCTCCACCATGTACTCATCCGCACCGGTGGTCGGATTCCACTCGAATGTGAGCGAGTTCGTGTTCTGCGGAGGAGCGTTATCCGGCGGCGACACGAGTTGCGCCGCCAGCACGTACGTGACCGGCCCAACAACCTTGGTCGCCTCACTGACCATCGGGAACTGACTGCCCGCGGCGATCGCGTTCGTCGGATCCTGGGTCACGCCGTCCACGCCACCCGTCTGCGACAACGGCGGGTTCGCGCCTACTGGGTAGTTCGGCTCGGTCACCTTGCGGACAGCGTGGAAATAAGTCGTGCCAGGCACGAGGGCCGGGTGGGAGAATGTCAGGTCGACATCCTCGGTGTCCGGATCGCCATCCTCATCCCGGAAGTTGATTGTGATTGTGACGTCGCGAGACGCGGCGGCCGTCGGAACATCATCAATGATCTTGATGGACTGTTCGCCGCCCAGCCCAGACGATACCTCAACGAGGTAGGGAGCATCCGCCGGGAAGCCAGCCGAGTGCCCCCTAAACAGAAGGTGACCCCACGCCTTCACGTTATTGGTGAATTCAACGCGGATAACAGGCGTACTCCCCATGGCGGACTGGTGGATGTACGAGATCGGGACCGGGGCCTGGGTTGAGATGTTGCCACCGGTTCCGATGGCGACGAAGGACGCCAACAGCGCCAAAGCGACCGCTCCAGCCACCAGCTGGGTCCGATCGCTCTTCTTCCGAGCGATGTTGACCTGGGTCAGCGGCTCGTAGACGCGTAAGGCATAGTCGCCAGTCCGAGGCGCCACGCCCGTCTGCGCATGCGCGTAGCAGATGTCCGCCTGAACCTCGCCGACATCAATCCGCCCCAGCTTCCGCATGGCGACCTTCTCGAGGTCGCGAATGTAGATGGGTCGCATGACGACCATCTTCATCCCGCGCTTAACGCCATCCTGAGAGCCCAAACCGATCTCGCAGACCCCGGAAGGCAGCACCATCTCGACGGTGCCGCGCCGAACGCGAGTGGAAAGCATCGAGTCGACCACGGTATCTGCCGCCTGGCGGAGAGCCTCATTCAGAGCATCGGCCTCCATGCCCCGCCAGCCAGGAAGCCCGCTGGTCGAAATGTCCGCCACGGCGCCATCAAGCGCCTCCTCGGCGGCGACATCGATCAGTCTCAGCTCCATCCTGACCGAGGCCTTGCCCGTCCGGTCGTCGACGCTGGCCGCCAACACATCACCAACGGCGACTGAATCGACGTCGAGACGCCGGCCAAGCCGCACCGCCTGGGAGTTAGACAGCGGGGGAGAAATACCCAGGTTGCGGAGTTCGAGTTCAACATCACGAGCTGCCGTCACAAGAAACTCTCTGGAATCCTGCAACGCAAGCGCCACTGCGTCCGTGGCCTTGGCCTCTAGCAGGCCACCTGGACTGTTGCGCATTGTCTTGTCAGTGAAGGTCACCACTGCGGTGGTCGTTACGTCCCGGGTCTGCGCTAGAGCGAGAACCGGTATAGCAGCCAGAGCAATCACGACGAGCACCGCTACTGCAATGGCTCTTCGGGCCAGTCCGGGAGCTGTGAAACCCTTGGAATGGCAGCGCATATGAGGACCTCTCCCTCCGACGATTCACGTCTCGCCACGGCCAAACTGGACGCGTGGAGTATAGCATACGAGCGACTGAAATGTAAACCGGCTGGTTCGGCCCCATCTATCCATGTGACACCGCCAGAAAATAGGACATCCGGCCAGCGGATTCCCCGAGTCTACCGGCGGACGTTGACCAACGTCAACGCGCTCGTCTGCTGGCCGTCCTCGGACTCGGCCAGGACCGTCACGATGTACTTGCCCCCCGGGGCCAACAGACCGCTCGTGGCCTGACCACCCCAGGTGGTGACGTTGGCGCCTGCCTGCATCTCTCGGGCGATCGCTGGCTTTGCCACAACGAGTCCCGCGATGTTGCGGATCTCAACTGTGACTTGAGCGTCGCGAGACAGCGTGTAGCTGACAGCTGCGCCGCGCGCCGTCGCCGCCGCGCTAGCCCCGGTGATCACCAGAGCCCCGAGTGGGTCATCGTTCAGGACGATCTCAAGGGTTCGGGTCGCCTCGCCGCCCGGGTCGTAGGCGTATTCACGCTGCATCCGCATATGGAGACGCTTGCCCGCAACGGGATCCACGAGCACAGGTCTCGCCGTGGCGGGAAGCTGAGTCAGATCGGGCCACGTGACAGTGACCGGCGCATTCGGCTGTGTCGTCTGCACGACAAGCCGCCATTCTTGGGTCCCGCCTCCGCGCATATCGACGGCCATCATCTGGCCTGCACGAGCGGGCTCAAAGGCGGCCTGGACGTGATCGCCGAGCCCCGGTGGCGGCGGCTTCGGCACGGATAGGTGGTCCGGGCCGTTTGGCGCGACGCCAAAGGCTGCGGATGCATCGGCCATGCCGGCCGACCACACGACAACCGGTGCCACCCAACCGTCGGCCGGCTTGGCGAGGGCAGGAGCGTCATTCACTTGGCCAACCCCAACGATGAGGTCGGGGTCCGTGACCACGAGAGTGACAGGCTCCTCTGCAAAGAACCAGTAGCCAGTGAACGGCACGAGACTCGTGGCGAGCCTGTATCCGCCGATCCCGTACGCGAAGAGGCCGTTTCGGACCAGGCCGACGCTGAAGGCTTCCTGGATCGTCCGGACCACTCCGGCCTGATCGCGAACCTTCAGGCTGAAGAAATCGACCGCCTTGGTGAACGGCGACCCGATGCCATTCCAGCCCCTGCTCAGTGGAATGAAATAAGGGCTGGTGGCCTTCTGGCCTGGCGCAACAAGGTCCTGGGCCTGCGCGAGGTTGAGCCAATAGGCCACGCCCAGCCTCAATCGATCCGCAGGAGCCGCCGGGTACACGGCATAGCGGCCCAGGGCCGGATCGTACGCAGCCAGTTTCGTCGCCTGTCCGGCTGGCGTCCCCAGCACGATCGGCGGAAGCTGGTTGCTGTAGTCGTACGGTACGGATATGTACTGAAGTCCCGCCGGGAACGTGTGGAGCGCGCTCACGGCGAAGTTAACACTGTAGGTAACCACGCCCGAGTCGACGCGTACGACTTGCCGGTCGGGGCTGACCGTGAAGCCTTGCTTGACGGCGCGGACCTCAAGCGTGGCTCCGGACGGGACATTGGGCACCGTGTAATTGTATCGAGGCGCGTTCCCGCCGGGGAACGTCCACTGGGCTTGGCTGACGGCCTGGGCGATGACTACGCCATTGAAGATGACCTGTACGGTCACCCCGTCCAACGGGTCATCCGGCGCCGAGGCCCGGGCGATCTGGCCAGCAATGCTGCCAGGTGGCAGCGCGATGAGGCTGACTGATAGGGAGACAGTCTGAGCGCTGAGGACCGCCGCGGCGGCTGTCTCCTCAGAGTAGCCGGCGCGGCTCACTACCACGTCGTACGTGCTCGGCGGCACGTCGAACGAGGCGATCCCTTGATCGTCGGTAGTGCCACTACCCAAGACTACGTTGTTGATCTTGGCCTCAACGAGCGCGTCCTTCAACAATGCGCTGGTCGCCGCGTCGGTGACGGTGACCTCCAACGTGCCGTCAGCGGCGTCCAACTGGAAGTCCTGTTGGACCGTGCCCCCAGGGATGACGGTAACGAGGGCAGCGTCAGACCCGAATGGCGGCGTCGACGTCGAGCCATCCGCCGCCACGTCCCAATCGCCGATCGGCACATCCGGAATGACGTACGTACCGTCAGTCGCAGTCTGAACCGACGGGATGACGGGGCCGTTCAGGGGGTCCGTGTTGCTCACGGCCGTGATGGTTGCGTTGGCAACGGGGCCGCCAGTCGCCGCCGATGTAACCGTGCCCTGGATGGCACCCGGTTGCGCTTCCGTTATGACGAAGTCTTGGACGGGATAGGCAAGCCCGCCATGAACTGCGATGCTGTTCGGCTTGTCTATCTTGAAGCCAGGCCGTGTCGCCTCAAGGCTATAGACGCCCGGCGGTACGCCGCTTACCACGAATGTCCCGTCCGGCTTGCATCGCTGGGCGTAGACAATGGCTCCGCCCTGGTGCATGGTAATGATCGGCTCGGGACTCGTGATGGGGCGCAGCCCGGGAGCGCCCAACACCCGCCCCTGGATGCCGCCCGTGCGCAGGTAGCAGGCGATATTGTGCGTGAGCTTGCTTCGCTTATTGCGGGGACGGCAATTGTCGGCGGCGTCGTAGCGGCGGTGGATAGCCTCGTAGGGGAATGCGAGGTACACGACTCGCGAGCCCGAGGTGGAGTCCTGTTTGCGGACCCCGGCGACGCCGCTTCCCTCGGTCACGTAATTGTAGACCACGATCGAGCCCACCGCCTGGATCACGTCCGGGTAGAGCGAACTCATCGAGGCATCATTGCGGATGTCGGCAAGCAACTCCTTCGGGTCGTCCTCGTCAATCCAGTGCCCACTCGTCCCCCACGGATCATCCGCGACGGGATCACCGGCGGGTCCGTTGACGGTCCAGTGCAGTGTATTGGCCTGATTGTCGTCCGCCACGTACTGAGCGCCGAGGACGTTCGTCAGGAATGGGTTCGCCGTCTGCCCGGCCAGCGTCAGCGCCCAAGCGATGTCCTGCCCCGTCATCAGCAGCCGTCCACCGCGCTCCACAAAGGTCGTCAGGAGGGCCTGCGTCGCAGCGTCCGTGATCGTTCCGGCCGCCGCCCAGTTGTCGCCGGTGTGCGGGGCGGCCCAGAAGACGGCCCGGTTCGCGACAGGGACGGCACGAAGCCCTTGAAGATCAATGGTCAACTGCATCTCGCTCGTCGGCATGTAGTACTGCAGTACCGACAGATCGGGGGCTCCCCGACAGATGACGCGCCACAAGTCGTACGGCTCACCCAACGGCCCGTCCGAGAGCGTGTTTGGGTGCGAACCGAGGGTGGATCCACTACGATTGAGGGTGTAGTAGCTCTCCTTGGGGAGGCCAAAGCTCGAGTCATTGTTCAGACCGGACGCCCCGAGGAATCCCTGCCCTTCGCAGTAGTCATTGACAAATAGGAGGTTTGCGCGCGGCGCGAACAGCACCGTGCTCATCCCATAGACGTCATCAAAGTTGATGAAGTTGCCCGCGATGTCGGTGATCTCAATATCGATCGTAAAATCACTCGGAACGCTCGGCGTTGTCCAGATGGCGCTGTAGATGCCGTCACCGGCCACAGCGTCCCCCGAGTTGATGGGATCGCCGTCGTCGAACATTTGGACCGACCCGACGCGGTCCGCCTCGAGTTCGAGCCAGAAGTCGCCGTCGCAGTCGTCGGTGGTGCTCCGCACGTTCTCGAAAAACTTGGTCGTTGGCTGTTTGCCGTTCGTGAAGATCTTGTGCTCGACGCCACTGGCATCGTCGTCAGCGGAGTCGGGATCCTTGAACCAGGCCACAACGGTGTCGACGCCTGTCTCGTCATCGTACGGACGACAACTGAGCGTGACATCATCGCCGGGGAATGGGTTGCGGTCGGACACCGCCGGCAACTCTAGCAGCACGGCTGGCCGGTCGTCGACGATTATGAAGCCCCAAATGTCCGGCTCCGAGGCGGCGTCAGGCGGGCCAATGGCGTCCAAGCGATAGGACGTGAAGAAGATGCGCGTAGGCGCGCGATCGGGGTTGGATGTCGGGTTCGGCAGTACGGGCGAAAACGCAGGCATGACGTCATCGGTCGTGTCAGTGACGTCGGTATTGGTATGTACCGTCGACGGGGCGCCGAGAACCTCACCGGTTGAGCCCATGCTCCAGATGTTGAAGTCCCGCTGTGGGTCCAATACCGGGTCCGTCACGCGGTCGGAAGCGAAGGCGATCTGCGAGCCGACAGCGTCCTGACGCCATGCAGGATCCCGGTCATTGGCCGTCGGGTCGCCGCCGCCGTCAGACAGTTGCTCCTGATTGCCGCCGTCGCCATCCATCTGCCAGAGGTGCGTCACGCCGCCATCGTCGCGGGTATAGGCGATCTTCAGGCCGGTTGGCGCAAACGTTGGCTGAGACTCGTCCTGCCCGGTTGAGGCCAGGGCCGCCGGGGCGCCGACCCCAGTCGAACGCACGATCATGATATCGCGGTTGCCTAGCCCGTTGATATCGGAGGCATACGCAATCCACCGGCCGTCCACCGACCACGTGGGGTTTGACTTGTTACCGGAATCGGTGGTGATTTGGGTGACTGTCTGAGTCAATACGTCGACCGTGTAGATCTGGGACGTGCCCGTCTGCGCGTTGACGAACGCAAGCACTGTGCCGCCTGGGTCGTAGGAGGGATCACGCTCGTCGTCGGCCATGTCCGTGATCTGGATCTGCTGACTGCCGTCATGGCGCATCAACCAGATGTTGAACCCGTTCGGGGAGATACCGTAGCGGTCTATCTTGCCATCTGGGTTCTGGTTGGGGTCGTCCGGTGCGGGGGGAGGGCCGTTTGGATCTGGCTCAAAATCGTTGTCCCACTCGTCCACGCCATTGCTCACGAAAGCAAGGCGGGCGATCTTCTCCAGTCCAGGAGTTGCCGCATCAAACTCCTGCGACGCCATCGCGGTGGGAGTAAGCTGCTTGTCAGGATCCGGACCCGCGCCCTGCAGCGTGCGCTCGCGGACCGCCTCCAACAGTAGTTGAGGAACCGCCTCGCGTACCATGGGCTGCCGCCGCGTCATCGGCCCCAGCATCCCGGGCCCTTGTTTCGCCAGCGCGACGGTTGGCGGCATGCTCGGGCGCGGATTGGCACCCAGAGTGCATAGCGCTAGAAGCCCTGATAGTGCAACCAATCCGATGAGCGGTCCTCGGGTTTTGTGATGCGGCAAGGTCATCACTCCTCGCTGACGGCGCACAGATCCGCGAGCCGCTAGCCTTGTATCGTATGATTTCCGAGGGCCCCGACAGTCTCTTCAAACACAAAATCCCCAGGTCATACCTACCACTCCGCGCTACTGGGCGGAGGGTCGCCCGATGCGCGGACTTGATACGCATGACCTAGAGATCCGTCGATTACAGCGCTCGCCATGATCACCCGAGCCCGCCAGATCCCCTGGCGCGAACAATCTGCTGAGGTCGCTCCCTCCAGCGGCCCTGCAGATACAGCGCCCAATTACTCCCGCCCGACTCGGACGAGAAGCGCCCCCCCGGCGTTTCGGTAAACCGTGAACGAGCCCCTATTAGAACAGGTGGGATTATACCACAGGGTCTACCCATTGGCAAGCGTAACGCGGGTGTGACGGAGATCAATCGCTCACTCATTTTCCGCAGTGTTTTCTCTGCCCATCGCCAGCATCGGTCGGTCATTTCGCGACGCGGCCCAAAAGCCCCTGCCACGCCTCGTTGACTTGCTCAATAACCTGCTCGTGGACCCCGTCGGTGCCGAGCACCAAGTCCGGGTCGCAGTCCTCGACCCCTTGCGCGGCCTGCACATCCATCCGGGCCTTGGCCGCCGGCTCGCTCAGCCCATCACGCGCCATCAGCCGAGACAGACGGACCTCGGTCGCCGCGCGGCACAGCCACACCTTGTCGAAGTGGCGCCGAGCGCCCAGATGCTCGGGCAGCCTCAGCACCTCGACTGCGGCGACGGGCGGCGGGCCACTGCCTTGTCGCTCATTCTCCAGCCAAGCTGCAATCCACTCCAGGATTGCCGGATGCAGAATTGCCTCCAGGCGCTCCCTGGGACCCCTATCATTGAAAATCAGCTTAGCCAAAGCGGCTCGATCAAGTGACCCGTCACTCCGCGCGTATTGCGCCCCGAATTCGGCCAGAACCCGCTGTAACGCTGGCTGACCGACTTCGGTTAGTGTTTTCGCAACGTCATCGGCATTGCACGTCTCCGCACCCAGCCCCGATAGTGCTCGCAAGACCGTGCTCTTTCCAGAGCAGATGGGTCCGACAACCGCGAGCGCAACCATCCCACGTGCCCTCCTCGGAGGCTATTCGGTTGCCTCTTCGGAGGTCTCTTCGGCCGGAGCTACCTCTTCGGCGGGCGCTTCCTCAACGGGAGCAGCCTCGTCGGTGGCAGC
>CAZKUN010000234.1:0-5453 GCA_964555935.1 uncultured Armatimonadia bacterium | reverse complement strand
GCTTCCTCAACGGGAGCAGCCTCGTCGGTGGCAGCAACTTCCTCGGCAGGTGCTTCTTCCGCCGGAGCTACCTCTTCAGCGACTGCTTCCTCAACGGGAGCAGCCTCGTCGGTGGCAGCAACTTCCTCGGCAGGTGCTTCTTCCGCCGGAGCCTCTTCACCTTCAGGCGCCGTCTGTATCTGCGCCAAAACATCGCCGAACTGGTCACCTAGCGTTGGACGGGCGGAATCTTGCCCCGCCATGTAGTCCTTGTATTCCTGACGGACTTTCTCTTGTTCGGCCTCGGCGAGGCTCAGAGTCATGCGACGCTCTTTTGGCCGGAGGCTGATGATTTTGAGTTCGACTTCCTGATCGACCGCAAGAACCTCTGACGGGTCACCAATGCGGCGATCCGCCATCTCGGAGATCGGGATGAAGCCCTCTACATCCACGCCTATGACGGCTGCGAAGGCGCCGTTCTTTGCCAAACGCGTGATTCTCGCCTTGATGACTGATCCAGCCTTTAACTTCTGACCGGCCTCGTTCCAGGGATCGGGTAGGCATTCGCGGCGGGAGAGGCTAATGCGGTCTTTCTCGCGATCGATACCGATGATGGCAACTTGGATGGTGTCTCCCACGCCGACGACCTCGGACGGATGCTTGACGCGCGTCCATGCCATCTCGGAGATGTGCAGGAGCCCGTCAACGCCGCCAAGGTCCACGAACGCGCCGTAGTCCGTGATGTTGCGGATCTTGCCCTCGCAGACCATTCCCTCGCGCAGCCGGTCGAGAGTTTCGTCGCGACGCTGGGAACGCTCTTCCTCGACCACCTGCCGGTGCGAGAGGATGACCTTCTTCTCACGGCGATCTGCTTCGATGATGCGCAGGCGCAGCGACCGGCCAACAAAGCGGTCCAGATCCCTAACGTTGCGCGTGCTGACCTGCGACGCCGGCACAAAACCACTGACGCCGAGATCGACTCTCAGCCCGCCCTTGACTCGCTCCGTCACCATCGCGGTGACGATTTCGCCGGAGTTAAGTGACTCCAGAATGCGAGTCCAGACTGCCTCGTAGTCTGCTTTCTTCTTGGACAGCATCACTTGCCCTTCGGAGTCATTCACCCGGACGACAGCCACGTCGACCGTCTCGCCCTCGGGTGGGACTTCGGCGGGGCTCGGGAATTCCATGATGGGGATGACGCCCTCGTACTTGCCGCCTACGTGCACGACGACCTCATCATTGCGGATCTCAACAACAGTCCCGCTCACGATCTCGCCGGGACGGATGGCCTTCACAGACTCGTCGAGCGCTGCTTCCATTTCGACGTCTTCGCTCGGCGCGTCGGTAGCGTCTGCCATGTCGCCGGCACCCTCGATCGCCTTGTCCTCGTCATCGGGGGTCGACTCAACGTCATTGCCATGTTCCTGGGTCATTTTGACTCCGGGCTCCCTTCGGAAAACCTTCCACAAATCGTAGGACCGCTATCGGGTCCTGAATTGAAATCGCCGGCATCGCGCGCTCGCCGGCTTCGCGCGTCTTACGCGAAGCGAGTGGCGCCGCTAACCGGTAGGTGGTGAGATCGGCTCCAAGTCTCGCCAATTCTCACCGACGGAGACGTCCACACACAAGGGGACGGACAACTCAAAGGCGTTCTCCATCACCTCCTTGACCAGCCCTGCCACCTCGACCACCTCCGTAGCTGGCACCTCCAGCAGCAACTCGTCATGTACTTGAAGCAACAAGCGACATGCAAGGCCACGTTCTGACAGCTCTCTATCGAGCTGCACCATGGCCACCTTGATGATGTCGGCCGCAGTCCCCTGGAGCGGCGAATTGACTGCCGCGCGCTCGGCGTAAGCCCGGTCTCCTCCCATGCCGCTCGTCAGCTCGGGAAATGCCCGCCGGCGTCCCATCAGGGTCATAGCGTACCCCTGAGTTCGTGCCTGTTCGAGAGTCTCCGTCAAATACCTCTTCACTCCAGGGAGCTTCGAAAAGTAGTTCTCGATGAACCGCGCCGCCTCTTCGCGGGTCACTCCTATCTGCTGCGCCAACGACGACGCGCCCATCCCGTAGATGACCGCGAAGTTCACTGTCTTTGCCTGCCGACGCATGTCGGACGTGACGTCCGCAACGGGCACTTCGAAGACCTCGGATGCGGTCCGCCGGTGGATATCCTCGCCACCTCTGAACGCGTCGAGGAGATTCTGATCTTGGCTGAAGTGCGCCAGCAGGCGGAGCTCGATCTGCGAGTAGTCCGCGGCGATCAGGCGCATGTCTGGCGAGCCCGCGACGAAGCAACTTCTGATCTTCGCTCCCCACTCTGTTCGGATCGGGATGTTCTGCAGATTGGGGTCGCGACTCGACAGCCTCCCGGTGGCCGCGACCGTCTGCTCGAAGGTCGTGTGGACCCGCCCGGCCGACTCCTTCGCGAGTTCCGACAGCGCGTCGACGTATGTCGACTTCAATTTCGCGAAGGTCCGGTACTCCCCAATCAGCGGGATGATCGGGTGCTTATCCTCGAGCTTCTCAAGCACCTCCGCATCGGTTGACGGTCCCGTCTTCGTCCGCTTCTGCACGGGGAGATCGAGCTTGTCAAACAACACGTCGGCGAGCTGCTTCGGAGACTCGATGTTGAACGGGCCGCCCGCGTGCTCGTGGATGTCCGCCTGAAGATCGGCGAGGCGCTCGCCCATCTGATCGCCCAACCCCGTCAGCTTCTCAACATCGACGGCGATGCCGGCTCTCTCCATCGCGAGCAGTATGTCGACCAAGGGCACTTCGACATCATCCAGCAGCCCGACCAGCTCCGCTTCCGCGAGTTTCTCCCGCATCGGCTCCTCGAGCGTTGGGGCCACGGCCGCCCAGACACACGCCGCTTCGGGCTGGGGCTCACGATCGACGGTGAGCGACGAGAGGGTCTGTCCCAGCAGATCCCCCGCGACGGCACGGACCGTGTGGTCGCGGCGGTGAGGCTCTAGCACGTATGAGGCGAGTTCCACATCAAAACCCAAGCCCCGCATCTCGATCCCGAGGTCGTAGAACTCAGCCGACTGGCGCTTCAGCCCGCCTCCGCACTTAGTCACCGCAGCGTCTTCCAGCAATGCCTTGACCGCCTGGCGGGCCCGGTCGTCCTCGTCGTCGGCTTGGTCGTCCGGCTCATCGAACAACCCCATCTGCGTCGCCGGCTTGACAACGAACTCAACGGGCACGAAGCGCGCCTTGGTCGGTCCACTCGACAGCGCGACACCACGCACCACCCCTCGGTGCGTCAGCGTGCAGGTGCCGATGGCTTTCGCCGTCGACAACTCCTCACACCACGCGAGCACATCCGCGGCCTTGGCGAGGGCGCCGGTATCGACGTCTGTTTGCGCAACGGGGTCGCCCGGCAGCCGCTCCGCCAGTCTCCGGAACTCCATCCGCATCAAGAACTCGCGCGCCCGTTCGGCGTCGATTCCTTCCCAACTCAGTCCGGTTACTTCCGTCTCGACGGGAGCTTCGGTGACGATCGTCGCGAGTTCCCTCGCCGCGCGAACCGCCTGGGGGTGTTGCTCGATGTACTCGCGCGACGTCTTCGTGCGCACGTCCTCCGGGTGACTGAGGATCTCCTCCAGCGAACCGTGCTGCGCCAACAGCTTCGCTGCCGTCTTCTTACCGATCTTCGGGACGCCGGGGATGTTGTCGGACGGATCGCCGATCAGCGCCTTCGCGTCCGGCACCTGCTCCGGGGAGTACCCGTAGCTTTCCTGCACCTTCGCGGGGTCGTACAGTATCTCATCGACGGTGCCTCGGCTCGGCGCCAGCATGTGGACGTCGTCGTTCACTAGCTGCAGACAGTCGCGGTCGATGCTGATAATCAGCACCTTCATGCCGGCCTCCACGCCTCGAACCGCGAGCGTGCCGATAACATCGTCGGCCTCGTAGCCCTCAAGGTCGGCGCTTTCAAGCCGACACGCATCGACGAACTCGCGCACCAGGACGAACTGCGAGATGAGGTCGGGTGGCGTCGGTGGACGAGTGCCCTTGTAGGCGGGGTACTTCACATGGCGGAACGTCGGGCCGGGGAGATCGAACGCTACGACAGCCGCTGCCGGTGGGTGGTCTTCGAGGAGTTTCAGGATTGTCTGCGCGAAGCCATACACCGCGCCCACTGGCATCCCGTCCGATGTCGTCAGCTCCGGCAACGCGTGGTACGCCCTGTGAATGAGGCTGTTCCCGTCGATGAGGACCAATAGGCCGGACACATTGCGTCTCCGTACATGTCGTTACGCGCGTCTTGTTGCCGAGGTCAGAGAAACAAGCAGCGCGCGGACTGGGCGGCTGTTCCCTGCGCCGGGTCCGCGCGCGTGAAATCCATGGTGCCAGTCTCTAGCGGGCTTCGACGGCCGCGCTCGCTTGCCCCGCGATCATCTGCGAAGCAGACCAAAGCCGAGTGTCGAGTAGCAGGCCCGGCGGAAGCGTCTGCGGCGGAGCTACCGACTCCATGTCGGTTGTCAGAAGTCCACCCAACAGCGACACGCGACCGTAGAACCTCACCGCCGGCTCGCCTTGAATACCGGCCTCGGTGGCCGCCAGCATGATCGCGTCGTAGAAGGTGCCCGTCTCATCGATCAGACCGTTCTCCACCGCCTGGCGACCCGTGTAGACTCGCCCATCCGCGAGTTTCCTCACGACTTCCTCTTCCATGCCGCGGCCATCGACGACGGCCGTCACGAACTGGTCGAACACATCATCGATCATCGCCCGAAAAACCTCTTCATCCTCGGGCGTCATCGCGCGGAACGGAGATCCGGAATCCTTGAACGGGCCACTCGTAATGGTGTGGGGCTCAACTCCGAGGTTCTTCATCAGTTGATGGTATTCGATTGTCTCGAAAATAACGCCAATCGATCCGGTCATCGTCGCCGGCAGCGCCATGATCCTGTCGCATGGGGCCGCGACGTAGTATCCCCCCGAGGCCGCGACGTCACCCATCGACGCGATTACCGGATTGCCCGTCTTCCTCTTGTACTCCTCGATCGCGGCATAGATCTCCTGCGAACCAGCCGCGCTCCCACCCGGACTGTTGATCCGCAGCACCAGTGCTTTGGTATCGCGGTCCTTCTCAGCCTGGCGTATCTGCTCGCAGATGCTCTCGGACCCCGATGTCGAGCCGAAGAATGGCGACACCGTTGAGATAGTCGAGATGACCCCAGTCACCTTGATCACGCCAACCGTCTCGCTGGTCGACCCGGCCCACGTCGTCGAGGCTGTCGTGGCCGAACTCTTCAGGGCAAACGACATCAGCGCCATGAACCCGAAGAAGAGCACCATCACGATGACCACGATGACCGCGCAGGTCATCATGCCGCCACCACGTCGGGGCTGTGGCGCCGGGCGGGGCGGCCCCGATGAGATCGGCGGGGGCGCGCCCGGGGGCGGCCGGTACTCGGCCTGGGGCGGCTGGGGCGCGGGCTGCTGATACGGCGCCTGTTGCG
>CAZKUN010000233.1:0-14100 GCA_964555935.1 uncultured Armatimonadia bacterium | reverse complement strand
GGGTCCGCCCCTGGAGCGAACATCGCTGCTACGCTCAAGTTGGTCAGCTCGCCGCCATCCGCGTCCATGGAGAGGATGTTCATGTGGTCATTGCTCCACTTCGGCCGCCTGACGAAGAGGATCCCCCCTTCCGGCTGCGCGACTGACGGAGCGACGCGCCCGCTCGGCACCGGCTCCAGCCGCTCGCCATCGCCAGGCGTGTCCACAGCCGCAGGGCGCGCCGTCGGACCTACCCGCATCGACTCAGCCATCTTCACCAGGTCCGCCCGCACGGATTCCTCATCATCTCGCGAGCCCACGAACGTCAGGATCCACGCGTTGCGCTTCCCCAGGGCCACGAACGTCAGATCGTAGTCATCCGGCGTTTCGGGGTCCGTAATGCTCAGCGTCGCCACATCCCCTCCCGGGCACTGCAGCGTCGGGCCCCGCTGCATCCGCCACCCGGGCGTCGAGTCGCCACCCATCCCGACCAGTTCGGTCCAGAAGTCAATCCCGTCGCCCTCCGTCCGCGGGATGTGCAGCAGAGCCCCTTCATGCCGCTGGCCGTCCCCCGCCACTGGCCCCTGCAGCCCGAGTATCATATCGTCTTCCAGCTCGCCAACGCTCCACCCCGGCGCCACGCGCATCGAGACCCCGAGCACTTCGTCCGTGTGGGTCCGCCACTCGCCGCGGATGCTTGGCGCCGGTTCTACCGGATCGCCGTCCCCAGGCGTGGCCACAACCACCCCACCACCCTCGCCGGTAGCACCCGCCCGCAGTTCCTCGGCGGTCGGAAGGAACTCATCCATCGCCGTCTCGATGTCACGGTCGCTCGCGGCGCTCACGAACTTGCCGCCGCCGGCCTCGGCGATGGAACGAGTCAATGCGGCGAGCTGACTTCCGGGCGGCGCCGCTATCGCCATGACGTCGATGCGGACCTGCATGTCGGATTCTTCCATGAGCGCCTGCACGCGGGGCAACTCATCGTCACTCGTTTGGCCGAGTTCGCCCAGGCGCTCGCGCGCAGCCACTTGCCGCGGCAGCCCAGATCCCAGCGGGAACAGATCCACCGCACCAAAACGCTGCGTCCGACGGGCGCCGCCGCTACCAGCGGTCGGCCGCCCAGGCAACCACAGTTGGGCCAGGACCTTGTTCAAGGCCTCGATTGCCTGCACTCCGCCGAGGGGGGCCCGCCGGGTGCACGTGTCGACCCCGTCACTCAAGATCATCACCTGGCCATATGGCTTCTGGCCGTACCGAAACAGGTACCCCAGCGCTTGAGTGATCCCCCAGACGAGGGGCGTGTCGCCATCTGGCTGCAGGATCGGCCACGCGCTCTCCCCGCTCTCATCCAGGTAGGATATAAACGGCTGCTCGAGGTATGCGTGGTGACCGCTGAACGAGATGACCGCCCACTCAAACACGTGCCGGTCTTCGGTCTGTATCTCGTTCCACTGCGCCAAGCGCCGGACCATGTGAGCCAGTTCCCCGCCGACCCTCTCCAGGCGACTGTTCTCCGCCATGCTCACGCTCGTGTCCACAAGAAACACGATCGACGTACTCGCGTCCGCGGCCCCGGCGAGCACCGTGCCAACGAGGATCGACAAGCAGGTCGCCATCACCCAGACCATCGACCACCGGCCCATTCTGACGCGAAACAAGTACGCCATGGAGCACCTCCACACGGAATACGCGCAGCACGCTGCGACGCCTGCGCCAACGACACCAGACATCTTCGAATTTGCACTCCGCAATACCTGCCCACACTGCCCCCTCGGCCTCGTACCGCATTCCCCGTAGCACCGACGCCCTCGCCGGTGCATTCCCGCCTCCACCAAGGCCTCGCCCGGTCTCGCGCCGAACTTCCCTCCGAGGTGACCCACATGCTCCTCATCGCCCTTCTTGCCCTACCTCTGTCAGCCCAACAGAACCTCCTCCAGAATCCGGGCTTTGAGGCCGACACCAATGGCATGCCCGACGGTTGGACCTTCGCCTGGGAGTCCACCCACGGGGGCGACGCCGCGCGTGGCATCGAGAAACAGGAACCCGACTGGGGCATCGACCGCGACATCAAGCATTCCGGCGAGGCGAGCGTCCGCTGCGGCGTGGGCCGTCCCGTTGACGATGGCGTCTGGACTCAAGAGGGCATCGCCGTCCCTGAAGGCGCCAAGTTCCTGAAGGTCACCGCCTGGTGTCGCGCCGAGAATGTAACCGACGGTGTCGGCACCGTCGCCATCGTCTACATTGGCGCGGAGGCCACGTGGCTCGGCGCCGACTACTCCGCCATCGCCTGCATCGCCGACACCGATTGGGCCCACTACACGGGCTACAGCAAGATCCCAGCCGGCGCCGAGACCATCCGCTTCCGCCTCTGGACCAACTTCAACTACGCGGGCCCGGGCACGTTCTGGTTCGATGATCTGGAGATGGTCGCCGTGGACGAGATGCCCGAGGTGAAGACGATCTACCTCGACGAGGCCGAGCCGCCCGTCCCGACCGCCGACGAGACGGCCCGGGGCTTCATGCTCTTCTCGCGGGGAACAGAGCGCCTCGTGTTCCCCAACTCCGTGCCCACCGTCGACGAGCGGGTCGATTCTCTCAACATCTCCGCCTGCTCGGGCGAGTACGAGCCCGCCATGCTCGCCGTCCGCGCGCTCCGCGATCTGTCCTCACTCAACGTAACGGTCTCGGGCCTGCCCTTCGACGTCGACGTCCGCTCCGTCCGCACCCATCCCAAGCTCGGCCAGTCACGCTGGGGTCCGTTCAATGAGCCCCTCATGGACGCGCCCCTGTTCCTCGAGAAGCGCGCCGATCTATCGCTCGCGGCCGACACCAACCAGCCGTACTGGATCACCGTCCGCGTGGCCGACGATGCCAAAGCCGGTGCCTATCCAGCCACCGTCACGATCTCAGCCGAGGGCACGTCCGCCGAGATCCCACTGACCGTCAACGTCCACCCCTTCGCGCTCGCCGAGCCTGGGGGCATCACCCTCGGCATGTACGCGCAGATGCGCGATGATCCTGAATGGGTCCGCGAGAGCTTCGCCGACATGCGAGCCCATGGCATGACCGGCATCGGCCTCGGCGGCAACTCCGGGCTGGCTCTATCGGAGAATGACGGGAAGATCACCATCGACTGGTCGGCCATTAGCGCGCTCAAGCTGAACATGGACGCATACGCTCGCGCCGGCTTCCCCGAGCCGATGTGCTGGCTGATGGGCGCGGACATCCCCAAGTTCTGCGAGCAATTCGCCCCCATCGATTCCGATGAGTTCGCGGCGCTGTACACGCAGATTATCCGGGCCATCAACGCGCATGGCACCGAGGTCGGCTGGCCGGAGATCATCTACCAGCCCATCGACGAGCCCTTCGAACACGAGAAGAACCTCGACCGTTGTATCCGCCTCCTCCGCGTCCTCAAGTCCATCCCCGGCGTCCGCACCGAGGAAGACGGCATGAACGGCGCCTGGCACAATTTCACCGATGATGCCTACGATCTGACCGATGTCATGGTCCTTCACGATGGCCCGGTTCTCAACCGAGGCACCATCGACTTGGATGCCTGGGAGACCTTCAAGCGGCGCTGCGCCAACGATGGCAAGCTCATCTGGTTCTACAACATCGACCTCACCGCCTGGCACCCCGAACCCATCCGTTTCATGACCGGATTTGGGCTCTACAAGTCCGGCGCTCAAGGCGTCATCGAGTGGTGCTACATGTGGCCCGTCAAGCCCGACGATCCGGGCAAGATCTACTCGAATCCCAAGGCTCTGCTCTATCGCTTCCCGGCCGCTCCGGGCGAATCCGGCGGCCCTTGCATCGCGTATGAGGCCGCCCGCGAGGGCATCGACGACTACCGCTATCTCCTGACGCTCCGCCAACTGGTCGACCGCGCCCAGGGCACTGATGGCGAGGACGTCGCCAACGAAATCTGGGCCGGAGTTCAGGCCCGCCTCGACGAGGCTACGTTCGAGGGCTGCAAGGGCAAAGCAGGTCAGGGCAACTGGACGGGCAAATGCGAGATGCTACCAGACGGCAACCGCGCCGTCCGAGGCGACCACAAAATCGACAACAACTGGGACTTCGCTGAGTACGATAGCCTCCGCGAGCAGATCGCCGCCGGGATCATCCGCATCACCGGCAACTATCCGTTCGCGTCCTGGAGCAGCAACCAATGCCCAAACTGATCACCATCGGGTGCATATTCATGACAACCATCGCCGCCCAAGCCGACGTTGTCGACTGGCGTTACGACATGCCGATCCAGGTCACGCACGACTGGCCCGACTTCAGTTCATTCGACAAGCAGGTCACCGATTTCATGGGCGCTCGCAGCATCCCCGGCGGAGCGCTCGCCGTCACCCGAAATGGCAAGCTCGTGCTGGCCCGCGGCTACGGTTACGCTGATGTCGAGGCCAAGGAACTCGTCTCCCCGGGTGCCCTGTTCCGCATCGCCAGCGTGAGCAAGCCCATCACCGGCGTCGCGATGATGCGCCTGATGGAACTCTACCCCGACCGCATCTCGATGGATTCCCGCATGGTCGATCTCATCGACGCGTCGGCGCACAAGCACGCTGACGTCGAGCCCGATCCACGCATTGCGGGCATCACTGTCGACCAGCTCCTGCACCACACCGCCGGCTGGGACCGCGGCGTGTCCTTTGATCCCATGTTCCGTCCGATCTCGATTGCCGAGGAGCTTGCCACCACACCCCCCGCCGGTCCGCGCGACATCATGAGGTACATGTTCGGCCTCACGCTCGACCACGACCCCGGCGCGGTGCACGTCTACTCCAACTTCGGTTACTGCGTGTTAGGGCGCATCATCGAGGACATCTCCGGCAGGCCTTACGATCAGTTCGTCAAGGACGAGGTCCTCTCACCGGCTGGCGTCACGCGCATGAGGATCGGTCGCACGCTGGCCGACCTCCGCGCCGAGGGCGAGGTCAAGTACTACGACCGCGCCATCGGCCGCAGTGTCATGCAACCCGATTCCGATGACGACGTGCCCAATCCCTACGGTGGCTGGCACCTTGAGGCGATGGATGCCCACGGCGCGTGGATTGCCTCAGCCGTGGATCTCGTCCGCTTCGCCGCCGCGCTCGACGATCCCGAAAACTCGCCCATCCTCCAGCCCGAGTCCATCGCCACCATGTTCGCGCGTCCCGACGGCTCCGCCGGCTACGATGACGAGGGCGAGCCCAAGGCCGCCTACTACGGCTGCGGATGGTCGGTCAGACCCACCGGCAATGGCAAGGCCAACCACTGGCACGGCGGCAGCCTGCCCGGCACGAGCACGCTGTTGATCCGCCGCAACGATGGGCTCAACTGGGCGATCCTTTTCAACCAGCGCTCCGACTCCTCCGACCTCGACTACGGCGCCATCGATGGCATGATGCACCGCGCCGCCGGCGCCGTCGGTGAGTGGCCCGACTACGACCTCTTCGACGACCTTCTGTAGGAGGGGTTTCAACCCCGACGCCGTACCGTAGCACCAGCGCCCTCGCCGGTGCATGCCGTCCGCCGTCGTAGGACAGGCGTCTCGCCTGTCACCGCCCGGAGCCAAGGAGCCACCTAATGCCCGACTCTTCCACCCTCAACCGCCCGGTGAAAGTCAGCCTCCCACCCGGCGTTCGTTGCGCCATCGCTCTGAGCTACGACACCGACACCGCCGGCGGCTACGCGCCTGATGGCATCTGCCATGGCCGCACGCCCCCGTTCCTGCACGAATACATGCTCCGCATGTGCGACGCCGCCGAGACCCACGACACGCGCCTGCACTTCTTCCAGATCGGCGATGGGCTCGAGGAGCCTCGCGTCGTCGAGTACGTCCGGGAGATCCTCGGCCGCGGTCACATCGTCGACTCCCACACCTACTCCCACATCGCCTTGACCACCACTGATGTCGAGGCGCTCAATCACGAACTCGCCGTCACGAACCGATTGTTCAAAGAGCGTCTCGGATGGCGCTCGACAATCCTCCGCGGTCCGGGAGGCTACCCTCAAGGATTGGATGGGCTCCCGGAGAACCAAGAGGTCATCCTCGACAACGGCTTCCGCTGGGTCAGCGGGCGCTACAACCACGCGCTCTACAGCCAAGGTCTCCAGTTCGGCCTCGAAGCCGCCGCGCGCGAGCCGATCTACTCCTACCCATCCGGGCTGATCGAGATGACGGTCCAGGGCTACACCGACCGCGCGTGGTTCGACACGATGAAGTGCATCGACGCCGAGGCTTACCAGGCGTGGCGGGTCATCGAGGGGCACCAACCGGTCCCCGATGGTTGGCAGTGCCCATGGACCGCGCCCGAGGCGCTTGACGAGTGGATCGCCCATAACCTGGCCGCCGCCGACTTCGCCTACGACAACCGTCTGCTCTGGGTGCCCGTCTGGCATCCGTACACCCACTACCTCCACGATCCCGACAACCGCATGCTGCCGGCATTGCTCGAGCACTGCGCCGCCAAACCCGAACCCGTCCTCGTCTGCACCCTCCGCGACGCCGTCGATTGGCTCGAACCCATCGACTGGCCGTCGCCTTCGCCCGCGTAGCGACGGGGCTCCTGCCCCGTCGAATCCAATCTGACTTGGCGTTGCAGGACAACCTCCCGCCGCCTTCACCCGCGTAGCGACGGGGCTCCCGCCCCGCCGACTCCAGTCCGGCCCGCGCCCCTTGCAGGACATGCCTCCTCGCCCGTCGTACTAGCCCCATGGCAAGCGGCGGCCAACGCGGGAGCGCGAGGATGACGCAGCCCAATCCCACTCACCAACCGACCCTCCCACCTCGTCCCATGGCCGAGACCGAACCGTCTCGCCCCGAGCACCTCCACTGGGCCGCGATACCCGTCTGTCTGGTCGCGGCTGTCGCCGTCGCCTCATGGGTCATCTGGCAAAGCCCGCACCACCCATCGCTGCCCGGCTCGTCCCCCTATGATCCGCCACACCACCTCCAGTACATCCGACGGCTCCTGCCCCTGATCGTCTGTATCCTCCTCGCCGACCGGGCAGCCAAGGGCCGATGGCGTTGGCTGACATGGCCGCTCGCCGCGGCGCTATCGACAGTCGTGGCGGGCATCCTAACCATAGTGATCCTCAACATGCCAATTCGTTTGGCAGGGGTGAGGTCATGGCTCATGCCGTCGTTCCTAGTTGACACGCTGCCCGCCGCGATCGTGTTCGCGATCATGGCCCTGCTCTGTGCGGTCGCCGGGCTCCGCCGTGGAGGTGAGATCCCGCGCCTGATCGCGGTGATTCTCATAGCGGACGTGGCCCTGGCTGCCCTCCAATGGACGACACGTCCTTTGCAGCACAAGGTCGGACTGTGGGTGTACGAATTCGACGAGCGATGGCTGTGGACACTGGAGCCCGGCATCCTCGTCAGGCCTCTGACGTGGGGCATCGGGGCATCTCTGGGCGCGGGGCTCTGGTTATCAAGGAGGCGGCCATAGGCGGTCATCCTGCCTGACCAGAGCGCCCGATCCACGCGCTCCTGGACTGCTCTAAGCGCGTTGGTCTTGCTCGTATTCGCGGGCGATACGCTTCTGATGCGCCCCGTCCGCCAGTTGGAACTCGCCGTGCGGCGCGGCGACATCCCACGAGTCCAGCAATTGCTGGACCAAGGCGTCGATCCCGACCGCACAACCAACGTCTATCGCTCGCCGCCCATCCGCACTCGGAACGTGCGGATGCTGCGGGTACTGCTGGAGGGCGGCGCCGACCCCGATCTTCCAGATGTGCAGGGCCTCAGCGCCATCGGGGCTGCAGCCAGTTTCACGCACGGTGGACTGTGCGATGCCATACTCGTCCTGCTCGAGTATGGCGCGAATCCGGATGTCCGAGCTACGAACGGGACGGTCGTAGAAAATGTCGTCAGGTACGGCGCCGTCACATATCTCCAGGCACTAATCGACAGCGAGTACGACGTCGCTGCGGCGGATCCGAATGGCAATACCCTTCTCTGGCAAGCCGTCCGCTACGATAGCGTCGAGATGGTAAACCTGCTCCTTAAGCATGGCGTCGACCCACTCCATCGGGACCCCGAGGGCAAGACCGCCCGCGACTACGCCATCATCTGCGAAGCCGAGAAGACCGCCGCCCTCCTCCTCCAAGCCGAGCAAGCCGCCTCCCAACCCAGGCCGTAGGCCGGATTGAGGCCCTGAACACTCCCCATTCAGTACCTGAGTACGGGCGGCGGTTGCTTGGGTTTCCATGCACCGACGGGGGCGTCGGTGCTACGCGAGGGCGGGTGCGGAGCGAGGGACGGCGACGGGCCGCAGGCAAGAACGCCTGCGCCACGGGAACGGCAGAGGCGACGGAGCGGGTCGGGAGACCCGCAGGCACGGTGAGGCAACGGCAAGGAAGGAGAGGGGCAAGGGGTGAGGGTCGCGAACTCCCCACCTCACTCTGAACCTCCCGAGGTGCCCAATGTCATCTGGACTCCGCGACCGCATCCACGCCGAGATGGAATCGCTTCACACGATCGATTGCCATTCCCACACCTCGCTGAAGAGCGAGTACAACGCTCACGGCGGGCTCGACCTCTTCTCGCTCATGGCCTACTACGAGCGCGAGATCAACATGGCCACCGGCGTGGGATCGGGTCAGCTCTACGATGGCTGCGCGACCGATAAGGACCGTTGGGAGCGGCTGAAGCCCGTCCTGCTCCGCACGCGAAACGAATCGTACTGGCGCCATAACATCGTCACCTATAAAGCCGTCTTCGATTTCGCCGACGATGACCTCGACGACAGCAACTGGTCGGCGCTGAACGAGACTATCAAACGCCGCACCAGCGATCCCGAGTGGTATCACAAAGTCACCAAGGATATCGCCAAGGTCAAGACTCAGATCCTCAACGTCCCCTGGTTCGGTGATTGGGAGCCCGAGTATTTCACCTGCACGCTCCGCATGGAGGGGGCCCTTGAACTCCACAACGCGGACAACCGCAAAGGCCTCGAGGAGCACCTCGACGTATCCATCACCGATCTCTACCGGCTGAAGGCCGCCCTCGTCCAGCTCATCCAGCAGTACAAGGACCGTGGCTCGGTCGGCATCAAGCTCGCCCATGCCTACCGCCGCACGCTGGCGTCCGAGCCCGTCGCCGAGGCCACCGCGTCCTGCGTCTTCGACCGCGCGCTCAAGGGCGAAGCCCTCTGCTGGCCCGACCGCAAGGCGCTCGAGGATCACCTCATCTTCTTCATGGCCGAGGTCGCCTGCGAACTCGACCAGGTCTTCCAGATCCACACCGGCGTCCAGGGCAACTGGGGCCACATCCCGGATTCGAATCCGCTCGGATTGCTGCCCCTCATCCATGCCAACAAGAGCACGAAGTTCGACCTCTTCCACGCGGGCTACCCCTTCAGCCGCGAGTTGGGCATGATGGGCAAGCACTGCGGCAACGTCTGGCTCAACATGGCCTGGATGTACGTCATCACGATGGAGGGCAGCCGCCAGTCGATGAGCGAATGGATCGACCTCGTCCCGGGAGATCGCATCCTCGGTTTCGGCTCGGATGTCCACTGGCCGGAGATGGTCTACAGCCATCTCATCATGGCCCGCTCGTGCCTGGCCGATGTGTTGGCAACCAAGGTCGAGCGCGACTTCCTCAGCGAGACGACCGCGATGTCGCTGGTGCACCAGCTGCTCCACGACAACGCGGTAACGCTCTACGGCCTCGACGCATAGACCGCCGTCCCGTGGCGCAGGCATTCTTGCCTGCGGCCGTCGAGCCAAAAGGAGACCTCAATGCAGCGCTACGCTATGGTCATCGGCGTCAGAGCCGAGAGAATCGACGAGTACAAGAAGCTCCACGCCGCCGTCTGGCCTGACGTGCTGGCCATGATCCACGAATGCAACATGCGCAACTACTCCATCCACTTGCGCAAGATGCCCGACGGCAAGCACTACCTCTTCAGCTATTTCGAGTACGTCGGCGCCGACTTCGACGGCGACATGGCCAAGATGGCGGCCGACGACACCACCCAGCGCTGGTGGAACGAGTGCATGCCGTGTCAGGAACCCTTGCCCGACCTGGCCGAGGGCGACTGGTGGGCGCCGATGGAGGAAGTCTTCCACTGCGAGTGACCTATGACATCACGAGAGAGAGTCCTAACCGCCTTTGCCCACAGAGAACCCGACCGCGTTCCGTGCTGGTGCGGCGCGTCGCCTGAGTTCCTCGAGAAAGCCAAGGTCGAACTGGGCATCACCGATACCGAGGCCCTCTTCGTCCGCTTCGGCGACGACTTCCGCCGCGTGACATCCACCTTCAGCGCGCCGGACGAGGCCCTATCCGCCGGCGCCACGATGCGCACGCCCTTCGGCATCGAACGCCGCGGCCATGGCTATGGCCAGCCCATGACCCACCCTCTCGCCGACGCGTCCGTTGACGACGTCTACGCATACGCGTGGCCGGATCCCGATTGGGCGGATGTCTCTTCCATCCACGACGACGCCCTTCGCTGGGAGGGTGAGTACGCCATCCTCGGCGGCGAGTGGTCGCCTTACTGGCACGACGCCATCGACCTCCTCGGCATGGAGGGGTTGCTGCTGAAGATGTCCGACGAGCCCGAGGTTGTGCACGCTGTCCTTGACTGCATCGTCGACTTCTACTTCGAGGTCAGCCGTCGCACCTTCGAGGTCGCCGCCGAAGTCATCGACATCTTCTTCATCGGCAATGACTTCGGCGGGCAGATGGGTCCGTTGATCGGGCCGAAGCAGTTTGAGCAGTTCCTAATGCCTCACCTCGCCCGGCTGATCGATCTCGGCCACAGACACGACCTGCTGGTCCAGCTCCACTGCTGCGGCGGCGTCGAGCCTCTGCTGCCGACAATGGTCGACGCGGGCCTCAACGGCTTCCACGCCGTCCAGCCCTTCTGCTGCGGCATGGATCTCGCCACGCTCAAACGCGACTACGGACAGAGCATCCTCTTCAACGGGGCGATCGACTCGCAGAAGTGGCTCATCGAGAGCACGCCTGACGTTGTCCGCGACAGAACCCGCGAGGCTCTCGCCATCATGGCTCCCGGCGGCGGCTATGTCGCGGGCGCCAGCCACGACTACATCCTCGAGGAGACGCCCGTCGAAAACGTCATCGCCATGTTCGACGCCATCCGCGAGTTCGGGGTATACTAGGCGTGTCTTCGCGTAGCGACGGGCTTCCAGCCCGTCGGCCGTCGCCGTGGTCCGTCCAACTCTCTCATTGGAAAGGCCTTAACATGCTCCCAACCGTCGATTTCTGCGGCTTCGAGTCCACGCGTCTCATCATCGGCGCGAATCCCTTCGGCGGCTACAGCCACCAGAATGCCGACCGCGACGAGGCGATGCGCTCTTACCACACGGTCGACCGCATCATCGAGACCTGGCACCGTGCCGAAGCCGCCGGGATCAACACGATGATCAGCAATAACGAGACTCCCCACGTCGTCGAGGCGATGGGCCAGTACCTCGGCGCGGGCGGCAACCTGAACTGGATCGCCCAGGTCAATTGCCTCTCATCAGGCATGCTCGATTCAGTCGACATCGTCACCGACATGGGCTGCAAGGCGCTCTTCTTCCATGGGGGCCAGGTCGACAATCTCTACACGCAGGAGGATGAAGAGACCTTGCGCTCGTGGATCGACCACGCCAAGGCCAAGGGCATCCCCGTCGGCGTCGCCGCGCACCACCCCAATGTCCACTACTGGGTAGATGGCCTCGACATCGCGGATTTCCACATGGTCTGCTTCTTCAATTGCGGCAGTCTCCACTCGGGGGCGGGCCACAAGTTCGGACTCGCCGATGTCGGCCCGGCCGCCGAGTGCACGCGCCGGATTCAGAAGCCTTGCATCGGCTACAAGATCATGGGCGCCGGCCGGATCGATGCCCGGATGGCTTTCGAGTACGCCTTCGATGGCATCAAGCCCACCGACCTGGTCAACGTCGGCATGCACCGCGGCGACAACGACAACATGGTCGAGGAGAACGCGGGAATCGTCCGCGACATCCTCCTCGCGCCCGTGCCCGCGTAGGGCGCGTAGCGACGGGCTTCCAGCCCGTCGGCAGTGCGCCACCGGAGATCCACCATGACCTCGCGCGAACGCGTTACTCGAGCCATCACATTCGAAGACCCCGACCGCCCGCCGCGCCAGCTCTGGGTCCTCCCCATCGCCACCTCCACCTACCCCGACGAGTACGCCGACATCGCGCGCCGGTGGCCCGATGATTTCGGATACGCCCCGTGGTCGCCGCCCGAGAGCAAGCGCCGCATCGGCGTCCAGACCGACGCCGGCACCTACATCGACGATTGGGGTTGCGAGTTCACCAACATCCAGGCCGGCGTCATCGGCGAGGTCAAGAATCCGCAGCTTACCGATTGGTCGACGCTCAACGCCATCGAGGCCCCGTGGGAGTTGGTACCCAAGCCCGAGAACCTCACCGGCGTCAATGAGCATTGCGCGGCCTCCGACCAATTCATCATGACCTCGGTCCCCACGCTCTTTGAGCAGATGCAGTTCCTCCGCGGCACCGAGAACCTGTTCATTGACATCATGGAGCGCCCGCGCGAGTTGTGCGAACTTCGCGACAAGGTCCACGAGTACAACATGGCCGTCGCGAGGGCCTGGCTTGATACCGACGTCGATGCCATCAGCCAGAATGACGACTGGGGCACGCAACACGCGCTGCTCATCCCGCCGACGTTGTGGCGCGAGATCTTCCGCCCGTGCTATGCCGAGATGGTCCACATGGTGAAGGCTGCGGGGAAGCGATTCTTCTTGCACTCGGACGGGCACATCTTCGAGATCTACGAGGACCTCATTGAGATCGGCGTCGATGCGGTCAATTCCCAGCTCTTCTGCATGGACATCGAGGAGATTGCCCGCCGCTACAAGGGGTGCATCACCTTCTGGGGTGAGATCTGCCGCCAGCACGTCTTGCCGTCAGCCGATCCCGAGGTCGCTCGCGCCGCCGTCCGCCGCGTCGTCGATTCTCTCTACGATCCCGCCGGCGGCGTGGTTGCCCAGCTCGAGTTCGGCCCCGGCGCCAATCCCGCGTGCGTCGACGCCGTCTTCGACGAGTGGCACAAGCTCACCACGTAGCGCGCCCTCAGGTCTGCTCGCCGGTCGCGCCGGCCGCGCCGCCCAGAGCCTTGAAAATCGACTCGCGATACTTGCCGGCTAGACCGATGTCCTCCACCGGCCGGGCCCCGAAGGCCAGGTGCAGATCGGCGAGGCTCATGTACTGCTCGTTGAGTAGCTTCGCGAACTCCTCGGGCGTGTACTCCACGGCATTCTGGTCAAGCGCGTCGAGCTTGAGGCCGATCCCCGCCTCCAGCAGCGCGCCCACCACCTGCATCGTTGCGCCGGCCCACTCATTGCCGCCCGCGAAGCCCTGAGCCCTCACCGCCGCGTCGATCTCGGGAGCGACCGACCTCATGAGAATCAGCTGCTTCAACGCGGCCGGTCCGTCGCGCAGGTGCTCTCCGACCTCGTCGAGGACAGCGCCGACTCTCTCATCGCGATCGCAGGCGATCCACCGCTGCAAGCTCTCAAGCTCAAGCGTCGGCGTGTCCCGTGGCGGCTCGCCGAACATGACCATGCGCATGTCTTCCAGCCGCTCGATGATGAGCTGTTGCTCCGCATCCGTAATCCGGCCGAACATCTCGCGCATGGCCTCCACCTGCTGGTCAACTTCGCGCCTGAACGCCGCCGCGGCCTCCGGTTCGGCGGGCACGAGTTCCTCCGACATCGCAATCGGCACGCCACAGTAGAGCCCCGAGTTGATGCGGTTGGTCGCGTCGGCCCACGCGTGAGCGCTCACGAAGCCATACAGTTGAACCAGGTTGTTGAGCGTCTCGTCGTTCGCGAGCGCCTGCACGGCGGGCACCGTGTCGCCCGGGTCCGCGTCCTCGGCCTCGAGATCAGGTTTCGACGCGGCGTAGATCTTCGCAATCCGATGGTCGAGCACGCTCATAATCCACGCGTCGAGCACGTCATCCGTAACGATCACGTGGCCCCACCCCGCCTCCTGCGCGGGTCCGGCCACCGGGATCAGCAAGCACAGGACGACAACGGAGATCATCTGCTTCAGGCCTGTCCGTCCCATAGCGCTCATGTTGTTGCCCGTCCTCCCTACCTGACCATCGCGATC
>CAZKUN010000232.1:646-14257 GCA_964555935.1 uncultured Armatimonadia bacterium | reverse complement strand
CTCCTCCGGGTGCGCCTGAGCGGCGCGGAGCATCACGGGATCGACCACCGTCACGTGCATGTGGAGGCCGCCCATCTGGAAGTAGCTCTCAAGCAGCGATAGCAGGAGCCCGCCGGTCAGGTCGCGAGGCGAGAGCGTCATGGTGCAGGCGCCCGAGGGAGTGCGGTCTACCGGCAGGTCGGCCATGGCGCTGAGGACGGTCGTCGGCGAGCAGCCAACCGTGCCCGCGGACGGGTTCTGGTTCTCGCTGAGCGGCTCGCCCGCGAGGCGGCCGTCAGGCGTGGCGCCCGTATCGCGACCGTGGTGGACGTGGACGATGTGAGAGTAGAACGCCGGCCACATGGCAAGGCGATCCATGCCCTCGGAGGCGCGCGCGACTTCGGCGACCCACATCTCGCCGACCGTCCGTGCCAGAGCGCGAGTGTCCTCATCATCGCGGCCATAGCGAGGAAGCTCAGTGCGGATCTGACGGCGCGTGTCTTCGTGCCCCGCCCAATTGGCCGCCAGCGCTTCGCGAAGCTGGGACAAGCTCAGTTCAGCATCCGCCGCGAAGACAAGCTCGCGGATCGCGACGAGCGAATCGACGACCGTCGCCAGCCCCATCGCCGAGTGGTTCATGTGGCTGATGGGCGCCGACTGCCAGCAGGGCCGGGCCTGCTCGACGCTGTGGCGCAATAGCGCTGAGTGCAGCAAGGGGCACTCGCGCCCCAGCTTGTTCTCCCACCGCCATTCGGCCGCGCTCCGGGCTGCGGCGAGCCCCGCGCTCATCTCCTCGCCTAGCAAGGCCATCAGCTCGTCAAAGGTCGCCCCATCGGCCCGGTCGAGCGCTCGAAGCAGCGTGGCGGGAAGGTTGTGAAAACCCGGTCCGCTACCGGCGTCGATTCCGGGCACCAGCACGTTGTGGCAGGCGCTGTGGGCATAGTCCCAGGCATGCTCGATCGGGACGTCCTGACTCGCCAGCGCGCGCGTGACGACCTCGTCGTTGTAGATCGTCACCGGCTGCCGCGCGATAACGAGCTGCGCGACCCTCTCCCGGAACTCGAGAGCGGAATCGGCGCGGTAGCGCACGCAGACGGTCGGCTCCTTGTAGCCCAGGAAATCGACCGCATCGAGGATCGCAAGAGACAGTTCGTTGTCAGCCGGCCGACCATCCGCGTCGCAGCCGCCGACGGTCACGTACAGATGACTGTAGCGGCAGGGCGAGCGGCGCGTATTGTCATCAAAGTCGGTGTCGTTGCCGGCGGCTTGGGTCAGGCGCAACATGAACATCGCCATGACCAGAACAGCCTGCTCGCGAGTGATCCGCCCCTGCTCGATGTCGCTCCGGTAGAGCGGCAGGAGGTATTGATCCATGCGGCCCGGCGTGACGTCGCGCCCGCCGATCAGCACTGACAACAACAAGTGGATGATCTGGAGAAGCTGCAGCGCGTCGAGGAATGTTGAGGGCGCGTCCCAGGCCACGCGCTCGCAGCGGTCGGCAATGTCATCCAGACCTTGCCGGCGGGCGACGTCGGCATAGCGCCGGATCAGCATCGAGGCCGATCCAAGGGCATCGAGCGCGGCTTCGAGGAACTCCCGACCGGCCTCGTCGGCGTCGTCGAGGTTCGCTTGGACTTGCGCCGCGATTCCTCCGAGCCCCGCTGAGATGAGCCATCCCCAATCGGGGATGAAGATGCTCATGCTGTCGAGGCAGTCCGGGACGCCGTCTTCCTCGAATAACTCCGGATGCGCGGCGTAAAGAGCCTCGCCAGACGCGTCGGGGATGACCTCCAGCACGCGACCGGCGATCACGTCCTCGGGCTCGAAGGCGGGCGTCGTCTGCTCGCAGATGTCGCGGATTATGGCGGCCTGGCGGCGCGCCCGCGGCAGATCGGCATGGCGCTCGCACGAGGCGCGGAGGATCGCCGCCCGTTCCATGCAGACCAGGCGTTCGTCCTCAGCCATCCGGCGCTCGTGGAGACGCTCGACGCGGGCGCGGAGGTCGTCTATTGGAGGCAGCGTGGAATTGGTCATGTCGCGATCTCGCCCTACTTGGCGATGTCGGTCGTCAGGCAGACGGCCTTGACCTCGATGCCGTCAGCGACCGTCAGTTCGATCTCATGTTCGCCGGCGGCGAGGTCGATGCCCTCCCCCACCTCGATCCACTCCCACGCATCGGCGTTGACAGTGGCGGTCCCGGCGTTGGCACCGCCGCATGAAACGCCCAGCGTCGCCCCGGCGGCGTTTGTAAGGGCCTGCGACCAGACATGGTATCGCCCACCGACGACCGTCGCGGAGGCGTTGCCGGCCGCGATGTCGACCAGCACGTGCTCTGGGTCGAATATGGCCGGCGCTTCGATCGGGACCAGGCGCCAATCGTCCACATACATGACGACGTCGATGGCTTCCTTCGATTGCGTGTTGACCGCCAGGTACGCCTGGTTAGTGTTCTCGGGGACCGTGAAGGTGCAGCCAAGCTGCTGCCACTCGCCAAGGCGGTCGAGGTCATACGCGGTCTCGGACATGAACGAGCCCTTCGTCATGTTGTTCTCGCGGTGGGAGAGCCGGATGTCAGGCGCGGGCGCGCCGTCGGTTATCGATTCGACCTTCAGCCAAGTGCTCAGGCGATATTCCTTGCGCGGCACCAGCCACGAGATCTGCCACTCGCCAGGCGTCCCGTAGACGGTGGTGATGTATTCGTTCGCCTTGTCGAAGCGCCCCTCGATCTTGGCGCACGAGGCGCCTGAATGAGGGTCTTCCCCATCGAGCGTCATCGTCCCGCCGCGCTTCTGCCAGCCAGCCACGTCGATCTCAAAGTCGGGATTCGGCACCAGCCCCGGCAATCGGCGCAGCCCTGGCGAGGTAGCGCGATGGACCTCGCGAGCCATGTAGGCGTCGAAGGACTCGCCCGGGAACTTCGCCACCTCGCTAAGCGCGTAGGGCGCGAAGCACATGTAGAACCCGATCGTCTTGCCGCCACCGATGCCTTGGAAGCTCGCCATCGTCCGCACGAGGTAATCCCGGACGACTGTGCGCAGACTGTCATCGTCCGCGTAGTTTGCCGCGAAGCCGATCCCGTTGCCGAGGATGAAGCCGTAGCTCGCGCTCTGACTGGAGTTCGGGCAGGAGGTGTAGCGGAAGAGACCCGCGTCCTCCTCGTACATGGTGTCCACGCAGAAGCGCGCGATCTTGACGATATTCTCGGCGACCTCCTCGTCGCCCGTCTCCTGGTAGTACATCTTCATGCCGGTCATGAGCACGCCCGCCATGAACCCCGCCGCGCCCCAATGGTGCTCCTCACACGTGCAGTGCCCCGGCACCAACTCGCGGTAGCGCAGACCGCTTTCAGGCATCGGCGAGGCGTCGCGCTCTTCGTATACCTTATCGATCATGATCCGCGCCGCGTTGAGGTAGTAGGGATCACCCGTCGCGCGGTAAGCGGCCATGACGAGGATCGTCATCCAGCCCGGCTCGCGTTGATTGCCGAACCTGAAGTTGGTGGTCTGCGGGCCCGCCGCCCAGTCACTTACCAGCTTCGCGCACTCCCACGCTCGCGTGTCGCCCGTCAGCAGCGAGTACTCCCACATCCCCTGGCTCCAGATATGGCCGCGGTTCGTGGCGTACCCTTGGGCGTAGACGTTCATGTCGAGATATTCCGGCGGGTAGTAGCCGCCGGTGTGTCCCATCGAGTGCACCCACACCTGTCCCGGCAGCTTCGCGCCGCTCCACTCCGGTGGCGAAACCTGGCCTTCCGCGTGGTGGATCACGTCGATATCCATGTTGTGGCGCGCGGCGATCTCGCCCTCGATTAGGAACCGCGTGTCGCCGGAGCGCAGGTACTGAGTCAGGAAGCCGTGGTGGGTGTCGTACTCGAGGTTGCCCCAATTGTAGCCACGCTCGCCGTACCAGTCGCCGTAGTTCATCAGCCCGAATTCTCTGCTGTCGTCGCGGCGTTTGCCATAGGCGCCGATGTTGCCGTCGACGATTCTGTCGTAGATGCCGATGCGGTCGCCCTCGCTGGGGAGGATATCGCCCAACGCGGCGCTGTCGGCATACCATTCGGCGGGGGCGGTGGCGAGCACGCGTTGGGTGGCCATGAGCGCCGTTTCCTCCGCCATCACGCCGCTGGGGTCGATCCACAGTTCGTGGCGTTTCTCAAGGCCCCGCCGGAAGGTGTGGTTGCCGTCGCGGAGGTGGTAGTACAGGAAGTGCTCGTCTTCCTTGTCCGCATACAGGTCCGGAGGATCGATCGTCGGGCAAAGCCCGACCACGTGATCCTGCCCTTCGACACCCATCGACTTCGGCCACTGCTGCCAGAACTCCCGCACGGCGATGCACGGGCCGCCCTGCGCGTGCTCAATCCCCGGCGCGCGGCCTTGGCTCGTCTCGCCCGCCAGCACGTACTCGGCCTCGGTGATCTGCACCAGGCGATCTCCATCGGCGTATGGGGCCTGGCCGCCGCTCCACAGCCCGGGGAACACGAGATCGAGCGACTTGATGGCGGTCATGTTCTCATCGAGGAGATCGTTCGAGAAGACGTGGTCGAGGCGGATGTAGCTCTTCCCCCGGTAGACGAACACGCGGAAAGTGAAGCCGAAGTGCTTCGTCCCATCCTCGGCGACATGGTGGCCCGAGTAGCGCACGACGGCGCGATACGGGCCGTTCTCCTCGATCTCAATCTCCTCGGCGGCGTTCAGGTAGTCGATGCCATCGGGATCCGTCAACCTTGAGCGAACAAAGGCGGGGTACTCCATGTAGCCCTCGTCGACGAGCGCGAGGGTCATCGCACCTGTTTCCGCCGTGATCGCGTTCGCGGTCGCCTCGATGAGGTCCAGCAGCGGCTGAGCGGGCGCGGGAGTGCCGCCGTAAGCGAGGCGCGCGGCAGCGCTCTCGCCCGCCGCAAGGTCCATCTGCCAGTCCAGCACCAGCCACCGAATGCTGTTGTCATCCCATCGGCTCACCGCGCGCGCTTGCGGCACGACCTCGCCGTCGCCAATCAGAACCCGCAGCGTGTCCGTAGTGCCGAGCGTCCCCGCGGGGAAGGGGAGACCGACGGTTACGGGGCACGCGGGGATCGCCCTGTCCGAGGGGTTGGTCACTGTCAGTTCAACCACACGGCGCTCGTTGGCATCGGCCGGGATCACCGGCGGCTGGACCTCGGTAGCTTCGCCGCCAGGGAGCTTCACCCAGCACGGCTCGCCGCCGGCGAGGCCGGCGATGTCGACGCGATGGTTGTTGCACTCAGCCGGTTCGGGCGCTGTCGTCTTGCCCAGCGCATCCGTGGCGCCCCATTCGACGCTGCCGATGCTCGGCTCGGCCGTCGTCCAGCGGGCTTGGACCGTCCAAGTGTTGCCGGCCCCCGGCCGCGCGACGAGATGCGTGTTGCCGGGCGCTTGGGCCCACGACGCGGTCGCGATCGCGGCGAGCAGTAGCGGCGTCATCATTCGCCTCCGGGGTGGTGCTTGACGGTGCGTTGGCCCACCGCGTGGGCTCCCGTGTAGCTCGTGTGTGGCACGTAGACGAAGGTCGACTTCTCCCCATCGGCATCCCAGTCAAAGCCGGGGTCCTCGACGACTCCGATTTCCGTCGCGTCATCGCTCACCGAGGCGACCGCATACGCCGACACTCGCCCGCCCGCGTGATCGACGGTGATGGTGCTGCCGATGTCGGGAGTGAACGCATCGGCGACCGTCAACGTCTTCGTGTCTCGGTCAACCGCGACCAAGTCCACCTCAGCCGACGACGCATCGAGGGAGACACCGCCCCAGGCTAGCGTCCCGCCGACCGCGGTCGCGCGCTTCGATCCATCAGCGCCCGACGTCAGTACCACAAGGTCAGCCGTTGCCGTCAGCGCATCACCCAGCCACTCGGCATCAACGCCGGCGGGCCCAAGCATGACGAGATCGCGGCGACCGGACGCGCGCTCGATCTCCATGGCCTTCTCAGTGCCAGGGATGTCCGCCACCTGAACGGAGACAACCTGGGCCTCGCCTTTCACGGGCTCGATCACTGAGGCAAAGACGGACTCGCCTCCCAGCCGCCTCACCATCGCGAAGGCGCGCCGGTGGTCATCGATGAAGCGGTCGTCCTCTTTCGCCGGGCGCACGGCGGGGTTGGTGCCCGTGATGAGTTCGTCGCCCTCGTTCAGCAACACGCGCGCCGTCAGCGACACGTCGCCCTCGGCGTAGGTGTAATCGAGCATCGCGACCTCATCCTCGGCTACCGTCCGCCCCCGGAGATCGATGAGGTACCCGTAGGGCACGTCGTCCTTGATGACCATCCCCGCCTCGCCCTCGTTCATCGCCGGGACGAACTCGACGCCATCGGGCACGAGGGTCTCGATCGCCGCCAACTCCGCCCCTGATGCCGTCAGCGTCTGCGGCTCATCCGAGCTGCCGTGCAGGAAGTAATCGTGCTGATTCCCGCCCGTCACCTGGAACAGATCCACGAGGATCCCATCCAGCATCACGAGCGTCCGGCGATAGAGACTCACGTCGTCCGGATACACTTCCGGGTTGTCCACCGAGACGACCTGACACGCGGGATCGGAGGCATCGAAGTAGCGCAGGCTTCCCAGCGTGCAGGCCTCGCCACGGTTGGCTGTCTGGATCTTGTGGTCGACAACGACGAGATTGTGCGATGGGGTGCAGATGGTCCAGCCTCGACCCTTCGTGTGGGTGTAGCCGAGGTCGCTCAGCAGCTCCTTGCCATGTGCGAACAGCAGCATCGACAGCCCATCATAGTGCGTGTGACCGTAGCCGCCGGACCACGTTAGGTGTGCCTGCATCTGCGCATCGCCCGCGCCGGTTCCCAGACACGCGTGGCCCAAGGCCGGGAGAAGCCATGGCGATGATTCATCCAAAGCGGAGCGCCGATTCGTGGACCAGGTGTCGTGCACGGGCACGAAGCGCCCGTTGGGCAGGCGCATCTGCATCAGCGTGGCCGCCGAACGCTTGACGAACGGCAAGTCGCGCTCAGTGTCGAGATCGTCGAACCGCTCGCCCGTCTCCGGGTGCTCGTAGCCTTCGGGATCGGAGTACCCAAGCGTGGCGCGGAAGACGGATCCCAGGTTGCCGACCACCTGCGAATGGTAACTCGGCGCGCCCTCTTTCCACACGCCATCATAGAAGAACTGCGACGTCATCAGGCGCCGGAGCCGCCCGACGGCGGTGTGGACGTACTCCGGCTTCTGCAGCACGCGGCCGGCGCGGATGATCGTGGCCCACGTGCCCATGCTCATGTTGCCCAAGTCGTCCTTGTTGGTCAGGATCTGCTCCGAGGCGGTGGTGAAGAAGGCTCTGATCTGCTCGCGCTCTTGGGCGGTGACGGCCTCACAGGGCGAGATCAGATCGTAGGCCTCCACGAGCTGATCCGGGATGTCCATGTAGGCCCACCACGTCCAACGCGAGGTGCGGAAACCGGTGCGGAAGTCGGCCGGGTCGACGTCGCCGTCGTAGAAGACCTTCTCGCGGAACGGGTAGTCGAACTTGTAGGGATAGCCGGGGAAGACCTCGGCGAAGCGCGCCATGATGAGCGCGGATCGGCGGGCATAGCTCTCGTCGCCTGTGATGGCATACAGCCGCGCGAACGAGTTCGCGCGACGCTCCATGTAACGAATCTTCCTGTAGTCGAGCGTGGCGGCGAAATGGTGCTTATACCCGTCGGCGTCCTCGTAGTAGGGGTACTTCCACACCTCACCGCGCGGGGAGACCACATCCAGCGCCTGATCCATCGGATACTCGGCGCTCGGGTACTCGTGCCCGCAATAGGCGCATCGCAAGATGTCGGGCTCCTCGACTGACCAGGGCGTGAACTCAGCCCCCGCCTGGTCGTGGAACTGGCCCTCCTGGCGCCCCATTTCGCAGTTGACGCAATCAGTGAAGTAGATCCCCGACTGCTGGGGGATCAAGGCGAGCATCTCTGCTTCGCTGAGATTCAGCAATGGCTCGACGGCGGCTTGGTAGCCATCGAGATACTTCTCATCGACCACGGTGCCCAGCACGGGATCATCCGCGAGGGCATGCGCGGGGAGCAGAACGGGAACGAGCAAGCATAGCAGTCGGTCGATCGGCATGGGAGAAGCCTCCACGATAGTGTCGCGGCATGGGTCCATTCTACAGAACGCCCGGGCGGGCCTGTCTGTGCGGGAGACGACCTCCAGTCGTCTGTAGGAGGGGTTTCAACCCCGACCGGCGTTGCCAGGGCCACCGTCGCGCGCACGGCGTCGGGGTTGAAACCCCTCCTACAGACGGCGAAGGACACCCTCGGGAGGGCGGCGAATCGACACTGCGACCGCGCCCGGATATCAAGCCAGAAGGGAATCTGCCCATGGTCATCAGTTGCCACGAGCACTTGGCGAACCGTCAGAGCGACCGGAACTGGGAGGCGAGCGATCGGCTGGTCATCGATGCCGCTGATAAACTCGGCATCGACCAAGTCGCCTGCTCCATCCTCACCCCGACCCGGCCCGCAGCGATCGAAGGCTGCATCGACTGCAACGAATGGGTCCTCGACTCCATGAAACGCTACCCGGACCGCATCCTGGGATACTGCTACGTGAATCCAGGCTACCACGACGCAGCCCTCGATGAAATCCGCCGGCGTATCGACCAGGGCTTCATGGGGATCAAGATCTACAACGAGTATCCCTGCAACGAGCCCGTCGTGTGGCCGGTGATAGAACTGGCCATCGAGCTGGGAGTGCCTATCCTCCAACATGCGGGGAAGTCCCACTTCTACAACCCCGCGCAGCCGCGCATTACGGATGCCACGATGATCGCCGAGGTGGCCAACCGCTACCCCGAGGCGATGCTGATCTGCGGACACATCATGGGCGGCGGTGACTGGGAATGGGCCATCAAGGCCCTCCGAAGCGCGCCCAGCGCGTATGCTGATACGAGCGGAAGCGTCGTCGACGATGGCGTCGTTGAGATGGCCGCGAGCGTGCTCGGCGCGGATCGATTGCTCTTCGCCTGCGACATGTCGTACACGGCGGGCATCGGCAAGATCCGCTCCGCCGAGATTCCGGAGAAGGCGAAGCAGAAGATCCTCGGCGGCAACATGCAGAAGCTGCTGGCCGCGCGGAAGGTGGCATCAACATGCTGATCGACATCAACACCTACGTCGGCCATTGGCCGTTTCGCAAGCTCCGCCACAACACGCCCGCCAAGCTGCTCAAGCTCATGGACGCCAAGGGCATCGACCAAGCCTGCGTCTCAAGCGTCAGCGGCGTCTTCTACAAGAACCCACAGACCGCCAACGACGACCTGGCGAAGGACACCAAGCGCTATCGCGATCGCCTGCATCCGTTCGCGGTCATCAACCCGACCTACGTTGATTGGGAGCATGACCTGCGCGCGTCCGCCGAGGCGGGCTTCAAGGGAATCCGCATCTATCCGAGCTATCACGCCTACACGCCGGACGACGCGTGTTGCAGCGAACTCGCGAGCGCGGCGGCGGAGATCGGCCTGATCGTTTCGATCCCATTGCGCCAGACGGACGCGCGCCAGCGGCACTGGCTGATCAACATTCCGGACATGTCGGCGGGGTCAGTGGCGGGGCTCGTATCGCGGCACCCGAAGACGCGGTTCATGCTCGTCAACGGCATCGGCTTCACGGGATCGGCCCTGGGCCAGGCAGGCAACGGCCTGCCCGACAACTACCTCATCGGGATCTCCCGGATGAGCGCGCTGGGACACTCGGAGATCCGCGCGCTGATCGACAACGTCGGCGCGGAGAGGCTGGCGTTTGGTACGGGCGCCTGCCTGAAGTACCCCGACCCGCCGCTCGTGAAGATCGAGGTTACCAACGCGACGCGCGCCGAGAAGGACCGCATCCGATTCCGCAACGCCGCGAAGTGGCTGAAGTAGGGGCTCGCGCCCGAGGAGATCCGCGCTCATGATCGCGCTCGCATTCCTGCTGCCCATCGGCCACGCGGCCAGAGCCGCCGAGCCCACCGAGGCTGTCGCCTGGAACTTCGCCGATGGCGTCCAGGACTGGCAGGGGAACAGGACGTCGCCGCTTGAGATCGTCGATGATGCTCTCACCTTCCGCGCTACCGGTTCAGACGTCCTGATCGTAGGCCCGCTGTTTGATATCGAGCCAGCCCTTTGCGATACGATCGAGATCACGCTCAAGTCGACGACCGAGGGCATCTGCGAGTGGTTCTGGCGCTCCGATACCGAAGGTCCTTACGGAGGCTTCAGCGGCGAGAGGCGCCTGCAAGTCGCGGTTGAGGCTCATGATGACTGGCAGACCCTCCGCGTTCAGCCATTCTGGCAGGACGCGGAGCGCGTCGTCGGGCTGCGCTTCGACCCGCCCGAGGGCAAGCCAGGCACTTATGCAATACAGAGCATCAAGGTCCTGAAGTTCGACCGGCCCGGTCCCGTTGAGGCCGACTTCGACTTCACCCGCGGCGACGAGGGCTGGGTGGTCCCGGCGGGTGACACCGAGCAGCGCCAAGCCGGGCTGCACGTCATGCCCACCTCGCGCGAGACGCGGGCGATCTCGCCCCATCTTGACCTGGACGCCGCCGACGCGCGGTACCTCATCATCGAGGCGACTGCCCCGGCGATCCCCGGCCCGGACGGTCACGTGCCCGCGTTCATCGAGTTCATGGCCAAGGGCGACTCGACGCGCCACGCCGTGCCGTTCACCATGGCGCCCGCGGTGAGGTCCACCTACAACATCCGGGTCGGCGACCACCCCGGCTGGCGGGGGGGGGCATCGAGACGATCATGCTCGGGCTTGGGTCAGCGGGCGACGTGACGCTTCATGCCGTGAAGGCCTCCGCGTCCGCATCCGCCGGTGAAGCCCGCCCCGTACCGGCGACGGGTCTTGAGTTCCAGACGGAACCGTGGCGTCGCGAGTACCGACTGCCGGTCGCTCCGAAACGTATCGATGTCTCGCAGGAAGCGCCACCCGAGACCGTGCCGGTCGCGAGCGATTACACGGTCGCCATGTGGTACTTCGCCGCGTGGGAGCCTGAGTACACGTGGGACGGCTGGAAGCAGGTCGCCGAGCGCGCGCCGTGGCGTCTGCCGCTGCTGTACGATCCCGCTGACGTCGAGATGACGCAGAACGGCATCCACTTCTACCGAGCCAGCGACCCGCGCGTCATCGACTGGCACGTGCACTGGATGCGCGAACATGCGGTGAACCTGATGATGTGGGACTGGTATCCCGGCACTGACGATGATGGTGCGATGGACCCGAGCTTCTTCGGCAATCGCGCGTTGGAGATCGGGTTCCTGGGCAAGGACGAAGTCGGCGCGCCGCCCACGGAGACGAACCGGTTCGCCGAGACGATGCCGTTCGCGGTCATGATCACCAACCACCCGCCGTTCGCCGAGTTGCCGACCGACATGCCCGAGTACATGGCTGACCATTTCTTCAGCCAGCCCAACTACCACCGCATCGACGACAAGCCGTTCGTGCTGCTCTGGGACACGGGCCAACTCGTCACCGTGGCCGGTGACGAGGAGAAAGCCGCCGCTTACATCGAGCGAATCCGTGCCGTCGCAAGAGATCGGGGTTACGCGGATGTCTACATAGCGGCTGTGAACAGCACGAGCGGCAATGTTCTGGACCGGCTTCGGGCTAGACGGCGCTACGGGCTACGTGCTCGCGCGCACGGGCGGCGAGAGTCCCGTCCAGCGCCAACTCGGCGAGCGAGCGGTCACGGATCTGTTGGAGGACTTCCCGACTCAGACGATCTCCGGACACGTCGAGACCTGGATCCATGGCGCCAACGCCCACGGGCGCGACTACCTGCTTCCCACGACGCCCATGCAGAATTGGGAGCCGACCTTCCGCTCGACGGGCTTCGTCTTTCAGCGACAGACGCCGGATGCGTACCGCGAGATGCTTCGGCGCGCGAAGGCGCTGATCGAGGAACGCGACCTGAGGAAGTTCGTCACCGTCGAGGCCTGGAACGAGTGGCTCGAGGGGAGTTACGTGGAGCCCAGCACCCAGTGGGGAACGTCATACCTGGAGGCCATCCGCGACATCTTTGGCGAACTGCCCGCACCCGATGACGGGTGAAGGAGGTTTAGACTCGCGAAGCAATAATACGCCATTCATGATCTGGAGCCACGCATGACCTCCGATATCAAACCCCTATCCAAGCTCCCCCTGGGGCCGAAGTTTTGGACCGGGGTCATCACCATCCCATTTGTCATCCTGCTGCTCTACTTCGGCGGCTGGCCGATGTTCATCGTCGCCACAGCCGCGATGCTCGTGGGGCTGCACGAGTTCTACCGCGGGGTCGCGCGCAACGGCATCGTCGCCGTGGCGCCCGCCGGCTGGGCCTGCGCGACGGGCATAATGGCCGCGACCCACTTCGTAGCCGAGAATCCCGCGCTCCGCTCGGGTATGATCACCGTCTGCGTCGCGGGAGCCGTGCTGCTCGCCTTCATGGCCCAATTCTGGCGGGCGGGGCATACCAGCGTCATCGCCAACACCGGCGCGACCGTTTTCGGCGTCGTATGGGTAGGCCTGCTCTTTTCGTTCCTACTACGTCTTCGCGCCGTCCCGCTGCATCACGTGGGGGGCATCCCCGAGGGGGGCTTCCTGGACCGCTGCGGCGCGCTGGTGCTGATCATAACGACGGTCTGGATGCAAGACACCATGGCTGCGCTTGTCGGCAAGTCCCTGGGCACGCGGCGCTCCTTCCCCGGCATCAGTCCCAACAAGACCTGGGAGGGCCACATCGGAGGACTGCTAACGGCCGTAATCGTCTGCGTGGGTCTCGGCAGCTCATTCGGCCTGCAGCCCTTGCACATGATCTCGTTAGGGATTGTCATCGGGGTCTTCGGCCAGCTCGGCGATCTGGCCAAGTCAATGATCAAGCGCGAACTCGGCATCAAGGATTTCGGGACGATCCTCCCCGGACACGGCGGCATCCTCGATCGGTTTGACTCGCTGCTTTTCACCATGCCAATCGCCTACATGTACTTCCGGCTGTTCGTCATCCCTACCTAGACGCGGACCGAGGAGATCTCGCCATGAGGCGCAGTGGCTTCACTCTGATTGAGCTGTTGGTTGTAATCGCTATCATCGCCATTCTGGCATCGATTCTGTTCCCCGTGTTTGCGAGAGCCCGCGCGAAGGCGCGCCAGGCGAGTTGCGCCAGCAGCCAGAAGCAGCTCACGCTGGGGCTACTCATGTACGCGGATGATTACGACGAGATACTCCCTCCGCGCTACTACGATGCCGGGGGCGGCGTCTTCATGCATTGGGACACGCACTATGCTCAACCGTACATTACCAGCACCGACATCCTCACGTGTCCGGAGACGAAGCAGCGGTCGTTCGGCTACAACGACACGTACGTGCAGGGGCAGTTCCTGGGCTCCGTCTACTCGCCAAGCGAGACTGTGATGCTCTGTGACTCCAAGAAGTGCTTCGACAGCTCGGGGGCCGTGGTCGGACCGGACCATCGGATCGACGCCCCGTCGAACTTCGGTTCGCCCCCCGCCAAGCCCGCCAACGACACTGACGCCGAGCCCGTGGCGGGAGACCCCGGGTGGGTTACTCGTCCCCAAGCCGCCCACAACGACGGGACCAACATCGCGTGGGTCGACGGGCACGTGAAGTGGAAGAAGACGGACGAGTTCTTCTACGGGCAGAACC
>CAZKUN010000232.1:0-636 GCA_964555935.1 uncultured Armatimonadia bacterium | reverse complement strand
CAAGTTCTTCGACCTGTTCTGATGGTATCAGGCGTGGCGGATGTCGCTGCCGTCACGCCGGCAATTGCCCTACACGTCCGTGACCTGGGGCGTGGTCCCATACTCATCCAGGAGTATCAGCTCCACGCGCTCCGTCGTGAAGCGTATCACCCCCAGACCCGGGTCCTCCGGGCCCGAGGCGTAACTCTTCAGCCCGGGAAACGCATCCCACACCCTCTGCCTTTGCTCCGGTTCCTCCACGATCTCGCACGTGCCAGTCAACGTCACCACGCTGTGATGGTCCTTCGTCTGGAACATCAGTTGCGCTCGCGGATTCGCGCGGATCTGGTCCATCTTTTTCGATGATGACAGCGCGGCCATGGTGGCCGTCAGCGGCTCATCCAACACCGATCCCCCCATCCACCGCATCCACGGCGCGCCGTCTTGGCCGGCCGTGGCGAGTACGAAGACCTTGTTCTCCAAGATGATCTTTCGAGCTGTTTCGATGATCGCGTCGCGTTCCATGTGTAGCCCCCAAATGTTGGCTGGTCTCCAGCTTGGCCAATTCTCCCTCGCGGGGCTGCGTTCCTACATGCAGAAGGCGTGGTCGCGTCAATGAGCGAACCTCTCAGGACCACACCGATGGTCGGGAGGCGT
>CAZKUN010000231.1:4268-14407 GCA_964555935.1 uncultured Armatimonadia bacterium | reverse complement strand
TTGGGTATCCACCCCGAGTCCTCGCCCATCGGCTCATCAAATCCCGAGTCGCTGACGAGATTCTCCGGCCGCACTGCCCACTCCGCGGGTCCTGCCACGTCAGCCGCCGCGTCCCTGAACCTCGGGTGTTGGCCGCTGTCGGCCCATGTCTCGTTCAGCCCCGGCGTACCCGGTCCCATCGCGTCCAAGTCGACCAGCCGACCGACGCGCGGCAGTGGTTGCAGCCGGTAGTGACCATTCTCATCGCCATGCACCGGTGTCGCCGCGTCTGGATCCGGCGCGGCCTTCATGGCCGTCGCCTCCCACGCCCGGCTAACCACATCCTGCCCCTGTCCCGGCTGGTAGCTTGATGCCAGCTCCGTCGGCAGCTCGATGCCGCGGCCCCGCAGAGGGCTATCCTCCGTCAGGTGGTAGTCGCCCGCCGCTCGATCGACGAGTCCGGCATCCGCGAACAACTCGTCCTCGGAGAGCTGTACCCATGGCGAGCCGCCCCGCACTTCCTCGAGGAGTTTTGCATCCACAGCCACCGAGCGCGTGTCGCAGTGCCGCTTCATCCGCCAGATGGGCAGCTTGCCGTAGAGCGTATCCCACCCGCTCATGAAGTTGATGTGCATCCCCGACCGGTGGAATGCCGGTAGCGTCCAGACGAACGCGTTGTGGTCCGACCAGTTTGCCCAGCCGTATGGCGTGCTCTCGGTGATCCCGATGTACGAGCCCGGGCAGTCGATCAGGAGGTTGTCCACGATGAGGTTGTTACGCACTGACATCAGGCAGTGCGAGTACGGTTGCTCGCGCACGCTCTGGACGAACGCTGCGTGGCGCGGGTAGCCGCTGACCGTGATCCCCTCGCCGCAACTGTCGATAACGTTGTGGGCCACGAGCACGTCTGACGAGTAGACCCAGATCGCGCGCCCGCAGTTCCTCAGCACGTTGTTCGCGATCACGCCCCACCGGCTGATCTCGAAGTAGATCCCGAGGTTACAGTTCTCGAACCGGTTCTCGGCGATCAGCGCGTTGTTGACGTTGATGTCGCACCAAAGGGCCGTGGCGGTCTCGTCATGGAAGTAGTACCTCAGGAACTTCGCCTCGCGCCATTGCACCCATTTGTTGCCTGATGAGAGGCACTTCACATCGCCCCGCGTCGCGTTGTGGTGAAACTCATTGCCCTCCACCAGCATGCGGTGCCCGGAGTTGCTCGTGAACCCCATCAGACCATTGTAGGCCAGTTCGTTGTTGCGGATGATGCAGTCCTCACCGGACGCGATCAGTCCGACGAAGCCGTTGTGCGTGATGCGGCAGTCCTCGACGACGATCTCCTTCCCGCCGATCGAGACCGCCTGCTCGTCGGGCCAGAATCCATCGGCAACCTGCGTGATGTCAAAGCCCCGTAGCGTCCACGTCCCGCTGAGTTGGACGGCCTTGCCGCGAACGCCAACCTCGATGAGGTGGTCCGCCGGATCACTCCCATCGGCCAGCCACACGTGCAGTCGTTTCGCATCGGCATTGTAGTGGAAGCTCCCTGGGCGCATGTCCGCGATGCCATTACCGTCTCGATCTCGTTTCCACTGGAAGCCGTTGGTGCTCGCCGCGCGTTTGGGATTCCCTTGTAGTCCGATCTGAGTCAGCGGATCCCCGTCCGCGAACACGATGTCCGCGGGCGTCTCCCAGTCGGCCGCATGGATGTCGCCCGCCGTCTGCTCCCATCCTGTCGCGACCTCCGAGCCCTTTACCACTGGGCGAGCGCCCCCGGCCGCCGCCAGCGTCATCCGCTCCATCGGCGCATAGGGATCCTCGGCTTGCCAAACGACCTCCTCGCGGTACGTGCCCTTGCCGACGAGTACCGTGTCCCCCGGCCGGGCTCGCCCGATCGCCGCGTTGATGGTCTCAAGAGGCGCGTCCACTGTGCCCGCGTTCGCATCGTCTGCATTCGGATGCTCTTGGGCGACATGCAGCGTAGCCGCCTCGACGCAGCAGGCAGTTGCCAGCAGAAGAACAGACAGAGCGCCGCGCATGAAGAGAGCCTCCGATGAGCGATTCCGCGAGAGTGGTAGATTCAGCGTACCCGAGCGACTTCCTTGTCGTCGGTGGACGGCGTTCGGCTGAACCCATCGCTCTCTCCGAGTGTCAAAGGGCGCGGGAGGGAGCCAACATGAATGTGGCATCCTGGAAGCGCGTGGCGCAGCTTACTGCACTGGCATTGGTCTCGGGTATCGGTGTGATCGCGGTGGTTGCGCAGCTCGGCGGGGAGACGGTCACCATTCGCGGCGAGGTGTTTGATCCAGACGGCGTCCCCGTGGCCGGATGCGAGGTCCTCGTCTTCACTGGTGGGTATGCCCTCGACCCGTACATCCAGGCTGGCGACTTGCACGTGGCTGTGACCACGACGGACGCCGCCGGCTCGTTCGTGACAGATGCTCCGGCGGAATACCCCGGCAGGCCGATGAGCGTTCTGGCACGCCACGATGGACACGCGCTTGATTGGCTCACTGCCGCGGTGGGGACGCCGGTCTTGCTGCAGTTGGGCCCCGAGCCGAAGACCTGTTCCGGTGTCGTCGTCGATTCGGACGGGAAGCCGATCGCCGGCGCGCGCGTCGCTTTGGCGCATCTCCCGTACTCGATTCGAGGCGAGTTCGTTGAGCTGTCGCGCCGGCCCGATAACCCGTTCGCCATGACGACGGACGCGGATGGACGATTCGTCTTCGCCGGGCTGCCTGGGAACGCGCGCCTGGATCTCATCGCCTCGGCTGACGGACATCCCGCGCAGAGGCTGCGCGTCGAGCGCGATGCCGACCCGTTCGTCCTGGAGATCTCGCTCCATCCTGAGAGTACGATCTCGGGGAAGGTAGTGCATGATGGCAAGGCCCTTGCGGGTCTCGCCGTGCACTGCAACCCTCAGCATGGATACAGGGACGGCGGGCAGGACGACACAGTCACCGACGCCGATGGTGCCTTCACGTTACGCCACCTGTGGCAAGGCGAGTTCCGGGTTGTTGTGGACCCGCCCGAGGGACTCGCGCATGCCTACGCGATCGATGTGGCACTGCCGGAGTCGCGTGATCTGACGCTCGGCACCTTCCACCTCACGCCCGGCGCGGTCGTCGGCGGACAGATCACCGATGAAGCGACAGGCGATCCCGTAGAAGGCATAGGCGTTCGGGCCAGCGGCCCCACGCACTTCGGCCTGGACCCCACGCTCTCTGATGATGAGGGACGCTACTCCTTCCGACTGCCTCCCGGAAACGTGAGCATCCGCACCTCACACAGGCACGCGAGCCCCCATAACGACGAGGGCAGGTTGCGCTTCACACTAACCGAGGGCCAGGAGATCGATGACGGCGACTTCCAGGTCACCGTGCCCGCGCCACGCGCCCGTGTTTCACTGGAGACCTCCGTCTCGCTCATCCCCGGCAACGAGATCAGCGCGTATGAGCCCCTCATCGCGCGGATCGCCACCACCAATACCGGCGACGGACCCGCACAGGTCCGGTATTCGGGCAGCTACAACTGGCGTATCCAGATTCGCAGTGCCGACGGCCGACTGGTCGCGATCACCCCCCCGTCAGAATCTGCCCATCGACCTCCTGAGTCAGGAATGGGATCTCGCGCCAGGGGAGAGTCGCAGCGTCGACATGGTGCTGTCGGCACTCTACACGTTTGCCGAGCCGGGCGAGTACGAGGTGGGGATCCAGAGTCTGCACCTGAGCCACGAACTCTCCGTCGCCCGGGAAGCCTCGGCCAACGTCACCGTGCTGCCGCTCGATGAGGCGCGTCTCGCCCGGCGGTGTCAACGCCTCTTCGAAGAGAAAGAGGCGGGCGACGACATCCCGTGGGCGGAGGCTTTGCAGTCGGTTCGCCACGATGCCGTGTTGCCGTACCTGGCGGAGTTGGCCGGCTGGCAGAGCTACCAAGCGCTGCTCGCTATCGGGTCGCCCGGCGCAACCGAGATCATCAACGACCTTGCGGCGAAGAGCAAGAATCTTCGAGAGCGCATTGAGAATGCGAGGAATGCCCCGCCTCTCTATCCACACAGGTGGCCTGAGGGCATCCTCTGCCGCTAGCCGGAGGAGCCCGTCGTCTGCCTGGCGAAGCGCGACGGCAGAGACTCCGCCCAATAGTAGGCCAACAGGATGCTAAGACTCGTCTTCGCGCTGCTGCTCGCGACATGGTTGGGGTGTGCCGCCATGTCCCAGCCCTCCGAGCCGTGGTTTCCTGTAGCGCCGCCCTTGCCCGCGCCGGAGGGGGATGTCATCCGCGTCAGCACCGTTGACGAGCTGTTCCAGGCCTCCGCCGACGTGAAGCCGGGCGGGACGATTCTCATCGCCGATGGTCACTACATGATGCCGCGCTACTTCGAGATCAGCACCGATGACGTGACGATGCGCTCGGAGTCGGGCGACCGCGACGCCGTCATCCTCGACGGAGCCGAGAGCCGGCATGGGGAGTTGGTGGGCGTCCGAGCCTGCTCAGGCGTGACGTTCGCCGACTTCACGATCCAGAATATCGCGTGGAACGGGTTCAAGCTCAACTCGAACACGGGTATCTCTGACATCACCATCTACAATTGCGTCATCCACAACATCTGGCAGCGCGGCATTAAAGGCGTGGCCGTGCCCGTTGAGATGCGTGAGAATCAACTGCCGCGAAACTGCCGCGTGCAGTACTGCCTCTTCTACAACGACCGTCCCAAAGAGTTCAGCGACGATCCCGCTGAGCAGGAGAATCCCGAGCGCTTCAACGGCGACTACATCGGCGGGATGGACATCATGTTCGCCACGGAATGGGTGATCTCAGACAACGTGTTCATCGGGATCAACGGCCGCGCGGGCTCGGCGCGAGGCGCGATATTCCTCTGGCATGAGACGCGCGATTGCATCGTCGAGCGCAACATCATCATCGACTGCGATTCGGGGATCTGCCTGGGGAATTCCCACCGGGGCTTCGAGACCGAGGTCCACGCGATCAACTGCATCGTCCGCAACAACTTCGTCGTCCGCTGTCACGAGAACGGGATCCTCGCCGACTACACTCAGGACTGCTCCATCCTGCACAACTCCGTCCACGATCCCGACAGCCGCCTCAGGCGCCTCATCCGCATCGTCCACGACAACGACGGGCTCACCGTCCGCAACAATCTGCTGAGTGGGCCCGAGATGCGCCAGGAGCAAATCGTCGGCGAGATCGATGTCTCCGACAACCTCACTCGGGACATCACCGACGCGTTTGCCGACGCCGCGGCGGGCAACCTGCACCTGAAGGCCGCCCTGCCGGAGACGTTCCCGCACCTCGACAGCGTTCCCGATGACATCGACGGCGACGCGCGTCCCGACCAAACCTCGCCCGGAGCGGATCAGCTCTAGTTGGGCGTCACCTTGTAGAGGTTCACGCCATATCCATAGATCTCGTCGTGCAGCGATCCCTCGGTGATCTCTCGCGTCTGGTCCTTCCCCAGACACTCCGCCTCGCCGCTCTCGATGTCCTCGAACCTGAACTCGACCTTCGTGTCGATATCTTGCATCGCCACCGCGAAGATGTAGATCGCCCCATCGTGCTGCTTGACCATGATCTCCACATCCGCGCCCGCTGTTTCGACCGACACGAGGCCTTCGACCGATGGGCTATTCAGCACTGGCGCAAGCTCTGTGATCTGGGCGTTGATCTCCGTCACAGCGGGAAGCAACTCATAATCCTGCAGCAGCGATGCCTCGACGAAGTTGGGCTTGAACTGATGCACGAAGTAGATCAGGCCCGTCGATCCGTGGATCAGGCTCATCCAGACTTCGGCCTTGATCTGCTCCGGCGTCGGCTTCGTCTCAGTGTTGCTGATCCGCGAGGCCTCGATGCAGTTCCAGACCACCTTCTGGCCACCCGTCCACTCGACGAGACGCTGCACGCCCTTGGCGACGAACTCAAGCTTGCCCGCGACCTCCGGCTTGCTGTGGACCGCCGGGTAGATATCGAATGACGCGATATCGCAGCCCTTGATGTACTCCGCGTAATCCTCCGGGTGGTTCGTCCGCACTCCGCGCCCGTACCAGCCATCCCACGCGACGCCCTGGCCCAGATTCAGCACGACGGGGCGCGATGGGTCCGCCGCCGCGATGCGCTCGTAGTCCTCTTCAATCTTCGCTGGATCGACCGGCGGCCCCCAGCCGCCCGCGCCGTCCGACTGCGCGTTGTCGGGCTCATCCCCGTGCATCCAGGCGATGATGGTGTCGTCATCGAGGTGCGCGAGACCCACATCGTTCTGGTCGCAAATGACCTTCATTCCCTCGGCCTTCAGCTCTGTCAACTGCTCCTCGGTTGGACCCTTCCACAGGCCGATGTACGTGTTGATACCGGCCGCCTTGAACTCCGCGGCGTTGCCAGGCGCCTGCAGCCAGACTGCGATGGGGAAGAAGCTCGGATCGCTCGACGGCCCATTCGCCCATGCCCCATAGGCACTTGCCGGTTCGTCGTCCGCGTTGACGCATCCCGCGATCATCATGATGACCACCAGTCCCGCTGTCGCGTGCCTCATGTCGCTCTCCTTTACTCAATCATGTCGCGCCGGTATCTGTCCAAGCACTCGTTCCTGTCGCCCTGGAACATGTAGATCCTCCCGCGAACCGTCTTCGTCTCGCCCGGCGAGAGCGGGCCGACGCAGATCGATACGTGCATGCAGTTCCACGGGTTGTGCCCCTGGGCGCTGAGGAAGTCCTGCCAGCCGATCCCCGCCACCCACTCGCCATCGTCTGATTCGCGTATCAGCACACCCGCCGCCGCATTCCGCGGGGATGTGGGCCATTTCTCCTGCCACACGAACTCGCCCGTCTCCGTGCGGGCATCAACCTGACTCCGGAGCTGGTCGTTGAAGTGGATCTCCCGCGCGTGTAGCAGTTCAAGCTGCTCCGCACCCGCGAAATACGTGCGCTCATGCCCCTTGTCGAGGAAGCGCGTGTTCTGCCCGGGCATGCCATCGAATCCCGGCGCGAAGCACGGGATGATGGCGGCCGGCGCGGGCCATTCGTGCGTGGACTGGTTCGCGATGGTCAGCTCAAGCTCCGCGCCGTCTTCCTTCGCCGAGGCCTCTACGCGGAATCCACGTGCCTCCATCTCAGCATGCGAGTCACTCGTCTCCCATGTGAAATCGCTCCGTCCGCCGGTATGCTCGCCGGGGTGGACGGCCTCGAAGCAGTTCCACTCGTAGAACCAGAAGTACATCCGGTTCGAGGCATCCTCGCCAGGCTCCACCGCGAAGCCCTTCTCCCATGGGATCAGCTTGACCATGCTCGCACCATCCCTTCGCGTGGAGGTGCGCCATTCGTCGCCGCCCAACCTCCGCGGCAGCTCTGACCCTCTGGGGGACCTCGCCCATGTCTCTTGACATTCGCTCGCTGATCTCACAGATCGACGCCTCACGCATCGCGCGTGATATCGAGTACCTTGCCTCGGACCCGCTGCCTTGCCGCAAGGTGAACTTCACTGTCCCTGGGCATGAGAAGAACTCCCTCGATGAGACCGATGAGTACATCGAGTTCCAACTCGCCGCCCGCGGGTGGGACGTCGGTCGCGTTCCGTTCCAGGTCCAGGCTTTCCGTTGCGATGAGACCAAGCCACGCGCGCATCGTTACTCCGCGGCGGACCCTTCCGATCCGTGGCATGTGGCCAACAACGTCGTGACGCGCAAAGTGGGGGAGAGCGTCCCCGACGAGATCATCTTGCTCGTGTCGCACAAGGACTCGCCGTCATGGGCGGACTGCCCCGGCGCGCATGACAACGCAGTCGGCACTGCCGCGAACCTGGAGATCGCTCGGATCCTCGCCGACGTTGCTCTGCCCCGCACGGTGGAGTTTCTGTTCTGCAATGAGGAACACGCGCCTTGGACGAGTGTCGGCGCCGCGAATGCCGCAGCCGAGCGTGGCGACAGTCTGATCGCCGTACTCAATCAGGACAGCCTTGGCGGCAAGTCACCGGACGACTTCGCTGCCGACCGCAAGGTCAACGTCACCGGTTACACGACGCCGGAGGGAGAGCGTCTCGCGGAACTGATGGCCCGCGTGAATGAGGAGTATGAGATTGGGTTGGCTCAGTCCAGTTACGCCCGCGAGCGGCCGGGCGATGACGATGGCTCGTTCATCAACGCCGGATTCCCGGCGGCGGTGATCAACGTGGGCTCGCTGCCCTTCGCGTTTGAGCACTACCACGTTGAGGGTGACACGGTCGACTCCGTCGACGTCGAGAATGTGGCCATGGCCGCGCAGGCCGTGCTCGCCGCGACGCTTACACTTGCGGTTAACGGGCGCTGATCACCTCCAGCCGCTCCCGCGCCACATTGGCAATCCAGATCGTGCCGTACTTCGCGGCCAGTTCCTCGAACTGCGTCCGCGCTTCCTCAAGCTTCCCCTCGGCCAAGAGAGCGTCGGCTCTATAGAACGCGTCCGCGCCTCTTGTGAGCGCCTCCGCGCCTAGTGCCGACGCTTCCTCCCCCGACGGCACGGGAATGTCTCGCAACCGGTCCAGCACCGGCGGGCGCTCTTCGGTCAGAATCCCGTATGCCGAGGGTGTCCTCTCCGCGAAGAGTCGCGCGCGGAAGTCGGTCGTCAACCCTCCGATCGCGTCGCCTGCATCCCGGCCCGTCGCGAGGTCAATGTCAGCCATGACGATGGCGTCAGGCTCCGACCCGCCTTCGGCGAGGATGTCGCCCTTTGGGCCGATGATGAGCGATCCCCCGCCTCGGAATGCCACAACGAGGTAGATGAAGTTGTCTGCCGCGCGCGTGCGAAACGCGGCGAGGCTTGCGTCCTCTCCTGCCATTGACGCGCCGCCCATCGTGAGGTGGAAGACGATATCAGCGCCTGCGAGCGCGAGCGCCCGCGTCGTCTCGGGGAACACCATATCGTAGCAGATGCACATCCCCACGGGGCCAATTCCGGGGACGTCGAAGACTGGGAAACTGTCACCGCGCGCGCGGCTCTGTTCGTGGATGGGCAGGTTCACCTTTCGGTAGCGGCCGATCTCCCTTCCATCCCGTCCGAGCAGGATCGCCGTGTTGTAGATCCCGCCCTCGCCGACGCAGTCGTTGCAGCAGATGATGTTCATCCCATTGGCCTTGGCGATCTCACCAAGCCGCTCGAGCATCATAGGCTCCGCGGGCGCCAACACATCCGGAGCCTGCCCCCAGTTCCCGGATTCCCATTCCAGCGTGCCGAGCGTGTCCTCCGGGAAAGCGATGATCTCACACCCTTGGGTCGCGGCTCGCTCCGCCAGTGATGCTAACTCGTTGAGGTTCCTCTCGACATGCGCCAGAGCATCAGGCGCGGCGAGCTTGTAGTCGATGGAGCGCCGCTTCGTCTGGACCGCTGCCACGCGAGTCATGTCATCACCTCAGGCAGTCACTTTCGCAAGCGCGGCATTCGGCTCCTTCCACAAGGGTATTCCTTTCCCGCGCGCGAATTGCGTCGATCATGTCTAAGACCACGTACCTTCTGGAGATGGACTCGCCGGACCAACTTCGCCCGAAGCGCATCGACTGCCCCGAATTGCGCGTTGAGCGCGTGGAGGTCCCGTCGCCTGAGTTCAGCAAGTTCCTGCACTCCGCCGTGGGCTACAACCATCGCTGGGGCGGCAGGTCCCACTGGACGCGCGATGATTGGCTGGCACTGGTCTCTGACCCTGATATCGAGACATGGGTCGCATACCTCAAAGGGATGCCGGCGGGCTACTTCGAGGTCCGCCGCGAGTCGGTGGGCAGCGTTGAGATCGTGTGCTTCGGGCTATTGCCTGAGTTCATCGGGCAGGGGCTGGGCGGGCACTTGCTGACCCTCGCGGTCGAGAGAGCGTGGGAGTTGGGCGACGGACCGGTGTCGCTTCACACATGCACGCACGACCATCCGCACGCCCTGAGCAACTACCAGGCCCGTGGCTTCCAGATCGCGCGCCAGTCCGACGGGCCTGAGAACCCTCCGATGAAGTCGCTGTTCGACTAGACCCCACCGAGGAATGCGGATCTCGAGTACCGAAACTGCCGGCAACCGTGGCCCAGAACGTGGCCCGTGACTGAGGACACCAGACCATATGCCCGACACCATCAACGAGATCTTCCAGACGAGCGTGAGCGCGTTCCCCGATCGCCCGGCGGTCGCAGGCAAGGTCGGCGATTC
>CAZKUN010000231.1:0-4258 GCA_964555935.1 uncultured Armatimonadia bacterium | reverse complement strand
ACGTCGCGCTCACGTACCGCGAGCTTGCGGATAGGGTCCAGCAGTTCGCGAGCGGCCTCGCGGCACTGGGCATCGCGCCCGGCGACACGGTCGCGCTAATCTCTGAGAACCGGCCGGAATGGGCGGTTGCCGATCTGGCGATCTTGGCGCTCGGGGCGGTCAATGTTCCGATGTTCCCAACGCTTCCCTCGGCTCAGATCGAGTACATCATCCGCGACTCCGGCTCGCGGTGGCTGGTCGTATCCGACGCCAAGCAAGTCGCGAAGGCCCTCGATGTCCGCGCGACCCATCCGGAGTTGCGCATCATCACCATGGATGGCGACGCGGATGCCGCTAACGACGTTCTCACCTTCGCCGACGTCCTCGAGCGCGGCGGCGCGGAGCCGCTGAACGATGAGGAGTATGCCGCGCGATGGCAGGCCGTTGGCCCTGGCGATCTCGCGAGCATTGTCTACACCAGTGGCACGACCGGCGACCCTAAGGGCGTGATGCTGACTCACCGCAACTTCGCGGCGAACATCGAGTCATCCCAGGCCGTGCTGACGTTCGACCCAAGCGACGTGCTGCTATCGTTTCTCCCGCTGAACCACTGTTTCGAGCGCATGGCGGGCTACTACCTGCCGCTCAGTTGCGGCGCCCAGATCGCCTACGCTCAGAGCATCCGCCGACTGCGCGAGAACATTCGCGAAGTCGAGCCCACATACATGATTCTGGTGCCGCGCGTTTACGAGGCGTTTGAGGAGGGTGTGCGCGGCCGCGTGGCGGATGCTCCCGCGCTGCGCCGCCGGATGTTCGCGTGGGCGCTTTCAGTTGGTGGCGCCCGGGACCGGCGGATCCAGAGCGGCCAGAGCATCCCGCCACTCCTGGCGCTCCAATGGAGCGTGGCCTCGAGCCTCGTCTTCGGCAAGGTGCGGCAAGCGGGGGGATTCCAGCGCCTGAAGTACTTCGTCTCCGGCGGCGCGGCCCTGGCCCCCGCGACGGCCGACTTCTTCCATGCTGCCGGCATGCCCATCATCGAAGGTTACGGCATGACCGAGGCGGCTCCCATCATATCGGTCAACCGGCCCGGCAAGTACAAGACCGGCACGGTCGGCCCCCCCGCGCCGGCCATCGAGGTCCGCATCGCTGAGAATGGCGAGATCGTCTGCCGGGGCGAGAACGTGATGCTGGGCTATCACAACCAGCCTGAGGCCACCGCGGCGGTCATCGATGGCGATGGGTGGCTTCACACGGGCGATGTGGGCGAAATCGACGAGGACGGTTACGTGCGCATCACCGATCGCATCAAGGACATCATCGTCCTCAGCAACGGCGAGAACGTAGCGCCTCAGCCCATCGAGAGCCAGCTGAAGAGCAGTCCGCACATCTCGCAGATCGTCCTGTTCGGCGATGGCCGCGAGGTCATGACGGCCATCGGAGTGCCGGACTTCGACTCTGTGCGTGCGTGGGCGTCCGATGGTGGGATCAGCCTGCCCGAGGAAACCGAAGACCTCATAGAGATCCCGGAGGTCCGTGAGCTGATACTGGCTGAGATTGGGAGGCTGTCAGAGGGCCTCACCCAGTACCAGCGCGTCCGCGACATCGCCCTGCTGCCCCAGGAGTTGACGCCTGAGAATGACGAGTTGACGCCCACGCTGAAGGTCAAGCGACGCGTTGTCGTTGAGCGCTACGGGCACCTCCTGTGGGGGACTGAGGGCGAGTCGTAGGACGGGTCGGGCCAACCCATGCTTCACCCGGGAGGCGAAGCAATGTCTCTGATCCACCTATCGTCGGTCGTGTCCGTCGCGGTGGTTGCGCTCGTCGCTGCCGCGTCGACCGCCGCTGCGCAGCGGCCGATCCTCGACTCCATCCACTTCGGCGACGAGACTTCCGAGGCAGCTCACGCCCTCAGCGAATCGGCCGCCGCCATTCAAAAGGGGGGACTCGGCGAGACATGTCGCAGGATCGGCTCCGATGGCTTCCTCCGCTGGACCTCCCGCTGCGATCCCCAGGGGCCGAACTACCTCACCGTGAAGCTCTGGGGTTCCGATGTCGGTCCTGGCCAGCTCTACCTATGCGATGGCGACACGCGCATCGGCGCGTACCAGCGCGAGTGGCCTGAGCTTGACAATACGGGCGGCCACCGCGGACATGATCCCGTGGCGCCGGGCCGGTTCTTCTACTCGACCTACCTCCTCCCGGATGAGATGACCCGCGGCGCCTCGGAGGTCACTCTCACCATCGGCTCGACCGGACAACCCCGGCCCTACTCGACAGTCCAGGAGGCCGCCCAGGACCGTCTCTCCCGCGGCATCTACCGCGCGTATGTCGGCTTGGACCCATTCCTGGAGCCACTCGCCGATGAACAGCAGGGAACGATGCCCGTACCCGTGGCGCCCCTTGGCGACACCGAGGGCCGAGATGCCATCGCCTTCCTCCACGCCAAGATCGACGAGGCGGTGGACCGCTTCTTGCCGTGGCAGTATTACGGCCCGGAATGGGACGCTTGGGTCGCCGACGGGGAGGGCCCCGAGAGTCTGACCGGCGCCTTCTGCATCGGCGGGGCTCGCGACGAGAAGTGGACCGAGCAGGAGTACCTGGATCAGCTCGCCGCCCGCATGGGGGGGAATCGCGTGGGTCTGCTGATCCCGGAGATCCTCGCCCGGACCTACCAGGCGCCCTGGTCGCGCCACTATCAGAGCCCGGAACTCGTCCCCCGCGTTGTCCTGGCCCTCGACTACGCCCGTCGCGCCCAGGGCAACAACGGCGGCTTTGATGACATCTGGGAGCACCGTTGGATCGGCGGACCCGAGCGCCGACGCGCCGGCAACTGCCTCGAGGGCTTCGGGCAGATGGGCCTCCCGGCCGCTTTCCTAAGCCTGCGCGCTGAGATCGAGGCCGGAGGTTACCTGACTGAGAGCATCGACGACGACCTCGACCCGGACACCGCCGAGCTGCCCCGCGCCGAGGCCTGGATTAGCCTGTTCCTCGAGGGGCGCTCATACCTCACCAGCGACATCGGCCGCGGCCACGCGCCGAATCAGGACATGTCCGACATCGTCGCGGCCTACCTCTACGACCAGTGCCTGCGGGTGCTGTCGCCCGATGACGCATGGCCCGAGGAGACCGTTCAGCGCTACCTCGACATCGCCTTCGGTTTCGAGAAGGATGTCTACGGAGGCTACTGGATCAGCCGCAAAGGCATCTCGTGCGAACCCCACGGCACATCCAACGGCGGGTACTGCGGGTGCTATGGCGACCTCACGGGGATGATGCTCTACCTGGCCCGCCTCACGGGCAGTCGCCGCCTCGCCGACCGCGCTCTGGAGTGTGCCCGCGCCCTCTCGAAATTCCGCTACCCGTCGCTTGACGCCGACCTCCGACCGGTCATCCGCCGGGAGGGAGTCGTGACCTGGCGCAACAACTGGACGCCCGGTGAGATCGACTACGGGGGCAACCCCTACGCCGCCGTGGAGCTTGGCGATCCGCTGGCGTTGCGTGAGATCCAGCTCGCGGCGGAGCAGGGCGGCTACTTCCGCATCGAGCCATTCCTGCCCGGGCCCTACAACGTCCACCTGCCCGCCGTCACCGCGGCCCTGCTGCGTGATATCGACCTCCTCGAGGAGGCCATGTCCCTGCCTCGCAGCGCGGCTCGGCTGCCCTTTGACGCCGATCAGCCGGACTTCGCGTGGGCCGACGAGCAGGCCGCCGTCGTGGTCGTGAAGCGTGGCGACGAGCGCCTCCTGATGTCGCTGAACTGGCGTCATGGTTTCGGCGAGGGCCCCGACTTCGACGGTCGGAAGCCGACCAATGCCGTCCCCAATGATCTCGCTCGCGTGCACTACACCACTGCTACCATCGAGCGGATCGCCAACGTCCGCATCGATTGCCCCCAGGGCTTCGGCGGGCTCTACGTCTGCCGATACGGGCCCTATCTTGTGGTGATGAACTCCGGTTGGTCTCGCCTACCCGCGGATGCCGGCGGCCCGCTCGCGTTCCACCCGCCAGCCGACCTCCCCACGTCGGCGCTGAATCTCATCGACGGCTCGACCGTCGACCTCACCGCCGACGTCACGATCCCCGAGGAGACGACCCTCGTCCTTGACCTCCGCCCCTGAATCGCGGAGCGGAGCCACCTCGTGATGGCTCCGCTCTGATCGTCTCTGTCGGGGCGTCTCGTGTCAGCCCTTTACCGCGCCAAGTTGGATCCCCTTGACGATGAACTTCTGCGTGCAGACAAACAGGATGATCAGCGGGATGATGTTCATGACGCTGGCGG
>CAZKUN010000230.1:0-14513 GCA_964555935.1 uncultured Armatimonadia bacterium | reverse complement strand
AGCTGACTGCTCAGCCAACGCCGGGGCGCCCAGTTCCATATGGGCAATCCCGGATCAGCCCTCTGGCCCCACTTTGCCGAGCAGTGGACCCACGCGAATCTCTGGGGGCTGACCATCGCCGGCATGCCCCTTGAGGAGTACGTGTGGTCGCTGGCCTTCGGCTCAACATGGCCGCTCATAATCGCCCACGTCCTGGAGGCGCGCGTCGTGCCGGCGAACACTGCAATCAGGTATGAACCATGAGCGACCGAACGGTAGCGATGGCGGCGTGGACGCCCTGCATGTTGGCGGCGGGAGTCATCGCGATCGCCGTAAGCGCGGGTGATGCTCAGAGCCTCGACAACAACTCGCAAGTGGTGGACCTCAGCGATCTAGAGGGCCCGCTTCCGCTCGATGTCGTCTCAACCACGCAGATTCTCCGCCAGACCGAGGACTGGGAGCACTCCACGTGGGAGAACCCGGACTGGCCTCGCGGCGGCCCCGATTCGGTCGGGTTCCCCTCGGTGGTCAAGAACGACCGCGGAGCCAACGTGGACGGCAAGTACTACCTGTTCTACGCGCACCACGACCCTAGGTCGGGCATCGGTGTCGCCGTCGCCGACGCTGTCACGGGCCCTTACTCGAAAGATGTCAACGTGCCGGGCCGCTCGGACAACCAGGTGGTGCCCGCCTTCCACGCCTCCAGCGCGCATCCCGGCGATCCGGACCACACATCCAGTCCATGGGTCGTCTTCAGCGAGCAAGAGCAACTGTGGTTCATGTACTTCCACTACTACAACCACACCCGCGACACGGTGCCGGGATTCCAGTTGACAGCCATGGCCACCACGCCCGATCTCGCCTCCCACGACTGGACGATCTGGCAAAACCCCGGCGCCGGCATGGCCCCGCCCTACCGCTTCGTACTACCGACCACCGCCGAGCCGTGGGTCAGTCAGGCGTCGTCTTACAACACCGTTCACCGACTGCCCGACGGGCGCTGGCTCGCCTTCATTCGCGGCACGCCCAGCGATGGCGGACCTCCCTCGCTGGGTTTCGCCATGTCCGCCGACGGCCGAGACTGGACGTACTTCGACGAGAACCCAGTCATCCACCAGGACGATGGCGGCGGCAGAGATGGCGTCTATCGGCCCGGATTCGTGGGCTATCTCGGCAAGAACGAAGCCGGGGTCGATGAGTACCTCGTCGCCTGGCAAGAGAGCGTGAACTTCGACGGCGACACGAGGCTCATCTTTGGCTACACCACCGATTTCAAGATCGTCACCCGCGACCCGCGAGGATACGTCAACTGGGAGGGATCAGATGGCGGGATCAGCGCGTGGCGTGAGGGAGACCGGCTCTACCTGTTCTCCGGGAAGTTCGTCCACGAGCTAAAGCTGCCCGTCCCCTAGCATGAGCTCCCCAGCTCACGCGTCGTCCCTCCGCGTCCCTCTCCCAACCCTCTCCTCGCTCCACGCCACTGTAGGAGGGGTTTCAACCCCGACGCCGTTTCGCCAAGCGCCAACCAGGTGCCGTCTGCCTTCGTAGGTCGAAGCTCTAGCTTCGACGCCGTCACCTTGCCCGTGGAAGAACCACCCTCGCCCATGCCGCGCCGTCATCCGTGCGACAGAGCCTCCGTGTAGGAGCTGCTTTAGCTGCGATCTGTCAGACTCGGTGACTCGCACCCAGAGCTGCTCCCGGCTCCAACCCTCGCCGTCCCTCGCCCTCGCACCCACCCTCCGCGTAGCGACGGGCTTCCAGCCCGTCGAACTCCCACCCCGTCGAATCCACTGACGGCACGAGCCTGCGTCGATCTCGGAGACGGCCGACGCAGGCGCCGCGCGGCACTTGGCGAACTTCTACCTAGCCGCAGGACCGCGACGCAAACTGGAGTCGGAGGTGGTTCATTTGGGTGAGGCGGAGAAGCCAGACCGGGTCATTGAACTGGCCCAGGAACTCCTGCGCGAGAAGCAGGCGGAAGCGGCGCTGTTGGCGGACGCCGGTCAGGACGAGGAGGCGCGAGAGTGAACTACAGACAGGCGTGGGTAGTGGCGTTGGTGTTCGTTGGGTTGGCGGGTTGCGTTTCCGGCGAGCCGGACCTGACGAAGGCGGAGGTAGCCCGGAGGTTGCAGGGCGGTTGGGTTGCGAGCGATGGTTCGCACTCGCTGCGGCTTGCTTTCTCGGGCGACCGTGGGACGGTGACGACGGACGACGGGAGCGCCAACGGAGTGCGCATCGCCAGCCCGAAGAAGGCTGAGGCTTCGCTGGTCTTCGGGGAGGACGGCTCGGGCCGGGCGGGGGAGTATTGGGTAGTGCGGTTCACGTCTACGGATGCCGACGTAATGAGTTTGCAGCCATCGGGGGCACCCGTGGCGGTTGCGTATAACCGGGCCGGGCAGTGAGGAGGCGTGAATGATGGATACGGGTACGATCACACTGTCTGACGGGACTGACGTCTCGTGGCAGGACAGGAACCCCATGGCCCCACAGGACGCCATGGAGCAGCGCGGAGACCTTGCTGCGCAGAGCAAGTATCGGGTTGGGATGATCCGAGACAACGATGACGACACAGCTACACTGCGCGTGTATTGGGTGCGCGGCAGTTCGCTCGACGCCTTCTTCAACGATCCCAATGGCGCACCACGACAGCCCGGACAGATTCTTACCGTTGCATACGACGACGAACTGCCCATCGACACAAGGAAGACCGCGCACCACGAAGCGGGACACGCGGTCGCCTGCTGCGAATGGGACATGGACTTCCATCCCGTGGAGGTCTTCACGTGCCCAGTCGACGGTAAGGGTGGGAGGTTTGAGTTTTCCCGCTGGGCAGATCCCGGAGAGGGCAAAGACTGGCTCGCCTGGGAGACCGACCCGATTACGGGACAGATAGGAGTGCTGGGTGGGCGCCAAGATGGCCGAGACCTGGTCCGCAGGGAGATCGCCATATTCCTTGCAGGTCCCGAGGCTGAGCGCCGCTACCTGGGCCTGACGAGCGGCCCGCCTGGCGTGGCCCAGGAGAAGAGCATCGCGCTGTCGGGCGCCGCCGACCTCCAAAACGCCTGCGATACCCTCGCCCGCCTTGTGCCGCCGTGGGGAGCGGAGATTCAGTACCAGCTTTGGGAAGAAGGGCGGACGGCCGCCTTGGCGCTGGTCGGGAAGCGCTGGCAGCAGATCGCCGCAGTGGCGACGGGACTTGAAGCGGCAGAACCTAACGAGGACGGACGCCACCGACTGACTGCTGACGAAGTGCGGGCGATCATCGCGACCACCGAAGCCGAAGAGTGAGGTAATCCATGCCAACCCAGAGATCACTCCGCTACCGGGTGACGAGTCTCGCGGAGTGTGAGCTGTGGGACTGACGGGCGCGAGGAAGTAAGGGGTACATGGCTCGCAGATCACGCATCAGCGACAAGCCCGCTGCCTTCAGAGATGACACGAGGACTCGGGAGAACCTCCCTCGGCCCTTTGTCTACTATCCTGGCGCGGCAGGCGCGTTCTTTGCGTTCGCGCCCTGCGAAGACGGCACCCCCTCCCTCTGTGAGTGTGCGCGACAGGCGGCCGGGAATTACCTGCGGATGAAAGAGATGCTGCCGCGCAGGGAGTATAGCGAGAGGCGCCGCACGATGAACCACCTGGCCGACTCCGGTCAGTTTCCTATCGCGATCACGCGGGAACTCATGGAGGTCGGGATCGACACGCGTGAGGAGATCATGCAGCATCTCAGATTTCGCGCCGACCTCTGTCATGAATGCAACGGTGCCGTCCCAGCCATGCGCAATGGCAAGTACGGAGGTGCCTTCTCGCGGAACTTCGGTTGGTACGTGAGGAAGCAACGGTACGAATGGGGGATCTACAGCGCCCACCTATTGCTCCCTGAGCACTGCCCTGCCGAACACCGCGAGCTGTTCGTGCTGGACAGGGAAGCTAGCCGGGGGACCTACCAGGAGCTAATGAAGACTGATCGCGAGGCCGCCGAGGCCTTCGGCTCGCAGCACCGGGAACAGGCGAGCCGCGTCCATGCTGCCATCGCGAATGAGGTTCGAGACAAGATGGGCTACAAACACATCGGAGAGGCCTGGGTCCAGGAAACCGCGCTCTTCCACATCGTCCGACGTCTGCATCCAGAGTGCGAAGTGATCCACCACTACCGGGGAGATTTCTTGGGAAGATTGGAGCTTGACGTGTTCGTGCCCGACCGAAAGCTGGGCCTCGAGTACCAAGGCATCCAACACTTCGAGCCCGTGAAGCACTGGGGCGGGCAGGATGCGCTCGAACAGCTTCAGGCGCGCGACGAACAGAAGGCCAATCGATGCCGGAAAGCGGGGGTGGTCCTTGTGCACATCGACTATGACGAGCCCCTATCCGAGGAGCACGTGGCCGATAGGATCAAGAAAGCATGTCAGGCGCGCGATCGACGAGGATGACGAAGCCGAAGAGGGAACTGAATCCCCATGAGCGCCGACGCTGCCATGCGGAGAACCGTCCAGGCCATCGCCGTCGCGTTGGCCATTCTATCCATCGCAACGCCCGCCTTCAGCCAGTGGCAAGAGACGAACAGCGACGCTCGCATTCCCATGCGCGATGGGCAGCACCTCGCGGCTGATATCTACCTGCCGCCCGCGGCGGGCGAGTACCCGACGATCCTCATCCAGACCCCCTACAACCGCACGAACTTCCGCGTCGCCGCGCGGTGGAATGGACGCGGCATCATCGACCGCGATCGCTACGCCTACGTCGTGCTCGACTGGCGCGGCTACTTCGGATCGAAGCCGGCCAGGACGCGACGCCCAAACCGCGGGCAAGACGGCTACGACGCCGTCGAGTGGATCGCTGCGCAGGAGTGGTCTGACGGCAAAGTCGGCACCTGGGGCGCGTCGGCACTCGGCAAGGTGCAGTTCATGACGGCCAAGGAGCAACCGCCCCACCTCGCGTGCTGCGTGCCGATTGTCGCGGCGGAGGGGCAAGCCTACGAGGACTTCTTTATGGATGGCGTCTACCGCAAGGCCCACCTTGAGTCCCTCGTCCGCGTCGGTTTCGGCGGGTTCTCCGCCCTCAGCCAGATCCGCCAGAGCACGGCGCTCCTGCGCCTGCTGGCCAACAGTTTCGATCAGGTCGCCTCCGTGAACGTGCCGATCCTGATGATCACCGGATGGTACGATCATGCCGCGGCGCGCCAACTGGACACGTTCGAGGCGCTGCACGATTCCTCGGGCCCGGTCACTCAGGAGAACGCCAACATCCTCATCGGGCCATGGCACCATTCGGCAATCGGCAAATCAGTTCAGGGCGCGCTGGAGTACCCATCAGCCGAGGGCGAGAGCGACCGCGCGGCGCTGGCGTTTTTCGATTACTGGATGCGCGGGGAGAAGGACAACGGATGGGCCGACCAGCCGAAGTTCCGAGGGTGGCAAATCAACGAGGGCGCGTGGATCGACAGCGCGAATCTCGGCGGCCCCGATACCACCGAACGAGTCATTGCGTTGGACGGCCCGGCGCGCACCATCATTTCAGATCCCGCCAAGCCCGTGCCGACAATCGGCGGCGCGAATCTCGACCGGCGCAGCGGGAGCCAGCTCCTCGCCGGGCCGCATGACCAATCCGAACTCGAAGCGCGCGACGATGTCGCCGTCTACTCCATCGATCCCGGCGATGAGCCGCTCCGGATCCACGGTTCGGTGAGAGTCGAGCTGACCTTCGAGACGACTCAGCGCGACGCGACCTTCGCGGCCAGGATGTGTGACGTCCACCCCGACGGCCGCTCGATGCTCATCGTCGACGGCGTGACCCGGGCCAAGTACCGGGAGGGTCCCGGGGCTGCGCTCGCAGTCCAGCCGGGCCAGACTTACACGGCCACGATCACCCTCCCGCCGGCGGCGATCACCATCGGCGACGGACACCAGTTGCGGGTTCTGATCGCAGGATCCAACTACCCGCGTTTTGAGCTGAACCCGCATACCGGCGACGACCGATTCGATCCTGACACCGCCGTCGCGGCGACCTACACGATCCACTCCGGGAAGCTAATCGTGCCCGTACTCGACTGATTTGGGCCCCCGCCTCAGGATGTCAGAGGCTCGACCACTTCCAGGTCCGGATTGGGCAGCGCATCGGGGTATTTTAGCCCCGTTCCCGTGTTAAACAGCACGACCACGTCGTCGGGCCGCAGGTATCCACCCTCCCGCAACTGGGCCGCCGCGGCGACGGTCGCGGCACCCTCCGGACACGCCACAATTCCCTCCGCGGCCGCAAGCTCCCCGACGCGAGCCAGAATGTCGTCATCGGTGACTGAGAGCGCCGTACCACCGCTTTCGCGGATGGCGGTGAGTATCAGCCGGTCCGCATAGGCATGGGGAACGCGCAGCCCGGCGGCAATGGTGCTGGGGTTCTGCCACGGCTCGGAGGTGTCAGTGCCCTCCTCGAACGCCTGCACAATCGGCGCGCAGCCTTCGGCCTGGACGGAGACCATGCGCGGCCTGTCTGGGCCGATCAGCCCCAGCTCCTCCATCTCGGCGAAGGCCTTCCACATGCCGATCAGCCCCGTGCCGCCGCCGGTCGGGTAGACGATGACATCGGGCAGCCGAAGCCCGGGCTTGCCGTCCAGGACGATGGGCAATTGCTCGGCGAGTTCGAGGCCCATGGTCTTCTTGCCCTCGAGACGGTACGGCTCTTTCAGCGTGGAGACCATGAACCAGCCGGTTTCCTGCGCGCCCGCGGCGGCGAGCTTCCCCGCGTCGCTGATGAAGCCGTTGACCAGCGTGACGTCGGCACCCGTCGCGATCGATTCTTGCCGGTTGATCGTCGGAGCGTCCGCAGGCATGAAGATGCTCACCCGCTGGCCCGCGCGAGCGCCGTAGGCCGCCAGAGCGCCCGCTGCGTTGCCCGCCGAGGGGACGGCCAGGTGGGTCAGCCCCAACTCCTTGGCTCGGCTCACCGCGGCGCTCATCCCACGCGCCTTGAACGAGCCGGTCGGGCACTGCCCGTCGTCCTTAACCAGGAGCCGTGGCAATCCCAACTTGGCGCCGAGCGTCGGCGTCGGCAGGAGCGGAGTGCATCCCTCGCCGAGCGAGACGATGTTCTCGGCGTTTTGCACGGGCAGCAGCGGCGCGTATCGCCACATGCCCGGCAGCGACTCGGCCGGTAGCGCGTGGGGATTCCGGGCGCGCGCGGCATCCAGATCGTAGATGCACAGCAGCGATCCGGCGCAGTCGACGCACAGCGTCTGCGCCTCGCCGGGATCGTGTCGGGCCCCGCACAGCGCGCACTCAAGATGGGATAGGCAAGAGATCGATTGTTGGTTGTTCGCGTTGGTCTCGGATGGCACGGGGCTGGCTCCTCAATGGGTACTGGGTGAGCGGCGTCGGCCTTTCGCGACAGTTCGCCTCGGCGAGGATGTCTCCTGCCGGGGGAAGAGCTTGGCCGCCTCCAGGTCGGGCGCGATTACTCCTCGGGCTTCGCGCCGAGTCCGATGAGCAGCTCTCGGATCTCATCTGTCTCGGCGAGTGACAGTGGCGTGTTGCCATCGTGGTTGAGCGTACTGACATCGGCGCCCTTCGCAACCAAATATGGCACCACGTCGAGATGGTCGGTCCCGGCAGCCCAGTGCAGCGGGGTACACCCGTCGTTATCGGCTGCGCTGACATCGGCGCCCCGGGCCACCAAGCACTTCACCATGTCGAGGGGGCCATTGTAGGCAGCCTGGTGCAACGCAGTCACTCCGTCGTCGTAGGCCGCGTTGACATCGGCGCCTTGCTCTACGAGGTACTCCACTACATCGGCGTGGCCATGATAGGCAGGCCAGTGCAGCGGTGTCACGCCATCGCTGCCGGCCGCGTTGACATCGGCACCCCCATCCACCAAGCACTCCGCGACATGGAGGTAGCCCCCCTTGGCGGCCGCGTGTAGCGGAGTCCAGACGTGTCTCCCGGCTGCGTTGACATCAGCGTCTCGATCCACCAGGTGGCGCACCACCTCGAGATGGCCGGACGAGGCAGCCCAGTACAGCGGGGGGTAGCCGCGGATGTCGGGCGCGTTCACATCGGCGCCCTGTTCCACCAGATACTCCACGACGTCGACGTAGCCTCTCTGGGCAAGCCAGTGCAGCGGAGTCGCGCCGACGTCATCGACCGCGTTGACATCGGCGCCCTGCTCTACCAGACACCGCACCTCATCAACGTTACCATCGTGGGCAGCCTTGTGCAACGGAGTCCTGCCGTCGTTGTCGGCCACGTCAACGTCGGCGCCTTGGGCGACGAGGTACGCCACCGCCTCGAAGCGACCTGGCTCGGAGTGCTGCAGCCGGTCAGCCTCCATTGCTTGGTGCAACGCAGTGTAGCCGTCGCTGTCGACCGCGTTGACATCGGCGCCCCGGGTAACAAGGTACTCCATCGCATCGAGGCGGCCTCTGTCGATGGCCCGGTGCAGCGGAGTTCTGCCGGCATTGTCTGTCGCGTTGACACTGACGCCCATGTTGAGCAAGTCTGTGATTCTGTGCACATCGCCGGCCTCGGCGGCCATTCGGAGATGTTGGTCGTAGGCCCCCTGAGCCACGGCCTCCCGGACCCTACTCCTCTCCCAGACACCACAGACGACCACGCCCACGAGCACCAGCAGCACGACCACCGAGGCCGCGGCCCACCTTCGCTTGGTCATCAACTGGCCTCCTCGCTGCACTATCTTACCAACGCCCGCGGGGCTGCGCGTGGGGCGGCCTGTTCATGGAATCTGTTTCGACGCGATGGCGCACTCGCCTCGCTGGTTCTTCGAGACAGGAGCGGATTCGACGGGCTGGAAGGGAAACTCGGAAACTCAGACGACGAGTTTCCCTACGAGTTTCCGCGTCGCTACGCGAGGCACATAACAAGGCGTCGGATCTGGAGATCCGACCTACGACGGCAGGCGGCACCAAGCAGGCGTCCGGCGGCGCAGCGATCACGAGAAGCGGCGCCGGGCAAAGAGATCCGGCCGCACCGTTGTGGGCCGGCGCGTCCCTACCGGGCCAAGGCCTCCACGTGCTTGCTCCCAACGTAGAACAGACGCGCGTTGATGTCGTCGATGGCCGTTCTGAAGGTGCCATCCGCGCGGACCTTGCCGATCTTCCGGCGGCTGTGTAGGTCCCAGACAGGTACGCCCTTCTCGCCGGAAACCGAGATCGTGACTTCCGTGCCCGGCTCGAGACCGCGATAGTTGGATAGCAACACCGCTATCTCCCCATCCAGCCCGATCCCGCAGAGCTTGACCTGATCGTTGTCTGCCTCGAGATCGGATAGAGGCGTCCCGTCGACGAAGATGTCCTCAATGGGCGTCACGATGCCGACGGCCTCCGCGTGGTACTTGAAGTGCAACGGATCGAAGTCGCCGTACGAGTAGTAGGTGATCCCCCGCGCCCCGTTGGCGAGGGCCTCCAGGATCATGTCGCGGGTGCGGACGGGATCGTACTCGCCGTAAGTGCCCGTGCTGAGCCAGGGGATGGTGTCGTTGGTGTCCATCTGCGCGCGATTGGCGGAGATATTGCTGGCTACGGCCATCTGATTGCCGGCCACGTACAGGCTGGGCATCGCCAGTTGAAGCAGGTCGGGATAGAGATCGCTGAAGCGGAACAGACCGTCGTTCAGGGCAGTCTCGGGCTCGGTCCGGTAGCTACCGTAGGTGATGCTCTGCTCGATGCCCGCGTCGGCCACGGCCTTCTCGGTGACCTCGTTCATGCTCACGTGGATCTCACGACCCAGGGCCGCGCAGAACTCGTCGTAATCATCGAAGCCACCCTCAGCAAAGCGCTGCTGACAACGCGAGCAACGTTTCGCTTCAACGCATCCGTTCCAGTAGGCCTCGATGTCGTAGAAGATGTAGTCGGGTCGGCACCACGCGGCGTGTTGGCCGAAGCTCGCGTGCTCGACCTGATAGTACTGACCGCGGTAGGATGGACACGCGTGCCCGCTCGGGCCATCCGGCAGTTGTGAGTGGACCTCGGGCTCGTCCCGGTCCGCCGCAAGCGCGCCGGCGGGTGATTCATTCACAATGATCTGCATGCCCATCTCGCGCGCCTCGTCGAAGATCTCCTGGTACTTCGGCACGTCCTCCTCCTTCCAGTAGCGGGGGAAGCAGGCGACGCAGTTGAAGCCGAAGCCCTGCATGGCCTCCAGGTAGTTGGGCCAGGTCTCGTAAAGAAACTCCGCGTAGCTCCAAGCCAGACTGACGTGCAGGCGCTTGGGCGGGATGATGGCCGGGATCTGAATGGACTCCCACTCCGTCACCCGCTCGTTCTCCAGGCCGTTGCCGGAATCACCATACATGTAGAGCGTGTCGGTCTCCCCGGGCGGGAGGAGGCTCTGCAGGTAGAAGTCCGCGAGTTTGCCCCGGTCGTAGGGAATCCTGTGGCGGTTGAAAGCGCGGCCGTCGTGAGTCACCTCCTCGGACTCGGCGTGTTTCTCAGTCACGAACCGCACCGTCTCCGGAAGGTCGAGCACGAGGGTGGCTGCTTCGCCATAGCCCGCGCCCGAACGGGCGTCCAACGCGGCGATCTTGGTGCGCAGCGGCTGCGTGGCAATCGGATGGCGCGGGTGATGGGATGAGAAGGCCACTCCGTCAGTGACAAGGACGACGCGTTTCTCGGGTGAGGGGCTGAAGAGAGGCAAGTCGTCGGCACCCTTGACGACGGCGACTTCGTCCGTGCAGAAGAACTGCTTCTGATGCGAGAGCTGAACGGCGAGGTAGCGCGCCTTCACCCCAACGGGGAGCGCGAAGTTGTGAACCCAGGCGAGCTTCTCTTCGGGGAGGTCCCAGGCCTCGGGCGAAAGATCGTCGAGACCGCGCCGGTGCCGCGCGCTCACCAGGTAATAGTCCTCGCCATCGTCGCTGAGGAGCACGCTGACTTCGTCCGGGAAGTTGAGGCTTCCCTGCTCGCCGCCGCCCAGCAGGCGGATGACCGCGGAGGCGATCGGCTGGACTTCGCCCAAGTCGGCGAAGATCGTTACCAGCGGAGGCCCCTGCCAGCAGACGGCTCCCTTCTCAAACCAGATGCGCTCGTCCACCCTCTCCCCCAACTCGCCGTCAGTGAGCTGGTCGGGGTCGGCGTCGTCCGTTGTCAGTCGGTAGTTGGGGGACGGCGCGTAACGGAGCGTCATTCCCGCGACCAGGTTCCCTGGCTCGATGAGCTTGCTGTATTGGTCGCGCCGGTCGAAGACGTTGTCGAAGTACTTGGGCTCGACGACTGGCGCCGGTGGCAGTTCCTGGACCGCGTCCGTGGCAGCCATGACGGCGATCTCGTCGCACACGAGGATCCCGCGAGTAGTGAAGTCCAGCCGGACGTATCTGGCGCGATAGCCGGCCTGCAGCTCGATTGCGTATATGCCCGGCGTGTCCGTGGGGAGGGGCTCGAAGGAGTGTCCCGGGTTATCGTCAGCATGGACCTGCTCGATCAGGCTCCGCACCGGCACGAAGTACTCGCCATCCTGGCTCAGGCTAAGAGCTGTCCGACGTGGGAGAGTATTGCCCTCGCCGATGATCTGGAATCTCCCGACGACGCTGCTCACCGGCTGCGGCTCTCCGAGGTCGATCACTATCCGCACGTATTCGTGATACGCCCAGCCGACCGCGCGTCTGTCCGTCCACATCCTACCCGCCGCGCCGGCGAGCACGCCATCGGTGAGCTGCGCGAGGTCATCGGCATCGCTCGTTGGTTCGTAGTTCGGCGCCGGTTGACAGGTTACGGGCGTCCCCTCGGCCACGTTGCTGCCTGTCGTCACGGCCTCCCAGTCAGGCGCGTCGGCCTGGGGGTAGATGGCCCAGTCATCAGCCGAGCGAAGCGGCTGGGCCATGCATGAACCAGCGAGGAGCACGGGGACCAGTTGGCAGAGCAGGTATCTCAAAGTCGTTCCTCCCGAGGGCGAGTCACCATCGGTGGCGCCTGATGACATCTGCGCCGTCAGAGCAGCATTTCGGCAGTTGGGTTCCGGGAACCTGCGCGGCGCTGGAGGTCGTAATCGTCGGCCTGGGGAATCATCAGAGCGCGTGGATGGAGAGGGTGGGAGCGCGATGCATCCGGCAGTAGATGGCGTGTCCCAGCGCCGAGGAAGGACCCGTCTTTTGGCCGCGAGTGACTCCAAGCAAGAAGTGGCCCTGAGTCGTGATATGGGCCTGCTCGACATAACAATGATCGGCATCGGAGCCATGATCGGTGCCGGGATATTCGTGCTCACCGGCATTGCGGCCGGCAAGGCCGGTCCTGCTCTGATCATCGCGTTCGCTCTCAACGGATTCATGGCTATGCTCACCGCCTTGGCGTACGCGGAGCTGGGCTCGTGTTTCCCGCAGGCCGGCGGCGGGTACCAGTGGGTCGCCGAGGCGTTTCCCGGGCGGATTGCCTTCCTGACCGGGTGGATCTCGTGGCTCGGGAACTCCGTCGCCTGCTCGCTCTACGTGCTCGGTTTTGGGGCGTACCTGGGCGAGATTTTTAGGGACATCCTGATGCACGTCTTTGGGGACGGCTCCGTGCTAGCCGCGATGGCCGGGCATGGCCTGTTCATGAAGGCGGCCGGGGTGCTAATCTGCGCGACGTTTGTCTACATCAACTATCGCGGCGCCTCCGAGACCGGCAAGGCGGAGACCATTGCCACCGTCGCCAAGCTGATCATCTTGGCGGTCTTCCTCGCGTCAGGTCTCTGGGCCCTGTTCCACAAGCCCGACTGGGCGGGCGCGTTCGCGCCCTTCTTCCCCAAGGGCTGGGGCGGCGTGTTCGCCGCGATGGGGCTCACGTACATCGCCTTCGAAGGGTACGAGATCATCGCCCAGAGCGGCGAAGAGGTCCGGAACCCGCGACGCAACATCCCAATGGCGATCATCATCTCGATCGTGGTCGTCATCCCCATCTACTGTCTGGTCGCGTTCGTCTGCATCGGCGCGGTGACGCCCCCTCCGGGCGAGACCGTCTGGCAGAACCTCGGCAAGCTTGGCGAGCTAGGCGTCGTCGAGGCGGCGCGCCAATTCATGATTGGGGGCGGGTTCATCGGCGGGCTGATACTGCTGATCGGCGGGCTATTCGCGACGGTATCGGCGCTCAACGCGACCGTCTACTCGTCGTCTCGCGTGTCCTTCGCCATGGGGCGCGATGGCAATCTACCCAAGGCGTTTGGCTCCGTGCACGAGGTGCGCCGGACACCCCACGTCGCCGTGCTCGTGTCGGGCGCTCTGATCGCGTTCATGGCGGTGGCTTTGCCCATCACGGATATCGCTGCCGCGGCGGGGGTCATGTTCCTGACCATGTTCACCCTCGTCAACATCTCGGTGATCGTATTGCGCCGACGACGTCCGGATTTGAAGCGCAGCTTCCGCGTCCCCCTGATGCCGGTCATCCCGATCGTCGCCGCCCTCACCAGCGTCGGCCTGACAGTGGCGCTGTTCATCGAGAGTCCTAAGGCCGCGATCGTCATGGTCGCCTGGGTGGGGATCGGTCTGGTGGTGCATCGCTTCTTCGCCCACCAACAGGCCATCGAGAGACGCCGCAAGGTGCCCGTGGTCTTCGAGAGGGCTCCCGTACACGCGGGCAAGTACCGCGCGCTGGTGCCTCTCGCCAGGCCCGAGCACGTGGAGGACTTGATGCTAGTCGGGTCCGCCCTGGCTCGGCATAACCAGGGCGAGGTCGCCGCGCTCAACGTCATCAAGGTCCCGGAGATTCTGCCGGTCGAGGAGGCGCTGAGATTCCAGGAGCCGGCTGAGGAGTTGCTGGACCAAGCCCAGAAGGCGGCGCAGGCGCACGACGTTCCGGTCCGAGGTCTGGCGCGAGCGGGGCACCACATTCAGCGCGCGATCCTCGACACCATTCTCGAGTACAACGTGGACATGACCGTGGTCGGGTGGCGCGGTTGGACCGGCACGCAAGACAAGGTCATGGGCACCGTGCTGGACCCGTTGGTACACCAGGGGCACACGGATCTGGCGGTCGTCAAGATGGTCAAGCCACTGGCTGAGGTCCGAAGCATCCTCGTCGGCATCACCGGCAGCCCTCAGGCCCGGCTGACCGTGCATGTAGCGAATGCGATCGCGGCGTTGACCGGCGCGAAGGTCGACTACGTTCACTTCTACCCGCCCGGCGAAGAGGGGCCTCCCCCCATCGAGGACGTCTGGACCGCCAACACGGACCCCGAGACTCACATCAACGTGCAGATGCGCGAGGCGAAGGCTCCGGCCGCGGGCCTGATCGCAGCGGCGGCGGAGTGTGACTTGCTGATCCTGGGCGCCGCGCCCGAGGGGGTCGTGAACCATCTGTTCTTCGGCGCGGGTACGCGCGAAATTGCGAGCCAGGTGAAGTGCTCGGTGATCATGGTGAGGCAGTACGAGGGCCGAGCGCGGAAGGCGTTCCGCGAGATCCTCAGTCCGATCCCCGAGGAGGAGCGGCGCGAGGTTGACTACGGCGAGGAGGAGTGAGCGAGAGGCTGCTAGGGGCTGTGGTACCACTCCTGAAACAGCGTGCACTTGCCGTCGTTGGCCTTACCCCCTAAAGCGAGTCCAGGTTCAGTGTTAGTATCTGGCTGTTCTTG
>CAZKUN010000229.1:0-14537 GCA_964555935.1 uncultured Armatimonadia bacterium | reverse complement strand
TCGGCGACGCGCAGCCGTTCAGCGTGCAGCCGTTTACGTTTGGCACGGCGAAAGTCGATGAAGCTGTGATTGAGAAGGCGATTCTTGATGTCTTCGATCTCACGCCCAAGGGCATGATCGAGACGCTGGACCTGCGGCGCCCGATCTACCGCAAGACTGCGGCGTACGGCCACTTCGGCCGACCGGATCCCGACTTCACCTGGGAGGCCACCGACAAGGTGGATGACCTCCGAAGTGCGGCGGGACTCTAAGAGCCATCATTTGGACGCACGAGAAGGCGCGGTCATCAATGTGATCGTAGACCAACCCGGTCGCGGTCTGGACCGCGCCTTCTCGTACCTGCCCCCCAAGTCGGCTCCCGAGCGTATCGAGATTGGCAGCTATGTCCTCGTCCCCTTTGGCAGACGCCAGCTTCCTGGCTTCGTCGTTGGATCGACGGATGAACAGCCCGAGTTCGCTCTGAAACGCATCGCGGGGCCCTTGCTGGATGACCCCGTCTTCAACGAGCGCCAGTTGGCGGAGGCCGAGTGGCTCGCCGAGGAGTATGACGCCACGCTTGGCGACGCGTTGCGCTGCTATCTTCCACCGGGCTCGACCCGCAATATTCGCCGTCGCGCTGTGATGCTCACCGATGCCCCCCTCGCTACGATTCGCCAGATGATCGGCGGCCGATCTCGCAAGCAGTTGGAGGTCGTCGAGGCTCTGCGCGCGGCTGAGGGCGAGATGAGCCTCGACGCCCTGAAGTCTAAGCTCGGGTCTGACCCAACATCCGCTCTGCGGTCTCTCGAAGACAAGCGAATCGCGGCCATCAGGCGGGATCTCACCCCGCCGTCGGCCCAGTTGAAGGTGCAGCGGTTCGCGTCGCTCGCCCAATCGCGTGAGGCGGTCGAGGCTGAAGCTATCGCCCGCGCGATCCGCGCCCCTCGGCAGGCGGAGACTCTCCGCCGGCTACTGGTCGATCAGGTGCCGGTCAAGGCGTCAGAGCTGAATGCCTCGGCGGTCAATGCTCTCGCCCGTGATGGGGTCATCACCGTCGAGGAACTTGCTGTTCGCCGGGCGCCTGAGGAGGCTGGCCTGGGTGAGGAAGCGAGGGTCGCGCCGCCACCGACGCCCGAGCAGGCCGAGGCCTTGGAAGTCGTGGGGCAGACGTTCGACGCAGGTGGAGGCGAGGTTCTCCTGCATGGCGTTACCGGCAGTGGCAAGACCGAGGTCTATATCCAGGCGATTCACCGAGTCCTGGATCGAGGGCGGACCGCGATCGTCATGGTGCCCGAGATCTCGCTGACGCCGCAGTTACTCGGCCGATTCCGCGCGCGGTTTGGGGACCAGCTTGCCGTCATGCATAGCGCCATCAGCGCCGGCGAGCGCTTCGACGAATGGCATCGAGCCAAGACGGGCGATGCGCAGATCGTGGTCGGCGCTCGGTCGGCCGTGTTCGCGCCCCTCCAGAATCTGGGACTCATCATCATCGATGAGGAGCACGAGCGCGCCTACAAGCAGGACCGCCCGCCTCGCTACGATGCTCGCACGGTGGCCAGCCAGCGGTGTCGGGCTGAGGGTGCCGTGTTGCTGCTAGGCAGCGCAACGCCCTCGATTGAGACCTACTGGACGTTCGTCGAGGGCCATCACGGCCGGCGTATTGTTGACCTCCCTCGCCGCATTGATGATCGTCCGCTGCCGGGCGTTGAGCTCATCGACATGCGCGCGGAGGCGAAGCTCGGACGGACGGGCACGTTCAGCGCCGAACTGGCCGCTGCGCTCACGGACTGCCTGGACGTCGGCAACCAGGCAATTCTCTTTCTGAACCGGCGCGGATTCTCGACATTTGTCATGTGCCGCGAGTGCGGGTTCGCGTTGGGGTGTGAGGACTGCTCGGTCTCGATGACGTACCACTACGGCGACAAGGCGATGCAATGCCATCACTGCGATCGCCGAGAGCGGGTGCCGGATATCTGCCCGTCGTGTGGTGGGACCGATATCGGGTTCCACGGCCTGGGTACCGAGCGCGTCGCCGATCAAGTTGAGCGAGAGTTCCCCGACGCGCGCGTCTGTCGGATGGATCGCGATACGACTTCAACCAAGGGCGCGCACGGCACGATACTGCGCCAGTTCGCCTCGCGCCAATGCAACGTTCTCGTTGGGACGCAGATGATCGCCAAGGGGCTGGACTTGCCCGACGTGACACTCGTTGGCGTTCTCAACGCGGATGTTGGACTGAACAGGCCGGATTTCCGCGCCGCCGAGCACACGTTTCAACTCCTCGCGCAGGTTGCCGGGCGCGCGGGGCGAGCCAACAAGCCGGGGCGCGTGTTCGTACAGACGTACAACCCGGACAACTACGCCATCACGCGCGCGGCCGAGCACGATTACGCCGGCTTCTACCAGGATGAGTTGTCGCGGCGGCTGGAGGTTCGAGGCAGTCCGTACCCGCCATTTGGCCATCTGCTGGCCGTGCATATCAGCGATGAGGACGAGGACGTCGCCTCGGCTCGCGCGACGAAACTCGGACACGCCGTTCGCCGGCTGGCGGCGCGCTCTGGGGGCGAGATCTCGGTCGGCGGACCCGCGCCGGCACCGCTCGCGAAGCTGCGAGGGCGGTTCCGGTGGATCATCGTGCCGCGCGGCCTGGACCGCGACGCGCTTCGGCAAGTTGCCATGCAGGCCGTCGAGGAACTGCCTGCGAAGGACCGCGCCAACGTCTACGTCGACGTCGACCCGGTTGACATGATGTGAGGACTGACATGGACAAGCCCGAACGCCCGACTCGGAAGATACTCCTGTGCACGCACCCATCGCTGCGCCGCAAAGCGCAGACGGTGAAACGCGTTGACAAGGACATCCGGACGCTGCTCGATGAGATGGTCGAGGCGATGCACGCCGCCCCCGGCATCGGGCTCGCCTCAACGCAGGTAGGCGAGTCGATCCGCTGCTGCGTGGTTGAGACCCCCGATGAGGACACTCCGCCGCGCAAGCTCGTGAACCCGCGCGTCATGGATCGCGAGGGCATGCAGTGCGGGCCGGAAGGCTGCCTCAGTCTGCCAACGCTTCAGGGCGATGTGGAGCGCGCGGAGAAGATCACGGTGAAGGCTCTCGACGAGCGAGGCCGGCCCGATACGTTCGAAGCCGAAGGCATCTATGCCCGGTGCATACAGCATGAGATCGACCACCTCGATGGCATCATGTTCATCGATCGCATCATCCCAGAGACGCTCTGTTGGCAGGTCCCGGATGATGAAGAAGAAGACGGAGTGCGGCACGAGGAGACGACTGTCGAGGACGCCTTGGCGATATTCGCGCGGATCCAGAAGGAACGCGATGCGGAGGGCAAGTAGACGGTGAGAGTCTGCTTCTTTGGTACCCCGAACGTGGCCGTGCCCTACCTGCAAGCGCTCGCCGAAGGCGGGCACGACGTCTGCACGGCTGTTACTCAGCCAGACCGACCGGCCGGGCGCGGCAAAGAACTGCGCGCATCCGCCGTTAAGGAAGCGGCCCTGAGTTTGGGAGTGCCCGTGCTGCAGCCCGAGACCTGTCGTTGCGAGGTGTTCGCGGGCGAACTGGCGGGCCTGGATCCTGAGATCGGCGTGGTCGTCGCTTACGGCAATCTGCTGACGCCACCGATTCTGGGGTGCGCGGAGCGAGGGTCCCTGAACGTCCATTACTCGCTCCTGCCGGAGTTGCGTGGCGGGGCGCCTGTTCAGCATGCACTGCTACGAGGCATGACCGAAACGGGCGTCACGATCCAAAGAATGGTCGAGAAGCTCGACGCCGGCGACGTCTTGCTGCAGGAGCGCGTTGCGATCGACCACGAAGACGACTGCGCCGCGCTCTTCGACCGGTTGAATGCGGTCGGGCCTTCGCTGCTCATCGAGGCTCTGCGTCTGGTGGGGACGGGTGAGGCGCGGTTCATGCCTCAGGACGCGTCCGCCGTGACGTGGGCGCCGGAGCTTTCTAAGGATGACTGTCGAGTCGATTGGGCCGCGCCAGCCGACGACACGCGTAACCAGATCCGCGCGTGCGCGCCGCGCCCGGGGGCTTTCGCGTTTCGTGGCGATCGGAGGCTTAAGATCCTCGCGGCGGAGGTTGTGGCCGACGCGGAAGGGCAACCTGGCACTATCGCCGAACAGACGGCTGACGGGGTTCCCGTGGTCGCCGCGGGCAGCGGCGGGATTGCCCTGCGGACGCTCCAGCCGGAGGGCAAACGGGCCATGTCCGGTGTGGACTACGCGAGGGGGGCCCGATTTGAGTCAGGTGAGAGGTTGACCTGACGCTCGCATCACATTACGATAGGGGCAACACGGCCATCGCGCAGACGCAGCTGACGGGGGGGGGGCGCTCGGGTCACTGCTGAATGCGACGCCGCACAGCATACATCACGCGTGCGCCGGGGGATCTGCAATGGATGCATCGGCTCAGGAAAACCTGGCCGCAGCCGAAAAGGCCCGGGTCGATCTCGACTACGAGACGGCGAAGTCTCTGTTCGAGACCGTCCTTAAGGCGGATGACCAATGCCCGGAGGCCCTGCACGGTCTGGGCTACGTTGAAATGATGGGCTTCGGTGAATTCGACGAGGGCATTGCCCTCATGGTGCGAGCCGCCTCGCTCGCCGACACAAACCAGAAGATATTGCTCGACCTCGCGAAGGCGTACGCGATGCTCGCGGAGGATGAGAAGGCGAAGAGCTGGTTTGAGAAGGTCGTGGCCATCGACCCGACGAGCAAGCAAGGCGCGGAAGCGCAGAACCAGCTACAGTATTATTGATCCCTCCGGGCGCGTCCACGCGGACGCGTCCGTTTTTCGTGAATGGATCGGGTGTCGCACGGTGAACCGCCAAATCTCGTCGCACCCCACGTGCCATCCAGTACCGACCTACGAGAAAGAAGGCAGTTAGATTGGCAACGAAGATCCGGGCCGAGTTTGGCCCTGGCGGCGACGTTGCGTTTGTGGATCCAGGCACGCCTGTCGTGGAAGCCGCGGCGATTGCCGGTATCGAGTTGCAGACGCCGTGTGGCGGCAAGGGGAAGTGCGGTCAGTGCCGCGTCATGACGCGCTCCGACAACGGTCTCACGCCGCCGGATGAGATCGAATTGGCAAGCCTTGAGGCGGATGACATTGCCGCGGGGACGCGCCTGGCCTGCCGGGCGAGCATCGTTGCGGACGTGCGAATCGATGTCCCTGAAACCAGCCGCATCGTCGGCAGCGCCATCCTGGAGTATGGCCTGGTCGAGGCTTCAGATCCGGCGCCCAACGTCGCCTGCACTCCGCTAGACATGCCCGATCCGGCGCTTGATGATCAGCGATCAGACCTGCGGCGCGTGTTGGTTGGCTTGCCGGATGGCTCGCTGTCAGGGCCGATGGACCTGACGCTTCTCCGCGATCTGCCCGCGACGCTACGCGATTCTGGATTCTCGCCGACGGCCGTCACTATCGGCGGTCGGCTCGCCGACGTGCGCGAACCCGATTTCACTCAGGCCTACGGAGCCGCTGTGGACATCGGCACGACGACGGTTGTCGTGTACCTCGTCGACTTGGCGACGGGGCGGGTCGTTGGCACGGGTTCGGGGCCGAACCCCCAGGGCGCTCATGGTGCCGACGTCGTCTCGCGCGTCGAGTTCGCGGATACGGGTGACGAGGCGTTGGCGACGCTGTCGGGCGAGGCTATCGCCGTCGTCGACGAGGCCATCGCCGAAGCATGCGCGGAAGCGGGCTCGGTCCGTTGCGAGAATATCTACGAGGTGGTGGTCGTCGGCAACGCGTGCATGACCCATCTCTTCCTGGGGCTGACACCCCACCATGTCGCGCGCGCCCCGTACATTCCCGTCGTCGATCAGCCGGTCCGCGTTGTCGCCGCCGACGCGGGTCTGCGGATCAACCCACGCGGGGAAGTGTACTTGCTGCCCAACATCGCGGGATGGGTCGGCGCGGATACTGTGGGGGTTCTGTTGTCCACCAAGCTCGCTGATAGTGAGGGCCCGACGGCCGCCATTGATATCGGCACCAACGGCGAGGTGATGCTCCACGCGAACGGCAAGACGCTGGTCTGCTCCACTGCCGCCGGGCCAGCCTTCGAGGGCGCGCAGATTCAGGATGGCATGCGGGCGGCGACCGGAGCGATCGAGCATGTGGCCGCAACGGACGGTGAGATCTCCATTAGCACGATCGGCGACGCTCCGGCGGTTGGTCTGTGTGGAAGCGGGCTGCTTGATGCGCTGGCGGCTCTGCTCGACCTCGGGGTCGTAAACTCCGCGGGGCGCATGGCTGACGATGCTGCCGCCGAGGAGCTTCCGGAGGCCATTCGCGCGCGGCTCGGGGGGGATGGGCAGGAACGTCAGTTCATACTCGTGCCGGCCGACGAGACCGCATCCGGCAACCCAATCGTGATCACGCAAGGCGACGTTCGGCAGCTTCAACTGGCCAAGGGCGCCGTGCGTGCAGGGCTTGATACGCTCGTCGGGGAATTGGGCTTGCAGGCGACCGACCTTGACCGTATACTACTCGCGGGCGCCTTCGGATCGTATATAGATCGCCGGAGCGCGGTCCGAATTGGGCTTGTCCCGCCGCTGCCGCTGACACGTATTGCTGCCGTCGGTAACGCAGCCGGAGCTGGAGCCGTACTGGCATTGGCATCAACGGAAGAACGCACCCGCGCCGTCGGCCTCGCTGAGGACTGTGTCCACATTGAGCTGTCGTCGCGAGCGGACTTCCAGATGTTGTTTATGGAGACGATGATGTTCCCGTCGGCGTGAGGGAAAAGATTCCCTATACCATGGAAGGTATCCGTGGCGACCGAGTGGAATGCCCGCCGGAAGCCATCGGGAAGGTTACTGTCCATCCAGCAGGAGGCTGTGTAACATGGCAGATTTGCAGGCAATAGCAGACGCGTTGATCGCCGGAGACCGTGACAAAGTCGCCGAGTTGACGCAGGCAGCCGTAGATGGCGGCACCACGGCCAAGGAAGTTCTCGACAACGGACTCGTTGCCGGGATGAACGTGGTTGGCGCCAAGTTCAAAGCGAATGAGTTCTACGTTCCTGAGGTTCTCATCGCAGCTCGCGCGATGCACGCAGGCATGGATATTATCAAGCCTCTGCTCGCCGAGGGCGATGTTCAGCCGGCAGGAATCGTCGCGATCGGTACCGTGAAGGGCGACCTTCACGACATCGGCAAAAACCTCGTCGCGATGATGCTCGAAGGCGCCGGCTACGAGGTCCGCGACCTCGGCGTCGACGTTGCTCCTGAGACATTTGTTGCAGAGATCAACAATGGCGCTCAGCTCGTCGCTCTGTCGGCGCTGCTGACCACCACGATGCCCTCGATGAAGGACGTCATCGACGCGGCGACGGAAGCCGGCGTCAACGACAAAGCCAAGGTCATCATCGGTGGCGCGCCGGTCACCCAGAACTACGCCGACGAGATTGGCGCGGCTGGGTATGCTCCGGATGCGGCCTCCGCGGTCGAGACCGCGCGCGAGCTTCTCGGCGCGTAGGTCGTCCTGCCAATTGGTCAATCTGATCGCACGAGCGCGAGCCCTTCATCCCGAAGGGCTCGCGCCAGTGTGCGCTGATACTTGCGTCCCGGACGCGAATGACAAGGCATGTACGGGGCGGGCCACGTAAACCACCTGCCCAGGCCCGTTGTTACCATCCATGGAAGGTCAACCCAACCGACGAATGATCATCCTCGCGCTAGGTCTGCTAATGGTGGCGATATGTCTCGGGGCAACGGGGCAGATCCTCCTCAAAGCAGGCCTGAAGCAACTCGGCGAGAAGCCGGCGCCGCTGACGGTTCTGGCGTCGATCTTCACCAACATCCGGGTCTTTGGCGGGTATTTCTGTTACGGCACGAGTTCGCTGCTGTATATCGTCGCTCTCTCTCGTCTGGACCTGAGCTACGCGTATCCGCTGGTGGCTTTCAGCTACGTCCTCGTCACCGTGCTGGCCTGGCGCTTTCTCGGTGAGACGGTGCCGACGTTGCGATGGGCCGGACTGGCGATCATCATGGTGGGTGTCATGGTGTTTGCGATGTCTCACCGGCAGACTCCCCCGAAGCCGTTGCCATCCGCCGTGGAGACCGAAGTGGCGCGGTGACGCCGCCCGGCGGAACCCGTTCATCTCCTCTGGCGGAGGCCACCGTGCTCCCCCCCTCTGGCAGCAAACCAGAACATCGTTTCTCCCGCACTGATTGGCTCGCGCTCGCCGTGCTGTCGGCATGCGTGGTCGCGTTCTGGGCGCCGTGTCTATTCGGCGACAAGGCACCGCTCCTGGGTGACGCTCAGGCCAATATGCTGCCATGGAGAGCCGAGGCCTCGCCGCCGTCGGAGGCCACGTGGGACGCGCTGCTGTGGGATGGAATGGCCCAGTATTATCCGTGGCGAGCGTTCTGCGCGCGGATGGGGCGCCAGGGACTCGTGCCACTATGGAACCCTCACCAGTTCTGCGGTTACCCGATGATCGCGAACGGCCAGTCGGCCGTCTTCTACCCCCCCAACTGGGTGCTCCTCGTCATAGAGACGCGTTACGCGTTCGGCGTTGTTGCCGCGCTCCATTATCTGCTGGCCGGTGTCTTCGTCTTCCTGCTTGCCCGTGAGATGCGTCTGTCCGCGTGGGCCGGCTTGGTCGGCGCCATTGCGTTCTCTTTCGGGGGCTTCATCGTCACGTGGACCCATCTTCCGACGCTCATCTGCACGGTCGCCTGGCTGCCCGCGGCGTGTTGGGCCATCGAGCGCCTCTTCCGCCGTCGGCGCGTGGGCGACGCGCTGTTGCTCGCCGGCGCGTTGGGACTGGCGCTGCTTGCGGGACATCTTCAAGTCGCCGCTTACGTCTGGCTAACGGCGGCGGCCCACGCGCTTGCGCGGGCGGTTCACGCGCTGCTGGGCCGCAACTGGCGTCCGGTGGCGCTTGGGGCCCTGGCTCCGGTTCTTGGCATTGCCATCGCGTCGGTGCAGTTGCTGCCGACGTTCGAGCTTGCGGGCCTGAGTCCGCGCGGCGCGGTCAAACCCGATGCAGCGGGCTTTGAGTTCCGGGCGGATCGCGCGCTGCAGCCCCAGATGCTTTCGACCCTCGTCTCGCCGGACTCGCTCGGCAAGCCGGCTGATTGGGCGGCCCAAGGGCTCGCCTACAGCGAGACATGCGGCTACGTCGGCAAGCTCACGTTGTTGCTCGCGCTCGTCGGGCTGGTGGCGTCGCGCTCTCGGCGAGCGTGGCTCTTCGGGGGCGTCACCTGCATCGCTCTGTGGGCGGCGATGGCGGGGTTGCCGTCAGCGATTCTCTACTACTACGTGCCGGGCATCGGCAAGGCCGGCGGCTTCTCGCGGATCCTATGTGTCTACACGTTCGGCGCGTCAGTGCTGGCGGCGTTCGGCGTCGATTGGCTGGGACGATTCATCACGCGGAAGGCGCCCTCCGAGGGACGCCTCCGACGCATCGCGCCGGCTGTGATGATGGTCGTCGTGGTCCTCGTTCTCGTCGATGTCTTCGGCTGGGCGAAGGGCTTCTTGCCGCTCTCGCAGCGAGATCGCGTCTACCCCGGGTCCGCGGTGGCTACTCAGCTCGCGCAGCGCAGCAAGACGGGACGGGTCCTGGCGGTGACGCCTCGCGCGGCGTGGACGATCGGTCGCCTGCCCAACGCGCTGCTCCCGCCGAACGCAGCCTCGGCCTATGGCTACGACTCAGTTCAGGGCTACGATTCGCTCCTGCCGAAGGTCTACGATCGGCTTGCGACCGCCATCAGTCCAGACGGCATCGCGCCAATCGCGAACGGGAACATGCGCTTGCTCGACAGACTCAGCGAGGAGGCTCTCAACGAAGCCGCCGTGCGATGGATTGTGACGCCTGGTCGCTGGGAGTTGGAGGAAGAACGCTTCCGTCTCGACTGGGAAGGCAGTGGCGTGAGGATCTACGAGAACCTGCAGGCGAAGGAGCGCCAGTACGTGTCCTGCAAGTCGTGGGCAGATCGCCCAGTGGGCGCGTCGTCGCTTGGCGATCCGTGTCATCTGCGGCTCGACGTGCAACAGTTCCCGGCCGACTCGGCTCTGGTCATTGCTGATACCTTCTACCCCGGATGGCGCGCGTTCGCTGGACTGCAGGAGCTGAGCCCCCAGCTCGACCGGCCGAGTTTCCGTTCCGTGGAGCTGCCCGACGATGCGTCTTCGGTCGACTTGGTCTACGAACCATCGTCCTTCAAAGCCGGCATGTTCATCTCTCTCATCGCTCTCGCGGCGATGGCTGGATGCGTGGCGTGGGGAAGAGGGCACAGGGAATCTCGCCTACGCGTTGAAGATACCGATTGACCATGCCCACCATCACCCGTCGAGAGTTGACCATCGCCATCGTCTGGTCGCTGCTGATGATGCTCATCACCTCCTGGCCGTATGTGGAGGGGAGCGTCCTCGCGCAGGGGCGCTACTTCTGCGGGCTCATTTCGGCGGTCGATGACGGCAACGCCTATCTCCAGTGGATCCGTCAAGTCTCCGACGGGAGCATCACCAACCACAACCAGTACACGACCGAGCCGCACGAGGGCCTCAGCTTCAACTGCTTCCTGTTCGGACTCGGGAGCCTGGCGAGAGTGGCGAATCTGGCGCCACCCCAGGTGTTTCAGATCGGCCGCGTCCTGGCAGGGAGTTTCTGCCTCGTTTCGTTCTTCCTGCTCGCCTGCACGTTCAGCCAAGACCGGGCTTTCCGGTGGATCTCCGTCGCCCTGGTAAGCCTCGGCTCGGGCCTCGGATGGCTGTTCTACTTGTCATTCGGCAACGGTTCGCCGATCCATCCGATCGACTACGGGGCTGGGTGGGTCTATCAGCCCGAGGCGATCACGTTCGCCTCGCTATTGATCAATCCGCTGTTTGCCTTCTCGATGGGGCTCATCTGCCTCTCGCTGGTCACCGCGATGCGGGCGATCGACACGGGCCGCGCGCGGTGGGCTCTTGCCGCGGGCGCGTGCCTGTTGCTCCTGGCCAACGCGCACACGTATGACATCATCGGCGTGCATCTCACGGTGATTGCCTGGTTGGCCATCGCCGTCGCTACCAGACGCTGCACCACGTGGCGGGCGCTTGGTCATTACGCCATCATGTTCGCCATGACGTTGCCCGCGGTCGCGTATCAGTGGCATGTCATGGATGCCGATCCTGTCTACCGCGCGAAGGCTGACACGGAGACTCTCTCCGGGCCAATTGGCGACTACATCACGGGGTATGGCATCTCGTGGGTGCTGGCGCTCGGGGGGATTATCTGGCTCTGGCGCACCAAGGCGCCCGAACGCGGTCGACTCGCTCATCTGATCCCGTGGTTCATCGCGGCCAGCGCCATCATCTACTTGCCCGTGCCATGGCAACGCAAGGCGGTCGAGGGGCTGCATTTCCCCATCTGTCTGCTGGCCGCTGTCGCGCTCGCGAAGGGGCTTGGCGGCTGGCTGGAGCGCCGATCCAGCGCCCAGGGGTCGGTCGAGGCCAGGCTGGTCGTCGTCGCGCTGGCCGTGCTTCTGCTTAGCATGCCCTCGAACGTGCTGTTCTTCGCCGACTGTCTGCACCATGTCCGCACCAACAACGCCGATCTGGCCGGGGTGCTGATGCCTCAGCTCTACCTCGATCCGGGCGAGTACGAAGCATGCCGAACGCTGAGTGAGATCGGGTCGAGGAGCGATGTCGTGATGTGCTCGTCGATGCTGGGCAGTCATGTTCCCGCGCTGACGCCCTGTCGAGTCGTCGCGGGCCATTGGGCGGAGACCATCCACCTGAACCCGAGCGTCCCGCGCGACCGAGCGATTGGCTTGCCGTTCCACAAATACGCTCTCCCCGCCGTGACGCGGTTCTTCAGCGCGTCGGCGGATGCCGAGTCGCGCGAGCATCTGCTCGACGTGTTTGGCGTCACGTACGTCATCGCGGGGCCGATTGAGGATCGCATCTACTTGGGCAGTTTGCCCACGGGCGCCGAATACCGACCGGGCATGGCCGCGGAAGCGCTCGCCGCGATGCCACACTTGCGAGTGGCGCATCGCTCGGGCGATGTGACGCTGTTTCGAGTCACCAAGAGCCGCGGAAGAGAGGCGCATGACGACGCGTGATTGGCTGAAGCGCGAGTTCCCGCCGCTCTTCATCATTGCGGCGCTATCGGTGGGATTCATGTGGCGCGTGACCCTCGCTGGGCGCGCGATGGTCCCAGGCGACCTGCTGCTCATAATGGAGCCGTGGAAGCACCACGCGCGCGAATTCCCAGAGTTCAGTCGAGCCGCCAATCCCATCCTCGACGCGATTCAGCAGTTCTACCCCTGGCGCAAGTTCGCCGGCGAAAGTCTGCGCGAGGGCGTGATCCCGCTCTGGAACCCGCACATGCTGTCGGGCACCCCGTTCGTCGCGAACAACCAGTCCGCTGTCTTCTATCCGGAAACGTGGCTCCACGCTCTGATGCCGACGGACCATGCTCTGGGCTGGGCGAGCGCGCTGGCGTTCTTCATCGCGGGGGCGTTGATGTATTGGTTCCTGCGAGTTCTGGCGCTGAGGCGTTTGGCCGCGCTGCTGGGCGGCGTCGCCTTCATGTTCAACGGCTTCATCATCGGGTGGCTGTGCTTCCCGAGCTTCAGATCCGTGCCCATCTGGCTTCCGGGAATGCTGGTTGCGTTTGAGCTGACGCTGCGCCGACGCAATGTCGGGTGGGCGGGGCTGTGCGCGCCGTTCGTGGGGCTCCAGTATCTGGCGGGCAACCTGCACATCTCGATAATCTGCCTCGGGCTGTTCGCCATGTACGTGATCTTCCGACTTGTGGAAACATGGTTCGGCGGCGAGAGACAGTTGGCGCTGAGAAGCTTCGCGGCATGTGTGGGCGCAGTGGCAGTCGGGTCTCTGATGGCGGGCATCCAGCTAATTCCAACCGTCGAGCTGGCGCTCCTCTCGCACCGCGCGGGTGGCTTCTCCTATGCCTCCCACATCGCGAACGCCATGTCGTGGCAACACCTGCTCACCGCGCTGCTGCCTGATGTTTTCGGCAACCCGGTCGACTACAATCACTGGGGCGCGGAGCTTGGCGGCGTCTACAGGGCCTATACCGAGACCGCCTGGTATGTAGGCGTCGGGCCCATTCTCCTCGCGCCGGCTGCCGTTCTGTTTGGGCGCGGACGCAGCCGTTGGTTCTGGGTAGGCATCGCTCTGCTTGGAATCGCGCTCGCCTTCGGGACGCCTGTTTACGCCCTTTTCTACTACCTCGTGCCTGGCGCGAAGTCACTCTCGGGCGTCACGCGTCAGATCCTGATGTCATCCACGGCGCTCTCCGTGCTCGGCGCCATTGGATTGCACGGCTTGCTTGAGGCTTGCGAGGGCGATTCCCGGCCGCGCGTGGCGCGTTATGCAACCATGGCCGGTGCGACGATCGGGCTTGTCGGGTTGGTCGGCGGCGCGCTCGTATGGGTCAGGACTGGCGGGCTTGAGGAGGCGCTGCCGGGTGTCGGCGCCTACACGACGCTTCAGATTGCGCGCTTCGCCGTGCCGTGCGGGCTGTCGGCGGGGCTCGTGGCATTGGCCACGAAGCGCTCGCGCGCTATCGGCCTGGGGTTGGTCGCGTTGCTCGCGGCGGACTTGTACATCTTCACGGACAAGTTCACGCCGGCCGTGGATCCAGCATACCTGCACGTCCGCACCGATGTCGTCGACACGATCGCGCAAGACCCCGACTACCCGCGCGTGTTGGCGCTCGGTGAGGATGGCGTGCGTCGGATGAGTCCAAACACGCCGATGATCTTTGGGCTGCATGACGTGCAGGGCTCTGACTCGCTGAAGATTGGCGATTACGACCGCCTCATTCACGCTATCGATGCCACCGTGCTCGGTTTTCCGCAGCCCGACCCTTCGCATCCGGTGATCGACATGTTGTCCGTCCGCTACATTCAGTCGGCGGCCGACTTGGGCGGTGTCGATGGGTTGCGGCTGGTGTCCAGTCGCGAGGGATGGCTCTATCGCAACGACGACGCTCTCCCGCGAGCGCGCGTTGCCCGGGCCGCGCGTGTCGTCGCGGATGAGGAAGCCGCTTTCAGCGTGGTGTCATCGCCGGAATTCGACCCCGCGGGCGCGGTGATCCTGACGGGCGCCGACAGATCGGATGCCGTCGGCTTGCCCGCCGGAGACTGTCGGATTTCCGAGTATGCCCAGAACCGGGTCGTGGTTGAGGGCGACTTCGAGCCGGGGCAACTATTGGTGGTGGCGGAGAGTTACTTCCCTGGATGGCACGCGTTCGCGGCAGGGGAGGAGTCTCCGATTCTGCGCGCCAACTTCGTCCAGCGCGCCGCCGAGATCACGCGGTCGTGTCGGAGCGTGCAGATGGTCTACGATCCCGCGTCATTCAGAGCCGGAGCCTTCGTCTCGCTGCTCGCGGTCACAGCAATTGCCATCGTGGGCGGCTACTCGCTTGCCAGGCGGCGGACACGCAATGACTGAACCCGACCGAGACACGCCGGAGACCGCAGCCGACGAACCCACGCCCCGACCGAGGCTGTCGTGGAAGCTTGACGGCGGCATTGCGCTGGGACTCGTGCTGCTGCTCATGCTCGTCCTGT
>CAZKUN010000228.1:7337-14581 GCA_964555935.1 uncultured Armatimonadia bacterium | reverse complement strand
TCGACACCAACGCGCTGTCGGACCAGGCCGTCCGCGTCAACTTCCAAGCCCCCGGGCCGACGCCGCCGGGCTGGAAGCCGTCGACAGGTGGTCTGTACTCTCCCGACCTCGGCTATGGCTGGTCGCAGGATATGTCGGCGCTGGCGCGGACTCGGGGGCTTCGTGATGACGCGCTCGTTGACACGACCATCTCCGCCGCCCACGACGTGCCCAAGGCATCCTTCACCATCGACGCCCAAGACGGCACGTACTCGCTGCTCATGGCGGGCGGTGATGTGGCCTTCGCCACTCATTTCGAGGTCTATGTCGACGACGAGACCGATCCCACCGTCGCGGCGCGCGTGGCCGCCGGCGCGGTCCATCTCCTCGCTCGCCCCGTCACCGTGTCTGATGGGAAGCTGAAGCTCACGTTGCGCGCCGATCAGGGCGCCGGCAGCGCGGGCTGCAGCGTCGCGTGGGTGGCGCTTGAGCCGCAAGCCGCCAACCCCGAACTCTACGCCACGGCGTCCGCGCGGTGGCAACGCCAACAGGAACGCGCCCCCCGCCCCGGTCCCGACCGGGCGCAACAGCGCGCGAGGACGCGCGGCGCGCACAAACCCATTCGCCTGCCGCGCGCCGAGCCGGGGCGCCAGACCATCTCGCTGGATGGCACGTGGCTCTTCTTGCCGGATCAGGAACGAGACGAACGCCGCGACCCTCGCGAGCCGAAGGCCAGCGACGCCCGATGGCACGGGATCGACGTCCCGACATTCTGGACGCCGATCCGCTGGTGGATCTACGGGCCGGGTGAGGGCACGTCCGATTGGTGGGATCGGCTCGAACAGCAGCGCATGGACGCGCTGTCCTTCGACCCGTACGAGACTCATGCCGGCTGGTATCGGCAGTGGATCGAGATCCCGAAGGAGTACTCCGGCAGACGATTGTCGTTGCAGTTCGATGCCGTCGCCATGCGCTGCGAGGTCTGGTACAACGGGCAGCACGTCGGCGGACATGTCGGCATGTTCGCCCCGCTCGAAATCGAACTTCCCGCCGAAGCCACGCGGTTTGGCGCAAAGAACCTCGTGACCGTATTCGTATCGGATGCGGCCTGGCAGGGCGAGGGAAACCCCAACGAGATCCTCGGCACGGCGGTGACGGTCGAGGTCACGCGCGAGATGCTTCAGTCACTCCCGCGAGGCATGTACAAGCGCTCCGCGGGTATCTGGCAACCCGTCAGGCTCATCTCCACCGAGCCCGCGCATATGGCTGACGTGTTCGTGAAGACGGCATCCGACGGCTTTGCCGCGGACATCGCGATCTCTGGAACCGAAGGCGATGGCTGGCACGTGCGTGGCACGGTCATCGATCCCGCCACAGACATCGGCCTCGCCCAGGTTGAGGCCGAGGTGACCGGTGAGACCGCCACGTTGGAGGCGACGGGCATCGCCCCGCGCACGTGGTCGCCCGACGATCCGAATCTATACCCGCTCCGACTCGAGCTGACCTCGCCAACGGGTGAAGTGACCGACGCAATCGAGCAGCAGATCGGCTTCCGCACGTTTGAGGTGCGCGGAAACAGGCTGTACCTCAACGATCGGCCCTATTGGCTGCGCGGAGCGAACCACGCTCCCTCCGGACTCAGCCCGAACGATGGCGAGGTTGCGCGATCGTTCATGCGGGGCATGCATGACGGCAACACCGTCGTGCTGCGCGCGCACGGCTCGTCGTTCACCCCCACGTGGCTCACCGCGGCGGATGAGTACGGAGTTGGCGTCTGCATGGAGGGCGTCTGGCCGTGGGTCATGGGCGACGACGCCGACCCGCCGACGGATGAGTTGCTGGCGATCTGGGAATCGGAATGGACGGGCGTCATGCGCCGTCTACGCAACCACCCGAGCATTCTGCTTTGGACGCTCAACAACGAGAGCTACTGGTACCGAGCGAAAGACCCAGAACTCCGCAAACGCAAGTGGGAAATCGCCACGCGGATGATCCGCAATATGCGCGAGATCGATCCAACCCGCCCGATCGTCTGCGACTCGGGCTACGTGCGTGACCCGGAGACGTACGCAGCCGAGATCGAGCCGAATGGCTTCGACGACGGCGACATCGACGACGCCCACCTCTACTACGGGTGGTATTGGCCATCACCTTGGCACCTTTACCCCGATCCCGCGGCCGATCCGGATGCCCCGGCGCCGCTGGAGGAGCGCTTCAGCGGAGCGCGCCCGGCGATCAGCCAAGAGTTCGCCACCGGATACCCCAACAACGATACGGGGCATCCCACGCGCAAGTACATCGACAAGTACTACGTGCCGCAAGCATGGGTCGGTGACTACGCGTACGAGGACCGGGATCCAAGCGTGTTCCTCGACCGCCACGCCTGGCTTGCGAAGGAGCTGACCGAGGTCGCGCGGCGGCACAGAGACCGGCTCTGCGGGAAGCTCCATTTCTCGAACTCCAACTGGTTCCGCTTCCCATTCCTGCCCGAATCGCACGAACCGTACCCAGCCTACGAGGCGATGCGGTTGGCGATGGCTCCCATCCTCGTCTCAGCCGATCTCCGGCGACGCCACTTCTACGAGGGCGAGAGCATCGAGTGCGACGTTTACGTGATCAACGACTCGCCCGATGGCCTCGACTTGCCCTCCTCAAGACTCGAGGCATCCATCGTGCAGCCCGGCGGCGTGCCGCTCGTGCGGGCGGCGGCTCAGGTCGCCCCAGTGGGCTACTATGACAAGCACGTCGTCAGCATCACGCTGCCCGTGCCCGACAAACTTGGCGAGCCCGAGCGCAACGACTACGAGTTGCAGTTGGTGCTGAAGATAGGGGAGACCGAACTCGCCCGCAACGCCTACCCCATGGTCGGCGCGGACAGCGAGTGGGCCGGACGCGACGCCGTCATCCAGGCGGCGGTGGAGCCACTGACCGCCGGTGAGGGGGGCACGCTGGTCGCGCGGGGAAGAGACGGCATCGACGCGCTCAAGGCCCGCCCGGAGCTGCAGCAGTTCGTCGAGGGCGGCGGGCGCGTGCTCATCATGAACGCGGGCGAGCATGTCGCGCGGTTGCTGCCCGAGGTCATCGTCTCGGAGGTCCCGTGGAGGCCTGAGATCGTCAACTTCGAGGACGAGGCGTCGCCGATCCTCGATGGCCTGGAGCCGTGGGATATCTGCTGGTTCAACGGTGAGCCTGGCGAGATCCCAGTAGCGGCCACCGGGGGATTCCTGCTCAAACCTGTGGACGGCGTCCGCGTCCTCGCGACGGCCATCCGACCACACGGCTACCTCGCCCATCCGACGGATGTCCAGGATCACACGGCAGCCGTCGTCTTCGAGGCGCAACTCGGGAAGGGCAAGGTCATCGTCTCCGAACTGGATACCGCCGCCGCCGTCACCGACCCCATCGCCGCGCGCGTCGTCAGCAACCTGCTGAAGTACCTCGGCGACGGGGAGTAGGCCCCTACTCCCCAAACCCCACGAACTCCAGCGGAACGATCCACTCAGCGGATTCGAGGCTCATAAAGCCCCGATAGCCGTATTCAGTGAACCCGGCGCTCTCGGCGCGGACCGTGGTGAGATCCTCATCAACGCGAGTCGTCGCCTCCTCCGGCGGCGTGTCGGGCGCGTCGGGCATGATGTATAGGGCGAACACGCGCGAGGCGTAGGGCCCCTCGGGCTCGTTCGTAAAGCGCAACTCCAGCTTCGGCTCCCTTAGGTAGCGTTTCGCGTCAATGCCTGAAGCCACGAAGCACATGCTGGTCCCATCGCCGATGGGCGTCGTGTTCCCGACGTGGCCCACGACTTCCCATTCGCCATCGGGCCCCCTCATGGCGAGCGCGTGCTCGGGCGTCGCGTTCACGAAGTCGAGGTCATTCCCATAGACCCAGATCGAGAACGTCTCAGGCATCTCGCCAACCTTGACCTCATTTCCCTCGCGCTCGAGCCACTGACGCTTGGTGAGAGTCACCTCACCCTCCGCGCCGCCGGCCAGGAATCCCACCACGTTCGCGGGATTCAGCAGGATTTCCGTGTACCCGTTCGGCTGGTCGAGCGAGGGCCCGTTCTCGGGCAGGGCGAGGTAATCTCGGATCGCTTGCGCGAGCGGCTCGCCAACATCCTTGGCGCGCTGGGTGTTTTCCGGATGCATCGCCGTCCACGGGTGATCGGGATCCACCTCGCCCGAGTCCCGCACGGCCGCAACATACTCCCGCACCATCCGAGCGTAAGTCACCCCCGACGTCAGCATCGCCACCCGCTCCCGGACTTGCCCGGACTTCGCGAGGTCGGCCGCCTCGGCCAGATGCGCCTCCAGATCGTCGAGCAACTCGGGGGTGAAGAGCTTCAGGATGTCGGCGTACGGACGCTGTCCGGCGATGTGAACGCCCGTCGTCTCCGCCGCCCGATCCAGCCGTTCGTAGTACGCGGCAACGGGCGCTTCGGCCTCCGCGAAGAACTCGCGATAGTAGGTCGCCACCAACTCGTCCATGTCGGCGTCGGCATTCCACGCGAGCTTGGCCGCGAACCAGTACCCCAGCCCATTTGTCGCGTAGTTCGTGTTGAACTGCGTTGCGATCCCAAGCAGCGCATCCCGCTGGAATCTCGGCATGTCGGCCCGGAGCATGCGGTTGATCGGCCAGGGCAGCCCGACCCAGGAGACCTTCCAGTAGTATTCGTAGAACATCACCCGGCTCGTGCGCCCAAGCCACTCGCGATACCACGCGTCGAAGCCACGGTTGTCCGGGCACGTAGCATCATCGAGAGCGTGGTTGTGGCACATGAAGCGACAGAACTGTACAGCCACGTTGTCCGCGGGGCGCCAATCCGGGTCCGCGGGTGGCCGCACGTACGTGTGATACGCGATGGTCTTGATGGTGAGATCGGGGTAGTCATCGGCAACCAACTCAGCGACGCGATTCGTGAAGTCAAATACACGCAGAGACTCGCGCTGCTCAAACGCCAACGTGGCGTCGCCATACAGGGCCACGCACTTCGCGCACTGGCAGAACTCCTGCGTGTCCTCAGGATCCACGCTGATCATATCAATCCCCGGCTCGATCTGCATAAGATCGTCGATCGTGCGCGCGGCGACAGCCGCGACCTCGGGGTTAGACGTGCAGAGATTGACGAGACGGTCGCCTCGCGGATCGGCGCGTTTCCCACCAATCTCGGCGTAATACTCGGGGTGCGCGTCGGCATGATCCGCGGGCGGAACGAGCCTGAGCCAAGTGTGTACGAACCACTTGACCTGGAAATCGTCCGGCTCGTTAGTCTGTACGTTCATCCGGTTCCTCAGAGCGAAATCGCCACTGCCAATCCACCGGATGGCAAAGCTGGGCCGCTCGACCCGGTCGAGCGCGGGCAAGACGATGGTTGAGCGCTCCGGCACCACTTCGCCGATCTCACCAGGCCAGAACCAGTGACATCCGAGGTCGTCCTCCAGCAGGTCGTACACCGCGTAGAGAGTAGCCAAGTGGCTCCCGCCCGCGAGGACGAGGTCGTCCTCGACGCTGCGGATGATGAAGCCCTCGTCGCCGAGGCCAAGCGCGTCGGATGTGGTGCCGAGGCGCTCGAAAGCCGGGTCTCCACCCACGAAGATGGTCGGTTGCCCTGGGACACGTTGAGTGACTATGGGAAGCTCAGCCCCCGACATCCGCGCGATGTGCACCTGAAGCTCGGTCGCCGCGGAGCGCGCGAGGTCAGGCGTGCTCCCGTCAACGATGGCCGCGATCGGAGCCCCATCGCGTGCGAGTTCCATGTCGCCGCGGGCCGCCACCGGTGTGACAGCCATCACGGTCAGCAATATGCGTGTGATCCGCACTGATTGGCCTCCCAGCCGCGTCTATGGTCGTAGAGCTTCGCGCAGCCTGCGTCAATCACCTCGCGACCGCGCCGGCCGCGTGGAGGACATGCCCGAAGCCACGGCGAATAACGCGCTTAACGGCACCGACGGGAGCGCTTGCGAGTGGCTTGACTTGCCGGTTAGCGGCAGGTATACTCAAGTGGGCAGTGGGCGCTGCCGCTTTGTCGGGCCTGAGAGGTGATTCAGTTGACTAGCAGACGAGCACTGTACATAGCTGGCGCAGCTGCTTTCGCGGCTGTCGCGCTGATAGCAATCTCCATTACTGGCAACATCGCGCAAGGCCCGCCTCCTGGCATGGGCGGCGGAAGCGGCGGCGGCGCAAGCGGCCCCCCAGCCGGGATGATGGGTGGCGGCGGTGGCATGGGTGGCGGTATGGGCGGTGGCATGGGTGGTATGGGCGGCGGCGGGGGTGGCGGCCAGCTCGCCCACTCGGAGACTGAGCCCCCTGAACACCTGCGCTTGACCTACAGCGAATTCCTGGTGAAGGAAGGCGCTGCGCGCATCGACCTTCCCGATGTGTACTTGACCCGCGACGACGGAGAGCCGAAGCAGTACACGGCGAGCCAGTGGACGCAGTTGGGCCGCATTTACCGAGAAGGCGGCGCGGTCGCCGAGGTGAAGCGCGGTACGCCCGGTGGCGGCCTTGCGGATCGCCTGCAGGCTGAAGTCGAGCATATCGCGCGCGAGCACCTCGCCGTCGAGGAACTCTACGAATACGCGACCACCAACTGCTTCTCCGCCACGGTCGGACTTCCCCAACTCGGCGTCGTGACTCACGAGGCCGAGGGAGCCGACGTTCGAATGAACGTCGTCATTCACTCCACCAAGACCTTCCCGGACAAAGCTGCCAGACGCCTGAAGCCACTCAGCAAAGAGGGTAGCCCCTGGCGCGAAGGCGGCACTCCCGGCGGGCTGATGGGCGCCACAGCGGGCCGCGGGCGGCTTGACATCGTCACTAAGGGCGGCGGATACACGCAGCCGGTGAAGCTCTACCTGGACGAGGACGCGATCCAGACGTGGAACGACCTCTGGAGCGACACCGAGATCCGCGTGAGCTTGCTCGACAACACCGGGGGCGTCCTGGCTGAGACAACCGCCTCGGTGGGCCTCGATGGTTCGGTCTGCGAGCAGATGGTCTTCCCGGTCGAGGCGTTCGATCACACGTCCGTGCATCAGATGCCTGACGTCAGCCCATACGGCACCGACCTCCCGCTGTTCAGCGGCGGTTCGAAGAGCCTGTATGAGATCAAGGGTTGGCTGATCGGCGGGGCGGGCGGCATGAGCTTCAGCCTGCAGGCAGGCCCGATGGCTGCCCTCAGCGGCGCTCAGGTCGAGCTTCTCCCGGCTGGTGGCCTCGCTGAGGTGTTGCTCTGCAAGGTGACCCGCTAACCAACGAATAGCAGTAC
>CAZKUN010000228.1:0-7327 GCA_964555935.1 uncultured Armatimonadia bacterium | reverse complement strand
GAGAACAGAAACGGCGGGCGCCTCTCGCGAGAGGCGCCCGCCGTTTCTGTTCTCAGGCTGCTCAGACGTCGCGCTACTCGACCGTAACCGTCTTCGCGAGGTTGCGTGGCTGGTCGATGTCCTCACCTCGGATGTCCGCGATGTGGTAGGCCAGGAGTTGCAGCGGGACCGCGATCGCCACCGGCGAGACGAGTTCGTTGCACTCCGGCACCTTGATCGGATCGTCCAGGTGCTCGAGAATCTCTTCGTCGCCGTCGTTGACCACGCCGATAACCGGGCCGCTACGCGCCATGATCTCCTGCATGTTGCCGACCATCTGGTCGTAAACTTCGCCCTTGGTCGCGACAGCGACCGTGTAAAGCGAGGGCTCGACCAACGCGATCGGACCGTGCTTCATCTCACCGGCCGAGTACGCCTCCGCGTGGACGTAGCTGATCTCCTTCAGCTTCAACGCGCCCTCCATGGCCGATGGCAGGTTCACGCCACGACCGAGATACAGCGCGTTGTGCAGCTTGTGGTACTTCTGGGCGAGGACCTTGACGTCGTCCTCGCGGGTGAGGAGTTCCGCCGCCTGCTCGGGGAGAGCCAGCAGGGCTTCCCGCAACTTCTTCAGTTCCTCGGGCGCCACCGTCCCGCGGACTTCCGCGAGGTGGATCGCGATCAAGGTCAGCGTCAACACCTGACCCGTGTAGGCCTTCGTGCTGGCAACGCCGATTTCCGGACCGGCTTGGATGTAGACCACGCCGTCGGACTCGCGCTCGATGACGGTGTCGACGCGATTGACGACCGCGACCGTCTTCGCGCCCTTGGCTTTCAGCGCGCGTAGCGCGAGAAGCGTGTCCATCGTCTCGCCCGACTGGCTGACAACAATCCCGAGCGTCCCTTCGTGCAGCACCGGATCGCGAGCCGTCAGCTCGGCCGCGAGATCGGCCTGCGCGGGGATGCGCGCCAGTTTCTCGATCAAGAAGCTCCCAACCAGACCCGCGTGATACGCCGTGCCGCACGCGGTCAAGACGACCTTCGTGAGCCCCCTGATCTCATCCTCGGACATGTTCAGGCTCTCGAGGATAATGCGGTCGGCTTCCTCGGGAACGCGACCCGCGAGACACGCCGCGATGGTATCGGGCTGCTCGTGGATCTCTTTGTGCATGAAATGCTTGTGGCCGCCCTTCTCAGCGGCTTCGGCGGGCCACGGAATGACGTAAGGCTCCTTCTCGATTGGCTCGCCCTTCACGGTGTAGAGCTTGATGGTGTCCTGCGTGACCACTGCGGCCTCGCCGTCCTCGATGATGTAGACTTGGTCGGTCTGCGGACGCACGGCGGCCATGTCCGACGCGACGTAGTTCTTGCCTTCGCCAATCCCGATGACCAGCGGAGAACGCAGGCGCGCCGCGACGATCTTGTCGGGCTCGTCGTTGTGGATAACCGCTATGGCGTAGGCGCCGCGCATCGCCTCGATCGCCTTCTGCACGGCCTCGAACAAGTCGCCATCGTAGTAACGCTGAACGAGGTGCGCGATGACCTCGGTGTCGGTCTCCGACTTGAAGACCATGCCCTCGGCCTTCAGCTCCTCGCGAAGCTCCGCGTAGTTCTCGATGATCCCGTTATGGACCACCGCGATTCTTCCGTTCGTCGACACGTGCGGGTGAGAGTTGACCTCAGACGGCTTCCCGTGCGTCGCCCAACGGGTATGCCCGATCGCCACGGGGCCCTGCCTCGGGTTCGCCTCGAGTTCATCGCCGAGCGAGCTGAGCTTGCCAACGCGCTTGACGACATCCATCTGGCCTTCGTTCAGCACGGCAACGCCCGCGGAGTCGTAGCCCCGATACTCCAGGCGGAGCAGCCCCTCATAGCAAATCCTGTATGCGTCTAGTGGTCCGATGCATCCGACAATGCCACACATGTTCTGACCTTCCTTTGCTCGCGCGGTGTTGGGCCGCGCTGGTCGCCCTGGTCCCAGGGCGTTCGGGTTATACTGAGTGTCGCCTCAGCCGGTTTCGGGCTCATCCGGGCCCTCCGTCGGCGTCGGCTCGTCAACCGGCGGCTCCGGCTCATCCGGAGCCGGCTCGGGTTCTGGCGTCACGTCCGGTTCCGGCGTCACGTCCGGCTCGGGCGTCACGTCCGGCTCGGGGGTGACGTCCGGCTCCGCCGGCGGCTCCGGCTCATCCGGGGCCTCATCCACAGGACCGGCAGGAGGCGGTCGGGGCGGCGGGCTCGCGGGCCGCCACTGCGGTTGACCCGGCGGCAACCGGCCGATCTCCTCGAGGCTAACCTTGATCTTCACGAGATCGTGCCCCACGACCGTTACGCCTTCAGGCAGGTTAAACAGCGCGGCAACCTCCGTGGCATCCGACGCTACGTCAATCGGCTTGATCGTGACGTTCTCGACCTCATCCAGAACGGCCGGGCTGCCTGTGATGAGCACCACCATCGGGTCGATGCTAACTGACGTGACGCGGTGATCCTCCGGCAGGAGCAACGCGTTCTCAACCAGGACCGGCACTTGCTTGACAACGCGACGTCCCACGCTGAGCGTAACCTCGGCCTGGCCTGGCGTCATCACGACGCCCGAAACGAGAATGTTATTGGCGTCCCGGGCCTCGAGCGTGCAGGTATACGTCCGCGTCTTCGTCGTCCCGGCTACGAAGAACTCGGCGGCCACGCGAACGACCTGGGCCACCAGGCGCGCGGGTCCGACAACCGAGACTTCATTGGGCGTGTACTCCATGAGCAGAATCTTGTATTCCGGTGCGGGCTCGCCGCGACGATAGGGCTTTACCGGGCGCATCTGCGAGACCGTCTCGTCGACTACCACGAGGACTGTCCGCTCCGGCGGTTGCCAGAGCTTGACGCCGGCGGGCAGGCTTCCCGCAGAGACAGCGACTCCCGTCTCGTGCTCGCCAACCTGTCGCCCGCCCAGGTGGACCCACGCCTCAACATTCGAGGCTTGAATCGCCTCCACGTTGCGCTTGCGGCCCGCCAGCTTCACTCGCACGGTGTCGGGGCTCACCGACATCACCTGCAACCCGTCGGCCACGCCATGGGCATCCACCGTCGCCTCGACCTCGCGAACTGTCCAGGGGTTCGTGCTGAGAAGGACAAACAGCCAAATCGTAACGCCCAGCCCCAGTGACACGAGTTTCAGCGGCCAGTTGTGGCAGACGATCCGCGTGAGGGTGTTCATTCGCCGCGCCCTCCGCGTTTCCACGGCAGGCTGAAGCGAAAGCCTCCGTCGCTAGTGGGGCCAGCCACAACGAGATTCTGCAATCTCTCGGTCAGCCGAACGCGATCCAGGTCGCGGACGAGCACGCCATCCATCGCTAGCGACATTGCCCCCGTCTCCTCGGAGACAACCACGCAAACGGCGTCAGTGCGCTCCGTGAGACCGACCGCGGCCCGATGGCGCAACCCAGTCGAGACTCGGAGGTGGGGGGCGTCGGATTGGGGCAGAACGCACCCGGCCGCGACGACCTCGTCATCCCGCACGACCACCGCGCCGTCATGCAGCGGGCTGGACGGGATGAAGATCGTCTGCAGCAGCTCTGCCGACACCGTAGCCCCGATGCGGCGGCCACTCCTGGCGACGTCCTGGAGCCCCGTGTCGCGCTCGATGGCGATCAGGGCGCCAATCCTCCGCTCCGACAGCTCCTCCGCCGCCTCAGCGACTTCCCTGACCATGTTGCTCGTCTGCTCGCTGGCGATCCCACCGAAGACCCGGCGCAACGGGCCGCCGCGCCCGATCCGCTCAAGCGTCATCCGCAGTTCGGGCTGGAAGATGATGACGACTGCGATCATGCCCGGCAGGATGAGCTGGGAGAGTATCCAGTGCAGCGTTGGCAGCCCGCGAGTCAACGAAACGACGAGCAGAATCGCCACGAGTCCCTTGATCAGCGAGACCGCTCGCGTGCCGCGAACGAATATCAACGCCTCGTAGATAATGAAGCTGACGAGAAGTATGTCAACGGCGTCGACCAGCCTGTCGAGTAGGGTCCCGGCCGCGATGGTGTTCCAGAGGACTGCAAGCGAGGGCATCCGATGGCCTTCGGCGGAGGTAAAACGGCTGAGAATCGGCCTTCAACGCCATTATAGCGCGTTTTCCCCCTCCGGTCAATGCGCGGGAATCACTGCGATTACATCAGTCGAGCCACTGCGTCAGGGCTACGCCTGAGTATATGACCCTGAATCCTGCCCCCTCATAGGTCCGGATTGCTGCGATGTTGTTGATGTCTGTCCATACCTCCACGTGACGACACTCAGTGTCGCGGAACCAATCCATCGCTCGGTCCACGAGTTTGGGGCCCGTGCGCTCCCCATGGCGCGGAGGGTCGACGGCGAGGGATATCAGCCGCCCCCAGCGGAACCCAAACAGATCGCCGAGTGCCTCATCCACGCCCACGACGATGTACCCGATCACGTCATCGCCATCGCGAGCCACGAAGACCGCGAAATCCGCTTCCTCGGCGGTCGCCTTCGCCGCGTATGCCCGGGCCTCTTCGCGGTACAGATGCTCGACGCGATCCCTCGGCAACGTGCGGTCGAGGCCGTACCGTGCCCAGACCCCAAATGCGTTCGGCGCGATTTCAACCATCCGCTCAACGTCGTCAGGCTGGAAATCGGTGATAACGACCATGCGAGCGCTCCCTCGCGGCGATGATAGCCGGCTCCCGGCCGGATTCGCGTCCAGTTCGGCCCAGACCTGCATCAGGAGGGCTTGCTTCCGCCGGGCGCGAGGCCGTATACTCATCGTCTCAGGTGGTCCCGCGGGCCTGATCCCAGCAGCGAGGGGCGAACCGTGTCGATAGAACTCGTCAAGAGAATCAACGAACTCAAAGCGCAGCGCAACGCGGTTATTCTCGTCCACAACTATCAGATTCCTGAGGTCCAGGACATTGCCGACTTCGCGGGCGACAGCTTGGGTCTGAGCCGTCAAGCGGCGTCTACGGACGCGGATGTCATCATCTTCTGCGGCGTCCATTTCATGGCCCAGACGGCCAAACTCCTCAGTCCCGACAAGACAGTCATTCTCCCCGCGCCCGATGCGGGGTGCCCGATGGCGGATATGATCACCCCCGAACGGACCCGGCAATACCGCGAGGAGTATCCGAACGCGAAGATCGTGGCGTACGTCAATACCACGGCTGAGGTGAAAGCCGAGGTTGACGTCTGCTGCACGTCGGCGAACGCCCTGAAAGTCTGCGAGGCGGTCGCGCGCGAAACCGACGAGATCGTCTTCATCCCGGACAGGAACCTCTCCCACTGGATCGCCCGCCAGGCGGACGTCAAAATCATCGCCCACAAGGGCTTCTGCCCGACCCATGTCTACATTACCGCTGAGTTGGTGTTGGCGAAGAAGAGCGAGCATCCCGACGCTGTCTTCATGTGCCACCCCGAGTGCGAGCCCGAGGTCGTGGACCTCGCCGACGAGGTCCTGAGCACCAGCGGCATGCTGAAGTTCGGCCAGGAATCGGATGCTGGCGAGATCATCGTGGGGACCGAGGTGGGGCTGCTGCACCCGCTGCGGAAGAACTCGCCCAACAAGACCTTCTACGAGTTCGACATTGCCGTATGCCCGAACATGAAGAAGACGGACCTCGCGAAGGTCGTCGCGGCGCTTGAGACGCTGGAGCCGAAGATCGAAATCCCCGCCGACATCGCAGTCCGAGCCCGCGCGTCCGTCGAGCGAATGGTCGAGATCGGCTAGACCGGGGAGGGGCGGCCCACAATGACCACGTCCAAGCTCGTCGACGTGACGTGCCCATGTTGCGGAGCGACCTTTGAGGCATGTCAGGTCACGTCCTCGAACACGTTCGGCCCGCTCACTACCGATCTGCACAGCATGGCCGGTGGTCTTGAGCCCCTGCTGATCGCGGTTCAGGCATGCTACAAGTGCGGTTACGCGGGGTATCTCTCGGTCTTCGACAAAGACGTAACGGTGCCTCCCGACGTGAAGGCCCAAGTGTTGCGCGAGCTTGCCCCCCGGACCCGTGAAAAGCCCATCTACCCCGCACTCGCATACGAGTTCTACGCGACGCTGGAGGCGTGGCGAGGGGCGGGGGAAATCGTGGTCGGCGACCTGTTTCTGCGCGCCGCGTGGTGCTGCAGGATGGACGGCCCGGCTGAGGATGAGCCGAAGTACCGTCGCGCGGCGCTGGAGCGTTTTGAGAACGCTCTCGCCGCCGACGACGCGACTGAGATGAACGTCCCCGTCTACACCTATCTTGTCGGCGAACTGCACCGCCGGTTGGGCAACGACCAGGCGGCCTCCACCTGGTACGCGCGCGCTGGCACGCTGGTTGCTGATATTCCGGAGCTAGCCTGGCTCGGCGCTGTGATCGAGCAGCAGATGACCGACCCTCAAGAGTTCATCGACAGGCGCGGACTAGACATGTAGAGGTGGTTCCAGCCCCCCGTAGGTCGGATTTCCAGGGAAACTCGGCGTCTGAGTTACCAAGTTTCCACGACGCCGTCCGCAGTTGTCGTCGTACCGCCAAGCGCCAGCTTGGTGCCGTCTGCCGTCGTAGGTCGAAGCTCTAGCTTCGACGCCGTTGCTCGGCGCCGTCCGCAGTTGTCGTCGTGCCGCCAAGCGCCAGCTTGGTGCCGTTCCCGTCGTAGGTCGGATCTCCTGGGAAACTCTACGAGTTTTCGCGACAGGCCCCGTTGTTAAGGTATTGAAGCCAATTCCAACCTACGGATCCTCGGGCAGCGGGCCATCCTCCGCGTAGACCTTGAACGCAATGTCTTGCCCGGATTGCGGCCCAATCCCGCCGTTGGGGTAGTCATCCGGTCCGGGCGGACCGGAGTTCACGTACCACCCGTACTCCCCCTCAAGCCCCTCGCGCAGTTCGGGATTGGCTCCTCCCGTGTAGTCGCCGTTGTAGATCGTGAAAGCATACAGATCCCCGGGCGTGACGTCGAGTGGCGCGGCGAAGCGGAAGTAGTTCCACCCGCCAATCGTCAGATCGGCCGGCGGAATGATGTCGGTTGATGCGAGCCATTCCGTCCACCACGCGCTGCCCTCCACCTTCCTGACGACCATGCGCAGGCCGGCGTCCTGCCTGATCTCGCTGCTCTTCTCCGATATGCGGATCGCGATCCCGGCCACGGTCGGCTCTGTTGGGATGAACGAGTGGATCAGCGAGGGGCCCACCCGCAGCGGACGCACCTCACCGACGATGCGCTCGGCGGCGAGAGTCGGGTCGGGCTTCGGCACCGCATCTTCGCCGCGCGCCAGGTCCGGCCCGCGGTAATCGCGCGACCAGCGCGAGCCCGCAATGTGGGTTACGCCATCGCCAAGCGTGAAATAGTAAACAGTGAACAGCGAGCCGTC
>CAZKUN010000227.1:0-14708 GCA_964555935.1 uncultured Armatimonadia bacterium | reverse complement strand
TCCTCACGGGCTGTCGGGCCATTGGCATCCGCACGGCCATCGAGACCTGCGGCGCCTGCAAGTGGGAGACCCTCGCCCGCCTGCTGCCACATACCGACCTCGTCCTTTACGACATCAAGCTCATCGACGCCGCCGAGCACGAGCGCTGGACCGGCGCCTCAAACGACCTCATCCTCGCCAACGCCGAGCGCCTCGCCAATGAGGGCGTCGCCACCACCATTCGCGTCCCGCTCATCCCCGGCATAACCGACACCGACGAGAACATCCGCGGGATCGCCGAGTTCATGCGTCGCGTCGGTCTCTCATCCATCGAGTTGCTGCCTTACAACCCCTCCGCCGGTGCCAAGTACGAGTGGCTCGGGCAGGAATACGCTCTCGACCTCGAGCCCCAATCCGCCGACAAACTCAAGGCCCTGTCTCGCATCGCCACCGATGCTGGAGTCGCGGCGGCGTCCTGACATTGTTGGAACCCGGCGACGCGCCGTTTGTACGTCACCAATGATGCCGCTCACTATTGGAGGCACTCCGATGCCCATGCGACCGCTCGCCACTGCACTGCTTCTGCTGATCGCTGCCTCGCCGATCTGTGCCCAGAACATCGATGGCCTATTGGCGCTCTACACCTTCGGCGATTCCGTCGACGGTAGCATCACCGACTTCAGCGAGGTCGGCGAGCCGCTCGATCTCTTGCCGGAACCCAACGAGGGCGCGCTGAAATGGGAGGCGTGGGACGAGTTCGAACCCACAGAGGCAGACCCCGCGCTGTTCCTGCAGTCCCTCGAAGCCGCGACCAAGGTCAACGAGGCCATCCGCGACGGCAACCAATTCACGCTCGAGGTCTGGCTCACCCCCGACACGCTCAGCCAGGGCGGCCCGGCCCGCATCGTCACGCTGTCAGAGGGAACGAGCGTCGACGCTCGCAACATCACTCTCGGTCAGAACAACGACGCATACTCGGTGCGCCTGCGACTGTCGGAACCAGACACCGCTCCGGCCGTCACCGAATACCCGACCCCGGCCAATCTCGTCAGCCTCGACGTTCCGCGTCAGCACGTGGTCGTCACCTTCGCCGCATGCGAGCACTGCGGCGCTCGGCTCTTCCGCGTCTACGTTGACGGCGAGATGGTCATCGACAAGCTCATGGCAGGCGACCTGAGCGGCTGGAGCCCTGACTTCAAGCTGACGCTGGGCAACGAATCCACCGGCGACCGCGAGTGGGCGGGCACGCTCTGGCGACTGGCCTTCCTCGACCGTGCTTTCTTGCCTGACGAGGTGGAAACGCGCTACGAAGAGGGGCGCTGATTCGTCGCGTGAAATCGGCGCATCTCATTGACTTCACCCGCCCCAAGTGCTAACCTGTGCAGCCGGGCGGAGAAAGCCTGAAAATAGCCGAACTTGTTCGTCTCAGAAGCGTCTTTACCAGTGTTGATTAATGAGCGATTCGATGGATCCGACGGGCCCAAAGTACCTTCTCAACTCGGCGCGAGCAGAGAGGGTTGTTTGTTAGCCCCACCGAGGTCCCCCATAGCCGGCCTTGTGGCGTAAAGAAGGGTCATCAATGATCATGCGTTTGAGCCGCGCGCTCCCTGTCGTGGGACTGCTCTGCCTGTTCGTCTGCCAAATCCCGGTCCTTGCTCAGCCGCCTGCCGGCGGCGAGGGCGATGGGAAGAAGCCGGCTGCCGGCGAGGCCAAGAAGCCCGACGACAAGGCCGACGCCGAGAAGGCGGACGACAAGAAGGACGACGAGAAGAAAGAGCCCGAGTACGAACTCGACATTGAGGTCGGCGAGGGCGGCATCGACGCCTATGCCGTCTCGTGCGACGCTCACCTCTTCCTCGCCACACTCGCCAAGAAGACGGGCCTGCGCATGATCGTCGACGATACGGTGAAGCGCAAGCTCACCGTCAACTTCACCCAGGCCAAGGTCAGCGCGATCATCGATGACATCATGACCGCCTACGGCCTGGCTTGCTCTGAGGTCACCGGAATCTTCATGGTGTCCGAGGGCATCCCCCGCACCCCGTCCTCATACTTGCTCTCTGACATCGACGCGATCCGGACGAAGTACGTGCTGCCCTCACGCGCGAAGGCGCTATTGCCCGTCTTCCTGCAGGACCACGTGAAGACCAACAGCGACCAGAACTCCGTCATCCTCTCTGCGCCGACGCCGGTGCTTGAGAAGTTCCGCGACGACATCGAGCAATTCGATATCCCCGCCGCGCAGATCATGATCGAAGTCCTCATGGTCGAGTTCACCAACTCGACCATGGAGCAATTCGACCTCGCGGTCAACTGGGAAAACGACGGCCTCATGGGGCGGTTGCTGTCCTCCATCGGTGAGATCACCGTCAGGGGCATTGCCACGCTGCCGCAGGATTTCTCGGCCCGCATCAACGCCCTCGAAGCTAAAGGCATGGCGCGCATCCGCGCCCACCCGCGCATAGCGACCGTGTCCGGCCAGCAGGCCGAGATCTTCATCGGTCAGCAGCGATACATCTCGATCCCAATCGAGAACGAGTATGGCGGCTCCCGCAACTTCATCGACGCCGGCGTCCGGCTTGAGATCACGCCTTACACCGGCGGCGAGGGCGATATCCTCGTCGACCTCGAGCCCGAGGTCAGCACGATGAGCGCCGTCGACCCCGTCACCGGACTCCCGGACAAGACCACCCGTCGCGCGGAGACCATGGTCCTCGTGCCCGACGGCGACACAATCATCATCGGCGGACTTGTGCTTGACGAGACTCATGTCAGCAAGCGCAAAGTCCCAATTCTCGGCGACCTGCCGCTGATCGGCAAGCTCTTCACGTCCAAGGACACCGATACGAAACAGACCGAACTCGTCATCTTCGTCACCCCGCGCGTCCTGTCTCAGACAGGCCACTTGCCCGAGCAGGAAGAGGCTGAGTTGAAAGCCCGCATGCTCGGCGACGAGGGGGATTCCCAGACCCAGTGACGGCCCGCTATCCCGCGCGGGCCTTGAGCGTCGCGCGCCCGTGCGGGTTGACAACTGGACTCATCGGAGCGCTGTGCATCGCGATCACGGTCGGCCTGCTCGCGCCGGCTCGCGGCCAGAGCCGTCCGTACTACAGCATCACCGAGATCAAGGCCAAGCGCCTAAAGAACGCCGTGATCCTGACCATCAAGGCCGATGGCGCGATGACCGACGCCCACGCTGAGGAGTGGCACTACCTCAGCGGCTCCAGCCCCAAGATGGTCGACACGCTGCACCTCGAATGCCCCACGGGCAAGTCCAAGGTCGGCGACTTCGTCGACATCAGCATGTACCCCATCAGCCATGTGGAGCTGGAACCCCGCTCCTGGAGCAACGACGGCATAGGCCTCAACCTCCGCATCAAGCTATACAACGAAGCCCGCGTCCGACACATTAAGACGCCTCACATCAGCGGCGACTGGTACTGGGATCCATCGATGGGGTGCTGCTTCGACGGCGAGCCCGGACGCAACAAGCAGACCTTCGTCTACACCGTGCTCAGCGATCGGTTCCCGCCCCCCGAGGTCACAGCCGCCGAACCCGACGAGGAGTGGTTCAACCTCGACGACGGGCCCGACGGCACGTACACCTTGGACTGCCTGAACGTCGACATCAACACGCTGGCTCACGAGGTCGGTCGGCGCACCGGCGCGCGCATCATGGTAGACGAGTCGGTCAAGCGCCGGGTCACGGCCAACCTCCCCGAGATGACGGTCCCCGAACTGCTCGACGGGATCGCTCAGGCCTACGGGCTTGCGCTCGAAAGCCAGGGCGGACAGTGGGTCTTCAGCCAAGGCCTGACGACCAACGTCGCCACCTACCAAACCAACGTCACTCAGGTGGTGGAGGTCGAGCACCTGTCTGCCCAGGCGGCGCTGGACCTCCTACCGAATTTCCTGCTCAAGTACGTTAAGCCCAGCGACGCTCAGAACGCCCTGATCGTGGCCGGGCCGCCGCAGCTCGTCCGCCGCGTCCGAGAGGACGTCGCCAAGATCGACGCGCCGCCGCAGCAGATCCGCATTGACGTCACCGCAGTCAAGATCGCCAAGGCCGGCGCCTGGCAACATCAGCTCGAAGCCTACGCCTCCCACGGACAGAACTCGCTCTACACCAATCCGGCGACAGGCTCGTTGAGCTATGACCATCTCGGCGACGACTCTCGGGACACCATCGCTTTCCTCCGCGAACTCAAGCAGACCGGGGCCGTCGACACCCTCGCCAAGGCGCACATCACTCTGGTCAACGGCAAGTTCGCATCCCTCTTCCTGGGACAGAACCGCTACATCCAAGTCACGCGCAACACCTGGGAAGGCGACGAGACATATGCGGTGCCGATCGACTTGGGCGTGCGCCTGAGCCTGATGGCATGGACCGGCAGCAAGGACGTCGTCATCTGGATGATGCCGGTCATCACCGCCCTCGGCGGCGTCGACACCACTACGAATCTGCCGATCGTCGACCGCTATGAGACGCGCGGGGCAATCATCGTGCCGGACGGACACACGCTGCTACTGGGCGGCATCCGACTGCGCCACGATTCCAAGCTGAAGCAGAACACAAGCATCTTCGGGATCCACTCGGGCTATGGCTTCATCCCGCCAAACCGGACCAGGCTTGAAGAAGACTCCGAGATCGCGCTGTTCATCACGGCCAATATCCTCGGTGAGTTCGCCACTGACAGCGCCGAGTTCAGCGGCCGCCTTGCGCGTGACCTCAAGCGCGAGGGCCTGCAACTCCGCTACGACCCGCTCGACGGCCCTCCCGACGATACCGACCACGTAGAAATCCTGCCGCCGCCCACCCCTGGCGACGGCGAAGCACCACAGACGGCCGAGCCGACGGAGCCCATTCCGTCGGCCCACGTGCCGGAGACAGGAAGGACACAATCGTGAAGTCATCTCGTGCCCTCATCACCACCACGATCATCGCGCTCGCAGTGTGCTGGCTCGCAGGCGCGGCCCATGCCATCGTCTACTGCAACATCACCAAGGTCGAGGCCAAGGAACTCAAGAACGGCGTTCAGATCATCGTGACCGCCGATGGATCTCTCGACTTCGATGGCCGCGACGACGGTTACCGAAGTCGGATTCGCCTCCGGTTCAGCGGCGCCAAGAGCGCCCTTGAGACGAACTTCATCGACGTCGGCATGTACCCCGTCAGCTACGTCCAGGTCTCCGTGCCTCAGGGCGCTGTCGAGGGCGTCGGCATCGACATGAACATTGCGCTCTTCACGGGAGCCAAGTACGCCGTCACCCGCAGCACGGACCAGACTAAGGTCATCATCACCGTCTCGAGCGAGCGCACCATCGAGACCGGCGGCGCGGGCACTGGCTCCGACGAACTCACTGAACTTGAGAAGGCCATGGAGATCACCTACGAGGACGAACTCCTTACGGTCTACGCCGTGAAGGCCAACATCCACAAGCTCATCGCCAAGATCGCTCGCGAGTGCGGCATCCAGATCGCCATCGACGACAAGGTCAAGCGCGAAACCACGATCAGTCTCGAAGGCCTCCCCCCGCTTGAGGTCATCCGCGGCATCGCCGCCGCGTACGGGCTGGCCCTGCTTGAGCGCGACGGCAAGCTGATGATCTCTGAAGGCGTCCCGAACGACTTAGCAACATACAACATGTCCGGCACCCAGTCATTCAGGATGCAGTACGTCCGCGCCCACACCGCGTCGGGCCTCCTGCCGACGTTCCTTTACAGCTACCTGCACGTCAACCCCGAGCAGAACGCCGTCGTCGTCACGGCCCCGCGCCAGATGCTCGGCAAGATCGAGCGCGACCTGAAGAAGATCGACGTCGCGCCGCAGCAGATCATGATCGAGGCCGTCGCTGTCGAATACGCCAACACAAAGGACGCCGAAGTCAATCTCAACTTCGCTCGCGTCGGAGCCAACGAGGGCGGGAGCATCAACACCGCCACCGGCGATCTTGGGTATGAGCGCTGGGAGCGCGGCGACAACTGGCTCGATCCCGAGGGCAACAATCGCGTCGCGAGCCAGTGGACTCTCGTCGGCCGCATGCCACACGACTTCAACGGCCAGCTCAACGCGCTCGTCAACAGGGGCCGTGCCGACGTGAAGGCGCGCCCGCGCATGGTCACGCTGAACGGCCGAGGCGCCGAGATCTTCGTCGGTACCGAGCGGTTCATCAAGGTCACCTACGTCCGCTACGGCAACATCCAGGAGAAAATCCAAGGCGTCAACGTCGGCGTCACGCTCAACATCTACGCCTGGACGGGCGGCAACGGGGAGATCACCACGTCGATCACCTCCACCGTCTCAAACATCCAGGAACTCGACCCGCAAACAGGCCTGCCGCTTCTCAGCCAGCGCACGGCCTCGACCACCGTCCGCGCGCGCGATGGCGAGACGATCGTCGTCGGCGGCCTGGTGCAGAAGCAGGACTTCGTCACCAAACGGAAGATCCCCGTGCTCGGAGATCTCCCGCTCATCGGCGGCTTCTTCCGTTCCACCAACCGCACGAGCAACAACTCTGAGCTGGTGATCCTCGTGACGCCCACGATCCTCAACGCCGATGGCCGCCACCCCGACGAGGAAACAGAACAGACGACGCGCGAGCGCTTCCTCGGCGCGGGGGCGGGCGACGGAGTCCAGGGCTACTAATGCTCGAAGCGCATCGCCGCCGTCGTAGGTCGGATCTCCTGATCCGACGCCGTCTGGACGGGCCAGGCGGCGGGTGCATGGGGTCCCCATCCCGCCCGCGATCACCGCGCACCCCAAAGACAAGGGCGAGGCCACATTGGCCTCGCCCTTTCGATTCCCGTCCCTGGTATCCCGTCTCGCGTTCACGCGCGGTCTTACACCCTCTTCGGCAGCTCATACCCCTTGCGCCGCGTCCGGTCGAGGAGCTTGTTGGCTTCCTTGTCGCCCACGAACTTCTCCTTCACCGGGTCCCATTCCGCGCGCCGACCGATCCACCGCGCGATGTTCCCCAGGTGACACACCGTCCCCGAGCGATGCCCCACCTCAACATCACACACTGGCATCTCGCGGGAGATGATGCAGTCAAGCCAGTTCTTCGTGTGGTTGTTGCTCTCATAGAGCCGGATGTCGTCATCGCCGATCGGCTCCTGAGCGATCTCGACCGGGTCGGAGACACACTTCCCTCGGTCGATGGTGATCGTCCCCTTCTCCCCGATGAAGATCGCCCCGCCGCCAGGCCCGTTCCCCAACTCCATTATCGTGTCGTCGCCATACCTCATGAAGACCTTCGGCGAGCGCGTCGCGGATTCGCCCGGTCCGCGCCCGGTCGGCTCCGTGTAGGTCGGCGGCTCGAAGGCATCGCCTTCCGTCCAGATCTCATTCGGGCCCGATTCGTCCATGCCAAGCGCCCACTGAATCTGGTCGAAGCCATGACTCCCCCAGCCGGTCATCTCGCCCCCGGAGTACGTGCGGAACGAGATCCATCCGGGATTCCTGCGCGGGGTGAACAGGTCGATGTGGTACGGGACGGGCTCGATGGGTCCGCACCACATGTCCCAGTCGAGGCCGTCGGGCACGGCCTGGCCCGCCAATGCGTCCTCCCACGGGCTGGGGTAATTGCTGGCGATCACCCGCTGAATCTTCCCGATCCGCCCGTTTCGGATCAGTTCGCACCCATACCGGTTCTTGGCCATCGAGCGCTGTTGGCTGCCCGTCTGCCACACGCGCTCATACTTCCTGACCGCTTCGACCATCAGCCGCCCCTCGCGGATCGTGAGGCTCATTGGCTTCTCGACGTAAACATCCTTGCCCGCCTGACACGCGTGGATGCAAGTCAGCGCGCGCCAGTGATCGACCGTCGCGGAGATGACGCCATCGATGTCGTCGCGCTCCAACAGGAGCCGATAGTCCTGGCACGCCTCGCCGCCGTACTTGTCCGCGAACGCCTTCGCGCGGTTGATATCGACATCCGCAAAGCCGACCCACCGAACCCTCGGATCGCCGGCGCAGCTACCGACGACCTGCGCGCCTCGTCGGCCGACGCCGATCGCCGCCAGGCCGATCTGGTCGTTCGGCGCAACTTCCTGGCTGAGCAATCCGGACGGCAATATATATGGCAGCGCCATCGTCCCAGCGGCGACGGACGCGGAGCGGCGTAGGAACGAACGACGATCGGTCTTGGTCATGCTGAATTCCTCGATTCAGGCAGTTGCAGATAATTCGATGGTTAGCCTCGCAGCCCCAAGGACCTCCAGGCGCGGAGGCGCCGGGCGCCCTCGGGAAGAAGAACCGGGGACACCGAGCGTTCGGAGGACACTTGGCATCATGTCGGCGACAGCCATCATCGCAATCATGCTGACCGGGCCCGCCCTCGCGGAGGACGCCCAACTCCTCGTCCGAGGCGAGTGGCAAGCCACGCCTGTCCGCGATCTACCAGAGAGCCTCGACCCCGTCGAACTGTGCGAGTATGGCGGCTGGCGAGCCCGGCAGGTAGATGCCACCGGCTTCTTCCGCACCGAGCGGATTGATGGCCGCTGGTGGCTCGTCGACCCGGACGGGCACCTCTTCATCAGCGTCGGGCTCTGTTCGGTCGCGCCTGAGGGCGTCGACAAGGATCCCCTCGCGCTCCAGCGCTACTTCGGCGACATCGGTACGTGGGCGATCAGAACAGCCAAGCTCCTGCAGGGGCTCGGCTTCAACTCCCTCGGGTGCTGGTCCGATTGGCGACCCATTCGCGCGAGCGAACATCCGATGCCCTACTTCCCCCGCTGGAACTTCATGCGGACCTACAAGAATCAGCGCGACCCGAAGTGGGGGCCGCCCGGCTGGCCGAATGACTGCATGCCGCTCTTCGATCCGGATTTCGAGAGCTTCTGCGATAGCCACGCCCAGCAACTCGCGGCGACTAAGGACGACCCGTACCTCGTCGGCCACTTCAGCGACAACGAGTTGCCCTTCCGGCCGAACCTCCTGGATCTGTATCTCGAGCAAGACCCCGGCGACACGGGGTACCAGGCGGCGCGGAAGTGGCTGGACGAATCTCGCGCCGCGACGGGCACTCCGGCTGAAGCCGAAATCACCCTAGCAGAGCAGGACGCCTTTCTCGAGTTTGCCTCGGACCGCTACTACCGCATCGTCAACGAGGCCATCAAGCGCCACGACTCCAACCACCTCTTCGTCGGCAGTCGCGTCCATGGCCGGACCATCCGACCGGCGACCCTTCGCGGCGCGCGCCACGCGGACGTTGTGAGCGTCAACTACTACCATCGCTGGTCGCCCGAGTCGGAGAGGCTCGACGGCTGGGTGGAGGCAGCGGGCAGGCCGTTCCTGAACTCGGAGTGGTACGCGATGAAGCTCGACAGCAAGGACGTCGAGACCTCGGGAGCGGGCTTCCGAGTCAAGACGCAGCGAGACCGCGGGCTCTTCTACCGCAACATGGTGCTCGGATTGCTCGACCACCCCGGGTGCGTGGGATGGCATTGGTTCAAGTATGGCGGCGACAACGATCAGACATCGCGCGGCTTCGTGAGCGAGGAATTCCTACCTCACTCGGAGATGCACGGCGTGATGAGCAAGACCAACAAGCACGTCTATGGCATTGCGCCGTTAGGAGACTCACAGAATGGTCCGTGAGAACATCGACTGGCCCGAATTCCTCGCGCGCCAGGATATGATCCGGCAACGCATCCCGCGAGACTGGTACGAGGGCGCTTTCACCGGCAACGGACTGCTAGGGAGCATGATCTACGCCGAGGAGGAAGAGGGCGAGATCGCGGGCTTGCGCTTTGACGTCGGCCGCGCGGACGTGGTAGGCGCCCCGAGCGATTCCCCATACGACTGCCCGCCCCGCATCCCCATCGGCCGTTACATCCTGCGCCCCTCGGGGAGCATCACCGGCGGGACGGCTCACCTCGACCTGCACAACGCGGAGGCCCGCGGCGTCGTCGAGACAACTCAGGGCACCGTGCGCTGGCGCTGCATCACCCACGCGACCGACGACGTCACGCTGATCGAAGTGGCGGCGAGCGAGAATGAGCAGGGGACATCTCTCGGGTGCGTTATTGAGGAGCATTCCGGCGTCCGAGACGAGTCCGAGGACGGCTACAACCTCCACATAGTGACGCTGAATGACGGCAACGAGATCGCCATCGCCGAGCGGCGGATCGTTCTCGCGCCGGGGCACTGGGTCATTGCCTACAGCGTCGGCAACGACCCCGTCCGGCGCCAGGAGAACATGGGCGACGGCCGAATCCTCCTCAGCGCCAGGGACGAGGCGATCCAGAGCATCGAGGCGGCGCTGGAGAGTAACCTGGACGAGTTGATCGCCTCCCACCGCGAGTGGTGGCACGCCTACTACCCCGCGAGTTTCGTGACTCTTCCCCACGCCCGCGCCGAGAGCTACTACTGGATCCAGATCTACAAGATGGGCTGTGCCGGACGGCGGGGCAGACCCGCCATCGACAACCTCGGCCCATGGTCTACCGAGACCAACTACCCCCACTTCTGGTGGAACCTCAACGCCCAACTCATCTACTGGCCCCAGTTCGCCACCAACCACCTCGAGTATGGCGAGCCGTTCCTCGAGATGCTGGACCGAAGCATCACCATCAGCCCCACTCGGTCGCAGGATTACGCTGCGGTCAAGCACGTCTCGTCCTTCGTCTGGGACACGGCCGAGGGCGACTCCTGCCACCTCGTCTGGTGCTGCCACAATTACTGGCTGCACTACCGTCATTCGATGGACGAATCGCTACTCCCCCGCCTCTTCTCCCTGCTGCGCCTCTGCGTGAATGGGATGACGCGACCCGAGAACATGGTCGAGGGCGATGACGGCCGATTGCACTTGGTCGACTGCCGCTCGCCCGAGTACAGCATGGAGACGCCCCTCGACGACAGCAACTACGAGCTGGCGCTCCTGCGGTGGGGTTGCGAGACCCTTCTGTGGCTGGTGGATCGCCTCGATATCGACGACGCGCTCCGGGCAAGGTGGGCCGACGTGCTCGACCGTCTCGCCGAGTACCCCGTGGACGAGACGGGTCTGAGAATATCGGCCGACATGGGCATCGACAAGGGCCACCGCCACTACTCGCACCTGCTGATGTACTACCCGCTCCGTCTTCGCGGCCCCGAGAACCCAGACGAGCGCGAGCTGCTCGAGCGCTCCATCGAGACATGGCTGAGCGCGCCTGAGGACGAGAAGGGCCGCACTGCGTACACCTGGACAGGCGCCGCGAGCTTCGAGGCGCTGCTCGGCAACGGGAACACGGCGTGGAACCACCTTGAGCACTACCTCAACGCCGACAGCCGAGGCTACCGAATCGTCCAGCCCAACACATTCTACCGGGAGCTGGGGCAGGTCTTCGAGAGCCCCGTCTCATGGGTCGTCAGCATCAACGAGCTGCTCGTGCAAAGCTGGGCTGGACGGATCCAGGTCTTCCCCGCCGTGCCCGGCGAGTGGCCAGACATGACCTTCCACAGCCTCCGCACTGAAGGCGCCTTCCTCGTCAGCGCCTGCCGTCAGGGAGGCAGGACGAAGTGGGTCCACGTGGCCTCCGAAGCCGGCGAGCCCTGCGTGATCGAGCCGGGCTTGGTGGGCGAGGTGAAAGCTGAGGGAGCCACCGTCAAGCGCGTCTCGGGAGGCGTCTACGAACTCGCCATCCGCGAGGGCGAGTCAGCGCTTCTGTATGCCGGCGACCAGCCGCCGGAGGCCGCCATCGAGCCACTTCCGAGAGCCGAAGGCGACGAGAATCCATACCCCGAGCTGCCCTGAGGCCTACCCTCAGCGATGGGAAGCCCACAGGCAACGGTTGGACCACCACACAAGGACCCAAGCGCCCCCCTGGTCAACTCACCCCGGCAAGCCAACTCCGGGGGAGTTTCCATGAGAGAGCTCACGCATCAAGTCGATTTCTGCGTCGTGGGCGGTGGAATGGCAGGTCTCTGCGCAGCCGTCGCGGCGGCGCGGCGCGGTGCCAAGGTCGCGCTGATTCAGGACCGCCCCATGCTCGGCGGCAACGCGTCGAGCGAAATCCGCATGCACGTCTGCGGAGCCCACGGGCCCAGCAACAAGGAGACGGGCATCGTCGAGGAGATCATGCTCGAGAACTTCCACCGCAACGCCCTCGGCAACTGGCACATCTGGGACACGGTGCTATACGAGACCGCGCGGTTCGAGCCCAACATCACGCTGCTTCTGAACTGCTCCGTGAATGATGCCGAGATGGACCGGGGCCTGATCCGAAGCGTAAGAGCCTGGCAACTGACGTCGGAGACCTGGCATACGGTTGAGGCCACGCTGTTCGCGGATTGCTCCGGCGACAGCATCCTCGCCCCCCTGTCGGGCGCGGAGTTCCGTATCGGCCGCGAGGCGTCGAGCGAATTCAACGAAGACATCGAGCCGCCCGAGGCCGACCGGAAGACGATGGGCATGAGCATACTGATCCAGGGGCGCGAGACCACCGAGCCGCAACCGTTCGTCGCGCCGGACTGGGCACATGCCTACCTCACCGATGACGAGCTGCCGAATCGAGGACACGATCACGCAACCACGAACTTCTGGTGGATCGAGTTGGGCGGCGAGAATGACAGCATCCACGACACGGAAGAGCTGCGCGATGAGCTGATGAAGGTCGCCTTCGGCGTGTGGGATCACATCAAGAACCACGGCGAGCACGGGGCCGACAACTGGGCTCTCGAGTGGATCGGTATTCTGCCGGGCAAACGCGAGAGCCGCCGATACATCGGCGACCACATCCTGACGCAGAATGACGTGCGCGCCGAAGGGCGGTTTGACGACCTCGTCGCCTATGGCGGTTGGTCCATGGATGACCACCATCCCGCGGGATTTCGCCATCCCGGCGCGCCGACGATCTTTCACCCCGCTCCGTCCCCGTTTGGCATCCCATACCGCAGCCTCTACTCCAAGAACGTCGACAACTTGCTCTTCGCCGGCCGAAACATCAGCGCCACCCACGCGGCGATGAGTTCAACACGCGTCATGGCTACCTGCGCAACGTTGGGCCAGGCCGCCGGCACTGCGGCCGCCATCGCGGTTCGCGATGGACTCACTCCGCGCGACGTGTACGAGCAACGGGCGCCCGAGCTGAAGCAGGCCCTGATGGACGACGACTGCTATCTGCCGTGGAACGCGCGGGCCATACCGCAGGTATCAGCCACCGCGAAGCTGACTGCATCCGAGGGCGATCCCGAGCCGCTGCGCAACGGCTTCGACCGTCCTATCGGCGATGTGGACAATGGCTGGACATGCCCCGTCGGTGGCTGGGTGGAGTATTCCTTCGATGAGCCCACGGAGCTGACGCGAGCGCGGATCGTCTTCGACAGCGACCTCAACAGGCACCGGCTCAACCTCCCGAGCAGCTATCCCCTCGACCAGCCCGCTCGCGGCGTACCCGCCACGATGGTGAAGGCCTTTCGCCTGGAGGCCAAGACCGACGACGGGGAGTGGCAAGCGGTCGCCGAGGCCTCCGGGAGTCGCCAGCGACTCGTGAAGGTGCCGCTGGCCATCACGACGTCGGCGATTCGACTCATACCGGAAGCCACGTGGGGCGCCGATGACGCCCACATCTTCGCATTCGACGTGGCGTAGCCATCGGAGGCGTGCCGAGAAAGCGCCAAAGCTCCCGCGTCCAATTGAAGGTAATTGCCGGCGCAGGCTGAACTAAGCTGTCTGACAGGCATCTGGACTGCGATCATTACTCGACACGCTCTGCGCGACGCGAAAGGATGGCGTCACAGTGCCCGACAGACTCCTCGTCGTTGAGGATGAAGAGCATGTTCGCGCCGTCATCACCAGGAAATTCCGAGCCGAAGGCTACGAGGTCTTCGAAGCGGAGACCGGCGCGGAGGGGCTTCACCTAGTCGAAGAAGAAAAGCCCGACGTCATTCTCCTCGACATACGACTGCCTGATATCGATGGCGTCAGCGTCTGCCAGGAAGCCCGGCGCATGACGTCCGTGCCCATCCTGATGCTTACGGCCGAGGTCGCCCCGGAGACCGCCATTCGGGCCCTGGCCGTGGGCGCCAACGATTACATCCGCAAGCCCGTCGACCTGGGCGAGCTGGTGGCTCGCGTTCAAGCAGCTCTACGGACGGCCACGCTCGTCGAGGAGACCGACGGTGTCATCGAGGCCGGGCCGCTGTCGGTGGACGAGACCAACGCCGTTGCGACGTACCGAGGCCGTGATATCGGCGCGTCGGCAACAGAAATCCGGCTACTGGGTCACCTCGCAAGGAATGCCGGCCGGTTACTCACCCGCGAGCAGCTCGTGAAGGCCGCGTGGGAGGGCGAGCGCGACCCCCACCTCATCGAAGTTCATGTCTCAAACCTCAGGAAGAAGCTCCGCGAGGCAGGCTGCCAGGAGCAGCTGATTCGCACCGTTCAGGGACGCGGCTACAGACTCTCCCCCATCTAAGCAAGCCCACATTCGACCACAGGCCCCCGTATGCGCCCGTACGGGCGTCGTTTCGGCATGTTTACAGCGTGTTGAGATTCGCTTGAGGCGGTTGAGTTGAATTGAGCGAATCTGAGCGCAATTGAATGAGGCCGCGCGCGCCATGAGGGGTATCTAATACTCAGTAACGGACGGAACGGGTCTCAGAAATCGACCACCAGGAGGCGAAACAGGGGGCGCACCAGAGCCATCAGGAACCGGGGCGGCGAAGCGGGGGTACGGTGAGGACGGAGCCGAAAAGAACTGGGTGACGTGGGGGCAAAGAGGACTGGCGCAGGGGCGGAAGACGCAG
>CAZKUN010000226.1:3216-14975 GCA_964555935.1 uncultured Armatimonadia bacterium | reverse complement strand
TACACCCAGATACTAACACTGAACCTGGACTCGCTTTAGGGGGTAAGGCCAGGTTCTTCGTCTCACCGGCCCGCTGCCGCCCGTCGCGATCCACACGCCCATCTGGCTCGGCACGGTGACCGTGGCGCGTGACGCGGATGGCGAAACGACCATCTCGCTCGCGCCGCCCGCGTCGCCCGAGGTGGTCGAGCCGGAGCGCTGGAACCCGGATCGCGAGCCGATCGACTTCGGCTTCGCCGTCACCGACGGCGCCTTCCGAGTGCAGCGGACCGATGCGGGCCTATCGCTCACGCCCCTGCCGGATCATCCCGCGTTCACGGCCACGCTAACCCTCGACCAGCTTGGGATGGCCGGGGCCACGGTCGCCACGGTGTCCGCCGACGGCGAAGAGACGGCGTTCACGCAGAATGGCGATGCGCTGACCCTCCGTTGCGATCCATCCGTCTTCAGCTACGAGGTGGAGGTCTCGTCCCAATGATGGTTGCCCTCGCAGTGATCGCCGCCTCAGCATCCGCGGCCGATTACCCTCGCATCGCGAATCTGTGGGGCTGCAGCCCCGCCTCAACCGACTACGACCGCTGGGCGCGCTACGATCTGCTCGTCCTCGGGGGCGGCGACCCGGAAGTGGTCGACCGATTCGCCCGGGAGCTGCGCGCCCGGAACGACGACATCGTGCTCCTCGGCACGGCCCCGCTCTCCAACGCCGGCGCGCCCGAGCGCGAGCCGTGGATGAAGCCCGAGTGGTTCCTGCGTCGCCCCGGTGGGGAGTATGTCACCTGGTGGGCCGACGAGATCCACACGCCCAACCTGCTCATCGACGAGTGCTTCGAGGCCCTGAAGACCCGGGTCGCTGAACTACACGGCAAGTCCCTCGATGACGGTGCGCTCGATGGCGTCTTCTTCGACAGCGTCGTCGGCTCGGCGTCCTGGCTGGGGGAGGTCGACACCGACCGCGACGGTATCGCTGATGATCCCGACGCGGTCGATCCGAAGTGGCTTGCCCGCCAGAACGAGTTTTTCGACTCGCTGCGCGAGCGCTGGCCGGGCATCCTGATCCAGGCCAACGACGTCGACTTCAGACACGCGCCCCACCTGCACGGGCGCCTATTCGAGGGCGCCCGCTTGCTGGACCGTCTCAGCACGGGCCACGCCGAGCCCAGGTCGGTCATTGGCATCCTGGATCGCTGGTCCACCGAGAGCCTCCAGCCCGCGATCACCTTCCCCATCATGACCCACCCCGTTGGGTGGCAACCGTGGCGCGTCGGTAAGGGCAAGGAGGTCACGACGCCGGGCGAGATCGACCGCGTGCGCCGCGACTTTCGCCGGATGCGGGCCAGGCTGCTCACGTGCCTCATGACCGACGCGCTATACGCCTCCGATGTCGGCACGGTGTGGTATGGGTCCGACCTCTGGTACGCCGAGTACGACGCGCCGCTCGGACAGGCATTGGGCCCCGCTCGCGAGGTCGCCGAGGTCCCGCCCGTCACCGTGTTCGACTGGAGCGCGCCAGGCAAGACCGACGTGTTCGGCCCATCGGACCTCGCCCACCACACAAACAGGGGCATGCGCCTGGCTCCCCCGGAGGGCAACGCCTCGTGGATGATGCTTCTTGGGACGGATCCCACCAGACTTACGCTTGAGCCGGGCAAACGCTACCGGATTCGCGCCGAGTGCGAGGTGCTCGAGCAACCGTCGGCGACCCTTCAGTTCCATGTCCGTACCGGCAAGGGCGGCTGGCTGCACCACGACAAGGGGAACGTGCTCCGCGGGGCGGACGTGGAAGACGCCTGGTCAATCGACGTGACGATTGAGCCGGGCGACTTCGATGACTACGCGATCGAGTGGCACGTGCTGGGCTCGGGGGCGCTGCTCGTCAAGAGCCTGAAGGTGGAACTGACTGGGGAGAGCTACTTCATCCGCGAGTTCGAGGGCGGAGTCGCGCTGGTCAACAACTCGGCGCATGACATCAGCATTACGCTCGATCAGCCCATGCGCCGATTGCGCGACGATGAGGCGCCGCTCTGGTACGCGGAATTGGACGACGCCGATGAGACATTCAGCACCAGCGGCGCGTGGCGGATCGAGCAGGATCTCGCCCACCACTATTGCCCGACATGCCGCGTGGCCCGAAAGCCAGGCGACCGAGCGCGATGGCGGATTGGGGTGCCCTTCGACGACACGTACACCGTCTCGGCATGCGTCCGCGGCAGCGATGGGGACACTGACTCAGCCCTCTATTCGCTGAAAGGAGAGCGCGCCGTCATCGACCAGTCCGACGGCGACGGCGGGTGGGTGCGGCTCTTCGAGGCGAAGCTACGCGCCGACCGGACGTACGAGTTGGAGCTAGCGAGTGGCGGCTCGGGCGTCACCGTCGCCGATGCGATTCGCGTCGAGAGCGCGGCGCGCTACAACGACGGCGCGATGGTTACCCAAGTGGACATGGGCCCAGCCGACGGGACGATTCTGCTTAGGAAGTAGACGCCGCCTTTCGAATCCAGACAGCCCAGAAGTCCTTCACCGCGGGCTCGCCGGAATCGCGCACGCTGCTGTTGCTGGCGCCGGTGTCGCGGCGGGCCTCGATGATGTCGAAGTCGCTCAGCCAGTCGCGAATGCCGTCATCGTCGAAAAAGTGATGCAGGATGCCAGCCTCCGGCCCCTCGCCCAGCACCCACGTGTTCGGTGCCACTTCCTCGCCCGATCCGCAGCGCCAGTCGTTCGTGCTGAGCACCGTCAGGTAGAACTCGCCGCCCGGCTTCAGCACCCGGCGCACCTCGTCAATGGTCTCGCGCAGCATCGGAAGCGAGTTGTGGTTGAGCACGTTGGTTGAGACTCCCGCATCGAAGCTCGCGTCCGCAAACGGGCAGGTCGTCATGTCCGCCCGCACGAGCCGGGCGGGCAGCTTCGCCTCGGCCAGGTACCGACCGCACGCGTCCAGACCGTTCGGCGCGACATCGCTGCCGTAGAGTTCAAATCCCTGCGTCTGCAGGTACGCCATGTGCCTCCCCGCGCCGCAGCCGAGATCGTAGATGGCGTCGCGCCCCTCATCGCGCCACCGGGGAGCGGTCGCAAGCACGCCCTCGTCGGGCTCGGTCCAGTGGAATCGCGGATCGGCGAACAGATCATCCCATGACGGCGCGTTGCTCATACTTGCCTCCGGGCTGCGGACTTACGAGGATCTACGTCGTGTCGCCCGAGTGGTTCCGCGACCCGCGCTCGGCCCCCTCGGAGGAGTGCCCGCGCGCGCCGGCGTTGGTTCCTAAGGATGAGGGAGGCGCACGCATTGAGCAAGCGAGATCGCGTGATCAAGAGCGACGAGGCGTGGCGCGAGGAATTGACGCCCTTGCAGTACTACGTCACGCGCCAGAAGGGCACCGAGTTCCCCGGAACGGGCAAGTACACGCGCCACGCAGACCGCGGCGTGTACAAGTGCGTCTGTTGCGGGATGGAGTTGTTCTGCTCGGACGCCAAATACAACGCCGCGTGCGGCTGGCCGAGCTTCTGCAAGCCCTCCGATCAGGGCTGCATTGAGGAATGCGAAGACACCACCCAAGACGCGGTCCGCGCCGAGATCACGTGCGCCCGCTGCGACGCCCACCTCGGACACGTCTTTGACGACGGTCCCCAGCCCACGGGCCTTCGCTACTGCATCAACTCCGCCGCGCTCGAGTTCGAGCCAGCTGACTAGAAGTGGTTTCGGAAACCCCCGTAGGTCGGATCTCCAGATCCGACAGGCCCAGCTGTTGGGGTTCTGAAACCACTTCTAGTCCATCCGCCCGCGCCTGCCGACGCATCCCGCCGTCGAAGGTATCTCCCCGCCAACTGAGAAGTCCCCTGCATCACGCACGCGGGGGATTTGGCCGACCATGAAGATCACCAAGCTTGAGACGATGTTCGTCAAGCCGCGCTGGGTATTCCTAAAGATGCACACCGACGAGGGCCTGGTCGGATGGGGCGAACCCATCGTCGAGGGCTGGTCGCGCACGACGGCTCAGGCCGTGGAGGACATGGGGCGGTACCTCATCGGCAAGGACCCGCGCCGGATCGAGCACCACTGGCAGGTGCTCTACCGCCACGCGTTCTATCGCGGCGGGCCCATCCTCTGTAGCGCCCTCAGCGGCCTCGAACAGGCGATGTGGGACATCAAGGGCAAGGCCCTCGGCGTCCCCGTCTACGAGCTTCTGGGAGGCAAGGTCCGCGACAGGATCCGCGTCTACACGCACGTCGGCGGCGGCGACCCCGACGCCTGCGTCGCTTCCGGCAGGAGCGCCCTCGATCGCGGTTTCACGGCCGTCAAGACGGGGCTGTTTGACTCCGTCCGATTCATCGAGACCCCAGGCTTCGTCGAGCGCGCGGTCGAGAAGATGGCGGCCCTGCGCGAGGGCGTGGGACCGGATATCGACATCGGCATCGACTTCCACGGGCGGGTGAGTCCCGCCATGTCGATCCGGCTCTGCCAGGCGCTTGAGCCGTACCACCCGATGTTCGTCGAGGAGCCCGTGCTCCCCGAGAACGTCGATGCTCTCGTCACAGTCGCCCGCAGCACCAGCATCCCGATCGCCACTGGGGAGCGACTCTTCACGAAGTGGGGCTTCCGCGAGGTGTTGGAGAAAGGCGCCGCGGTCATCCTTCAGCCCGATCTCTCTCACGCCGGCGGGATCCTCGAGGTCCGCAAGATCGCCGCCATGGCCGAGGCGTATTTCGCGGCCATTGCGCCGCACTGCCCGCTCGGGCCGATCTCACTCGCCGCCGGCTTCCAGGTCGACGCATGCACGCCGAACTTCCTCTGCCAGGAGCAGGTCTGTCTCGGCGAGGGCTACATCAAGGAGCCGTTCGTCGTCCAAGACGGGCACGTCGACGTCCCGACCGGCCCCGGCCTCGGCATTGAGGTTGACGAGGAAGCCATCCAGGAGCACGTCTGCGACGGTGGGTGGGAGAATCCCCCACTCTGGCACGAGGATGGCTCCGTCGCGGACTGGTGACTGGTGCGCTAACAGGGATGTCGACCCCGACGGCCGACATGCCAAGGAGCCACTTCATGCCCACCCGGATCTACGTGGCCGTTCTCATCGCCGCGACCTGCGGCGCCACTCTCGCGACCACCCAGGAGGGTGACCCCACGATGCCATCCGAGACCTTCACCCTCACTCGCGAAGGCCAGCCCGTCGCGACGATCGTGACCGCGGCCGAGCCATCGCGCCCAGCCCGCCTGTCCGCGTTGGAGATCCAGACCCACGTCTGGCGGATCTCCGGCGCCGTGCTGCCGATAGTTGACGACGGAGCCGAGGTCGGCGGGCCTCGCATCCTCGTTGGCGAGAGCGAAGCGACCCGCGCGCTGGGGCTGACCTCCGACTCATTCGAGCCCCAGGAGTACCTGATTCAGTTCGCCGGAGACGATCTGATTCTCATCGGGCGCGACTGGCCGGGCCCCCGCGACAGCCCCCAGGCTCGCGGCGTCACCACCCACCTCGTGCTGGCCGATGGCTACAGCATGACCATCGATTACGGCGAAGTGACCGGGGCGTCGGCCATTGGCGACGGAACCGACCGCACCGGCGTGTCGCTGCCCAACCTGTTCGATGACCAGGGCACGTGCTACGCGACGTACGATTTCCTGGAGCGCTTCTGCCGGGTCCGCTGGTACGGCCCATCCCTGATCAACATGGTCTACCCCAGCGCGGCGACGGTCAGCGTCACGCCGCGTGACATCCGGCGGTCGCCCGCATTCGACCACCGTTACATCATCGGCAACGCGGCCGGCGTCTGGCCACTCAACCAGGGCCTGTGGGATAGCCCGAATGCCGGGGCGCTCCGCCTCTACGCCCACCGCATGAGAGAGATCGGCGAGCCATGGGCGGGGAACCACTCGTTCGTGAGCTTCCGAGATCGCTTCCTCAAGCCTGAGGATGCCGCGAAGCGCGGCGGCCAGGCGCATCGCCCGGAACTCTTCGAGGCTGAGCGACCCGAGTTCATGGCGAAGGGTGCCGGAGGGGGCGAGGGACAGTTCTGCTACACGAGCCAGGCGCTGATCGAGCAAGTCGCCCAGGACGCCCGCGATTTCTTTGACGGCAAGGGTACCAAGGGCGTCGCTCCGGCGATGGGCGACTACTTCGCGGTTGTGCCGCTCGACAACTCTCAGTGGTGTCAGTGCGACAACTGCAAGGCGGCGATCGCCGCTTCCCAGCGCCAACACAGCCCCCATTTCTCCAACGGGCGCGCCAGCAACTACATCTTCGGCTTCATCAACGCCATCGCCCGCGAGGTCGGCAAGACCCACCCGGACAAGTACGTCCAGGCCCTGGCCTACTGGGACTACGCGTCCCTGCCCGATGGTGTCCAACTCGAACCCAACGTATCCGTTGCCCCATGCCTCCAGACGCGCATCTACTGGGCGCCAAACATCAAGCGGAACGATATCGAGACATTCTACAAGCCCTGGGCCGCGCTCGCCGATGAGCGGCCGATCCACCTCTGGCTCTACTGGTGCTTCCCCGAGGAAAACGGACTGGGCGGCAAGTTCAACTGCTTCCCCGGCTTCCACGTCCACGAGGCGGCTGAGAACCTCAAGATGTACCACCGTGACGGGATCCGCGGCGTCTTCTTCTGCGGCTACGGCGAACAGGTCGACTGCTACGTGGCCGCCAAGCTGCTGGACGACCCGAGTCTCGATGTCGACGATATCCTCGACGAGTTCTTCTCCCGTTACTACGGGTCCGCCGGCGGCGCAATGCAGCGCCTGTACTCTCGCATCGAGGAGATCTACTCCAGCACGAACAGCTACCCCGCCGAAGTCGCGACCGAGGAGCGCCAGTTCCACCAGAACGAGGAGATCGCGTGGGCTTACCTCGGCAATGAGGCGAACATGACCGCGCTCGCCAAGCTCATGTCCGAGGCAGTCGCGGACGCCCGGACCGACACTGAGAAGCGGCGTGTTGAACTGTTCGAAACCGGCGTCTGGCAGCGCATGGTCGCCGGTCGCGAAGCTTGGCTAACGAAGCAGGGGTCGTGATCGTGGAGACCGCCCAGTACTGGATCGCGATCGTCCACGTCGTCAGCTTCCCGCCGGTGATGCTGGCTTGGCTGGTGACCCACCAATTCATCCAAACTTGGCGGCGCGTGGGCATCGCGTGGACGTACGTCGTGTTGTCCGCACTGACCATCCCATGCTGGATCGTTCTCGGTCTTCTCCACAAGCCGATCATGGCAACCAGCTACGGCGTTTCGTGGCCGCTCATAGTGCTGTCGATCATCGCGGAGGCCCTGGCGTTCGTCGTCGGCGTCCCGCGCATGCGTCAGGCGGGCGGCGCGGTGATTTCCGGCTTCCGGGAACTCAAGGCCACGGATGACGATCCCGGAGGGCTAATCACCGGGGGCATCTAATCTCGCATTCGCCACCCGCGCTATCTCGAACTCGGCCCGCACGTAATCGCCGTAGCGCTCTTCTGCAACTACCTCTCAACATGGGTCCTGCTGGCCTTCTTCTGGCCCGCCGTGCTCCTGATGATTCACTTCGAAGAATGCGAGTTGCGCGACCGATTCGGCAAGGTCTACGAGGACTACTGCCGAAGAGTCCCGCGGTTCATACCCAGGTCCGCGCGCGAGGAGGCTGAGGATGTCGAAGTATGACGACCTGCAAAAGGCTGCCGAGGAGGGGAACATCGAGGCCGTTCGCCAACTCCTGAAGGCTGGGGCATCGGCGAACAAACGCCCCCCTCGCGAGCCCACGCCGCGTTACGCCGACGACACGCCTCTCGCCGAGGCAACCTACGCCGGTCACGGTGAGATCGCCCAACTGCTGGTCGACCACGGGGCGGATCCCCACCTCGCGCTCGCCCAGGTGGTGACGAGGGCCAGCGATCCCAACCAGGCGGACACGCCGGGCAAGATCGACCTGCTGATCCGAATGGGCGCCGACCCCGATGCCGTCGTCGAGGACGAGCGTGGACTGACGACGCTTCAGTGGGCTGTGCGCCACGGATACGTCGACGCGGCGAGATGCCTACTCGACCGCGGGGCTCGCGCTGATACGCCTGGCCGCGACGGCTCAACCGCGCTGCAGATCGCGGCCACGTCTGGGCACCGCGAGATGCTGAAACTCCTGCGAGAGCATGGTGCCGACGTCGGCGTGGGAGATCACTCTGGGCGCACAGCGCTGCACTCCGCCGCCACCTCGGGTCAACTCGATACCGTACGGGAGCTTTTGGCTAGCGGGGCCAACATCGACGCCACAACCAGCGAGGGCTGGACGCCGTTGATGGGCGCGGCGGTCCACGCCGACTTGGACACGGTAAAGCTGCTCGTTGAACATGGGGCCGATTGCCAGTCGAAGGGCCCAGGCGGTCTTGCGGTCACCGACATAGCCGCGCGCGCCGGGAACGATGGCATCGTGGCCTACCTGCGCGAGCGGGGAGTGCCCGAGGGCGTGATGACAAGCCTGGCATCCGGCGACGTCGAGGCCATCGCCGACGGTCTCAACCATGGCGGCGATCCGAACGAGCGCGTGGACGGCGATCCCCTGATCTGCCTCGCCGCCGAGAGAGGGCAGGCCGGAGTTGTCAAACTCCTCCTCGGACGCGGAGCCGACCCTTCCGCCCGCGACGCAGAGAACGGCCCCGCCCTTATGCTGGCCGTCGAATACGGCCACGACGAAATCGCGGAGATGCTCATAAAGGCCGGCGCGGACGTCAACGCGCGTGAGCCCGAGGAGCGCGGCACCGCCCTTCATCAGGTCGCGGCCGTGACCGACGCTCGGATCGCCACGCTGCTGCTGGAGCGGGGCGCGAACGTCAATGCGAAGCTCCGGGATGGCACGCGCCCGCTCGACCTTGCCGAGATACAGACGAGCGATGAGGTCGAGGATCTCCTGCGAGAGGCGGGCGCCAAGCCCGGCTCCAAGGGAGGCAACCGCCCCGTGGGGTGTTTCGCCGCTGCCATGCTGTGCGGTGCCGCCGTCGCCATAGTCTGTCTGCTGACCTGACCACTCACGAGACACCGGAGGTCGCAAGGAATGGGGACTGAACTCACCACCCGCGAACGCATGACGAAGGTCTACAATCACGAGGAGCCGGACCGCCTGCCAAGGCACGACAGCCCCTGGCCCGCCACGACCCGGCGCTGGCACGGCGAGGGCCTGCCCGAGGGTGTTACGCCGGCCGAGTTCTTCGAGTGGGACACCTTCCGAACGATCGCGACCGACAACTCCCCCCGGTTCCCCGCGAAGACGGTCGAGGAGACCGACGAGTACACGATCTTCACCACCAACTGGGGATCGACGATGAAGAATTTCAGGACCCACAGTAGCGTCCCCGAGTTCCTCGATTTCAGAATCGTCGACCGTGAATCGTGGGCCGAAGCCAAGGAGCGCATGACGCCCTCGGAGGACCGCGTCGACTGGAAACACCTCGAGGAGAACTGGCCCATCTGGGAGGCCGAGGGCGCCTGGATCAACGGACACGGCTGGTTCGGCTACGACGTCTTCGCAAGCTGGGTGTCGGGCACGGAGCGCATCCTGATGGCCCTGGTCGATGACCCCGAATGGGTCCGCGACATGATCGACACGGCGCTCGACATGAACCTCGCGATGCTCTCCATGGTGTGGGACCGTGGCTATCACTTTCATGCGGTCCACTGGTGCGACGACATGGGTTACCGCAATGGACCGTTCTTCTCGCTGGAGACCTACCGCAGCGTCGAGAAGCCCGCGCAGAAGCGCCTGATCGATTGGTGCCACGACCGCGGCATCGTGGCCAACCTGCATTCATGCGGGAACATCGAGCCACTCGTGCCTGAACTCGTCGAGATCGGGCTCGACGGCCTGAATCCGCTGGAGCAGAAAGCTGGGATGGACGTCTTCGAGTTGAAAGAAAAGTACGGTGACAAGCTCACGCTCGAGGGCGGCATCGACGTGCGCAACATGACCGACGGCAAGAAGATTGAGGAAGAGATCCGGGAGAAGTTCGCGGTCCTGAAGCCCGGCGGCGGATACATCTATTTCAGCGATCACTCAATCCCGTCCGACGTCTCCTTCGCGGATTACTGCCGCGTGCTGGAGTTGGTGAAATACTACGGGAAGTACTGACCCGCCAGAGGGCCCTACCTCCCCGCCAGCGCCCCCATCGGATCCCACGGCTCGAGGCCGATGGGCTCCTCGTCGAGCAGCGCCAGGATCTCGTCAGGCACGAACTCCTTGCGAACGACGACCTCGTAGTTGTACTCGTCAAACCACGCGTCCGTCATCAACATGAACCCCTTGTCGCCGCCCTTCTCGCCCCATGAGTTCTCCACCCGCCACTTGCGCGGCGCGCCATCATCGTCGAGGTCGACGCCGGTGAACACCATCGCGTGAGTCATGACCGACTGCCCGTAATCGAGCCGCTCGGCCTTGGTCATTCCGGGCGCCGCGCCATAGACAAGGTCGTAGTCGAACAGATCGAGATCCATCACGCCAAGACCGCGGTCAAAGTGCTTGCCGACGTCGCATCCGAACCAGACCGAGCTGCCCGCCTTGATCTGGGCGATGGCGGCTTGCTTCATCACGTCGAGATCGACGTTGACGTAGCGGACGATATCGCCGCCGACCACGTTGCCCAGGTACTTGATCGTGTAGACCGCGTTCATCTGCTTCGCGTCCTGGGGGCAGTGGATCAGGCAGACCATATCGCCGAGATCGATGCCGACGTGCTTCTCGTAGAAGGCCTGCGGCGTCGTGGCTCCCTCGCGATGGAACTCCTTGTCCTTGTCCCGCCACTGCCACGAGAACTCCGTCGGCGGCTCGCCGAGGTGGATGCACAGCATCCGGTAGATCTCCTCGAGCATGGCCGGCACCATGGCGCGCATCCCGTCTTCACTGGCCCCGGACGAGCGCAACCTGCACGCGAATTCGCGCAGCTTGTTGGTGAGGTGGAAGTTCATCTCAGCCGACGCGCTGCTGCTCTGCGTCTCGGGCATGACCGACTTCGGGACCACACCATACTTGCGAACGAGGTTGACCAGCATGTCCCACTGCCCCGCGTCATCCACGGGTGACTGCACGAGCCAGGCCAGCAGCCGATCGCCGACGGACTCGTCGACGGTGGCGATGATGGAGGTCAGGAAGTAGTTGGCCTTCTCAAGCTTGTCCCAGAACATGGTGTAGCTCTGGCTGAGTTCGAAGTCGTCGCCGAGATTCATGGACTCAATCGCCGCGTTGCGGAACGTGTTTAGCGCGGCAAACATCCAGCAGCGACCGGTTGAGTTCTGGCTGACGGACTTGTTCTCTCGCAGGTGATCGCTGTAGGTGTGGTCGACCTGAACCACCGCGCGGCGGCTCTTGGCTACCTTGCTCACCGGTTCGGCGCAGACGGCATTCATGGCCTGACGGTAGCGCGGCTCCGCCTCGAAGGCGGCGCGCATTGCGTCAGTCTGGTCCGGCGACAGGGCGAGAGTCGCGTCGGTGTGGATGGCTCGCGGATCAGGAGTAGTCATGCGGCGGGAGTTCGACAGCACAGGAGCGATGCCCTCGGAGAGAGAAGAAGCCGACCATGAACGCTCTACTGGTCGCATTCCTGAGCGCGGGTTGTGCGGGAGGCGAAGAGATGACTATCACCGTCACGCCGGCGGCGACGGGGACGCAACTCGTGCGCGCGTCGATGCCAATGCCGGCGGGCACGCTAATGCCCGGTCAGGCCCTGATCGTGGCGGCTGGGGAGGTCGAGGCCCGCGCCGACGTGCGGATTCTCACCACTCATCCCGCGGACGGCTCGGCGCGCCGAGCACTGGTGACG
>CAZKUN010000226.1:254-3206 GCA_964555935.1 uncultured Armatimonadia bacterium | reverse complement strand
AGTTCACCATCCGCGCGCTCTCGCCACTGGGCGAGATGGTGGCCCCAAGCAGACCGGCGGAGATCACCATTCAGGACGGCGTCCTGCGGGTCGAGCACGAAAGCGGCATGGCGATCACTGCGCGAGTGACCGCGCCAAGAGCGACGACCAGGGCCAGGCGTGAGGTGGTCGAATCGAGCCGGATGTTCCTGTGGGAACGATACCACATTGAGGATCCCGAGTGGCCACAGGTGGTGGAGGTGAGGGTCGACCGGCTGGGTACGGTTGCGCTGGTGGCCCACCTGCAGAGGGTTGAGGAGGGGTTCGGGTACTGCCCGGATCTTGGCTGGCGACTCGGTGTGAGTGGAGGCGGCGATGATCTGCGGGTCTATCACCCGACCGCGGAGTTGAGGGGGAAGCAGCCCGAAGAGAGGACCGAGGAGACCGGCCAATTCACCTACGAGCATTTAGCGTGGAGCGAGGCCGACAAGGCGCCCATGCAGCAGGCATCGTGGCGGCGCGCGGAGGTGGTGATCGGGCCGGCATCGCTCGCGCCACTGACCCCAACGCTGCAGTATCCGCACGACGTGCGTGCGGCGCCGGAGGTGTGGGCGGAGTTGTACGGCGACCGAGCGAGCACGGATCTGACGGAGCACCCGCAGCTTGCCGAACTCGTTGACTACCACCACCGAGCGATCGTCCGAAGCGTGGCTCACGGTAAGGACTGGGGCAACGTGACGGGCTATGCCGACTCGAACCGGACCGGCTACACGTCGGGGATGAATCGGCTGAACCACTGCCCGCCGATCTTCGAGGAGGGGTGGCGAACGGGCGACCGGCGGCTCGTCGAGGTCGGCGTGGCGTGGTGTGACAACATGTACGATCAGAGTCTCTGGTGGGGGCCCGACGCCACCGGCGGGACGCGCTACAATAACATCAAAGCGATGGGCCAGGAGTGGCCGTTCGACGATGCATCCTACATGTGGCGGAGCAACAGCGCGGTGCATTTCTGCACGAAGGGCTACGACACGTTCCTCCTGGCCTACGAACAGACAGGCGACCCGAGGATGCGCGAAGCGCTCGAGGCGCAGGTGGCGTATGCGTCCGAGCACGTGTTCGTGAACCGCGGTGAGGCGCGCAACGTGGGCGACGTGCGGGACTTCATCCGCCTGTACGACTACACGGGAGAGCAGCGCTACCTGGATGAGGCGCTACGGATTTTACGGGAGCTGCGCGAGGTGCTGAGCGAGGGCGATCTCTTCAGCCAAGGCGGCCAGCCGATCGAGAAGGACGGCCCGTTCATCGACGATGATCAACATGGCTACGGACACCCGTTCGCGAAACCATACATCATCGGATACGCGCTCGCGGGCCTGCCCGAACTGGCGAAGCACGCGCCCGATGAGCCGAAGCTTCGCGAGGTGATCCAGGCGGTGGCGGATTTCCTCGCTGAGAGTATGGACCCGCTCGGCGGGTGGCGATATCCCCACCCAGCGTCGAGTCACATGATCGCTAGCCAAGGCATCGAGCATGCGTGGCAGATCGTCCAGGCCGACCGGTTCCTCGGCGCGCAAGAGCATCACCTCGACGCGGTTGAGGCCGTGCTCAGGCAGCGCATTCACGTCTGGGTGCGGACGGGCAAGTGCTTCAGTGGACTGGGCGGCTGGGAGATCGCGACTGGGAAGGTCGAGAGCCGCGCGGAGCTGTACGACCTGTACGAGAGGCCGGCCGATCGAGACCCGACAAGAGACTACTCAGAGGGCGACGTCAGCAATGGCGGGAGTTCGCCCGAGGGGCTGGTCTACTTCCCCGAGGTGCTGGCGTTCTACCTTGAGCATCGAACGGCTGAGGAGCTGATGAGGGAGCCTGCGCCGGACGAGCCGCTGGGGATCATCCTCGCGCGGCTTGCCGAGAGCAAATAGACGCCGCGAGCAACGGAGGTCGCCATGATCGGTCTAGTCGCAGTGCTACTCATGAGTCCAGCCACACGCGCCCAGGAGGTCGAGATGACGGTCATCGCGGAGAATCCGGATCCTGAGAATCTACCGACGCTGGGGGTGTGGTACTGGGAAGAGCGGCCCATCGTATCGGCGACCTTCCCCAACGTGCCCGACTTCACATGCGACGCGTGGTGCTACGAGAGCGCGACCGAGTTGCTCGAGGCAAAGGCCGTCGACGGCGGGCGGCTGGAGTTGCGGCATCGGCTGAACGACCACCCAGCCGTGACGCTCGTGACCACAGTGACGCCCGAGCCGGGCGCGGTTGAGTTCCTGGCAAAGTTCGAGGTCCCAGACGATGCGGGCGAGCTTCCCGGCTACCTGATGACCCCGAACATGTGTTGGCAACTCGGGCGCGCGCCGAACTTCGCAAGCAAGCCCGATCCATATCCGGAGTTCGTCAAGCGGTGCTTCATCTTCACCGAGAAGGGCCAGACGTTCTTGCCCGATACCGACCGCAAGCCAATTCCCGTGCGGGAGGCGGATGACCCCTTCAACAACCCGCCGTGGGTCCAGATGTACAAGGGCGTCTGGGACGATCCGCCAAAGCCACACGACAAGGAGTGGTCCGGATGGAGCGACACTCGCTACATCACGAACATCATCGGCACCGTATCGCGAGACAACGAGTGGCTGGCGGCGCTGGCGTGCGAGGCGTCGTTCGCCATGGCCCAGGCGTGGCATGACTGCATGCACAACAATCCGAACTGGGCGCCGATGGGCGGCCCGCACGCGGAGCGCGAATGGCGCGTGAAGGTCTACGCGATGGCCAACGATCCGCAAGCGCTGCTTGACCGGGCGGCAGAGGACTTCCCGAACATGAAACATGCCTACCAGAAGCCCGGAGTCACGGACGATCTGCCAGCCCACATCGACGCCCTGAAGTCGCGACTGACCTTCCCCGACTCATGGCTGAGCGGGAACTTCGACGACTTCGACGCGTGATCCTGAAACACCTGGAACTCGACCATCGAGC
>CAZKUN010000226.1:0-244 GCA_964555935.1 uncultured Armatimonadia bacterium | reverse complement strand
ACGACTTCGACGCGTGGCGCGCCCACGCGCGGGGGATCGTCATGAGCAAGCTGCTGCCCCCTCCGCCGGCAGTCGATTTCCAGCCCGTGGTGATCGCTGAGGAGGACCGGGGCAGTTACGTCGCCCGGAAGGTCGTGCTGAACATCAGCGGCGACGCGCGGGTGCTGGCGTACATGACCGTCCCGAAGGGCGACGGCCCATTCCCCGCGGTGTTGACGCTGCACGACCATGGCGCGCGGTTTGA
>CAZKUN010000225.1:0-14995 GCA_964555935.1 uncultured Armatimonadia bacterium | reverse complement strand
CTCGCAGATCACCACCGGCAGCCCGACGCGGTCGAAGATCCGCACGTAGCCGTCATACATCGCCATATACGATTCGTGCAGGCCCTCGTCGCTCGTGTCGAAGCTATACGCGTCTTTCATCACGAATTCGCGGGCGCGGATGAGGCCGCCTCGCGCGCGCAGCTCGTCGCGGAATTTCGTCTGGATCTGATACAGCGTCACCGGCAGTTGCCGGTACGAGTTCAGGTCCTGGGCGACGAGGTCGGTCATGATCTCCTCGTGCGTCGGGCCGAGCACGAAGTCACGCCCGGCGCCGTCTTGCAGGCGCATCGGCGGCGGCTGGAACGTCCACCAGCGGCGCGTCTTCTTCCACAGGTCCGCCGGGTTCAGCGCCGGTAGCAGCGTCTCGATAGCGCCGGCGCGGTTCATCTCCTCGCGCACGATGTCTTCGATCTTGCGCAGCACTCGCAGTCCTAGCGGCAGGTACGAGAACACGCCGGCGCAGACCGTGCGGATGAATCCGCCGCGCAGCAGGAAGCGATGGCTCGCCAGTTTCGCATCAGCGGGTACTTCTCGCAATGTCGGTGCGTAAAGACTAGATATCCTCAACGGTCAACCCTCCAGGTGATTCTCTACACGCGTGCGACCTGTATGCGTCCCACCATCCCACGATTCTCCCACGCCTCTACCTGCACCCAATGTAGCCTGACTGGACCGCCGGCTTCCAGCCGGCAGCCGTTGGTGTCACCCGTCCTCCACCAGCTTCCTCGCCTCCGCCAGCAGCGTCTCCGCCGCATCCTCGATCGGCACCGTGTGGCGCTTCTCGCCTTTCACGAACAGAAGCGCCCGTCCCGCGCCTGACGCGATCCCGAGATCCGCATCCTTGGCCTCACCGGGACCGTTCACTTCACACCCCATCACGGCCACAGTGATGTCGGCTGAGATACCCTTCAGCCCATCGCGCACCGCCTCCGCAACCGGGCGCATGTCCACCCGGCACCGTCCGCATGTCGGGCACGAGACCAGCCTCGCGCCGCCTCTGAGGCCGAGAGCCTTCAGGATCTCAAGCCCAACGGCGACCTCGTTCTCGGGGGGCTCCGTCAGCGAGACCCGAATGGTATCACCAATGCCCTCATAGAGCAACAGCCCGAGCCCGATAGAAGAACCCACCACTCCAGAGAGCCCAAAGCCCGCCTCCGTGATGCCCAAGTGAATCGGCACGTCGCAGCTCTGCGCGAACTGGCGGTTCGCCTCAACCGTCCGCGCGACGTCAGACGCCTTGATCGAGACCGCCACGTTGGTAAACCCCACGTCTGCCAGTCGCTCGACGTTACGCAGCGCGCTCTCGCAGAGCGCTGCCGGCGTCGCTCCGCCATGCTTCTCCGCCACGCCCGATTCCAGCGATCCGGCGTTGACGCCGACGCGAATGGGAATCCCGCGCGCGTTCGCCGCCTCGGCGACGGCCGCCACGCGCTCATCGCTGCCGATGTTGCCGGGGTTGATCCTCAGCTTGTCCGCGCCCGCTTCCGCCGCGCCGATTGCCAGCTTGTGGTCGAAGTGGATGTCCGCCACGAGGGGTAGGGGAGACCGCTCCCTGATTCTCCCGAACGCGGAGAGCGCTTCGGTATCGGGAATTGCCAGACGCATGAAGTCCGCGCCCGCCTGCTCGACCGCCTCGATCTGCGCCAGCACGGCGTCGACGTCGGTCGTGGGGCACTTGCCCATGGACTGGACGGACACGGCCGCTCCGCCGCCGATGCGAACGCCGCCCACGCTGATCTCGCGCGAGACGCGTCGCGTCGGCGGGGCGATGCTGTGCCCGGACCGCTCTGAGTTAGGGGGTGCCGTGTTTGACGAGGTTGAACACATCCCTGAACGTGATAGTGACGAACACGACGGCAATGAACACGACGCCCGCGATCAGCCATTGGATCTCGCGCTGTTCGCTGATGCGTCGGTTTACGAGCGCTTCGTAGCCGATGAGAATCACCCGCCCGCCGTCCACAATGGGAATCGGCAGCAGGTTTATGATCGCCAGGTTCAGGCTGATCAGCGCGCACAGTTCCAGCACGGGCTCCCAGCCGTAACTCGATTGCTCCGCGGTGAGCGCGATGATCCCAACGGGGCCAACGCCGTCGAACTTCTGCTTGCCCCGCACGATGTCAATGAGCCACTGGCCCATCTGCTTCATGATGCTATACGACCCGGTCACGCCAACCACGAGCGCTCTCTTCGGGTCGTGATCGCGGACCCACGCCCAGTTGATGCCGATGCGACCGATCGTGATGCGATCCGTGTACTCCTCGCCCGCCTCGTCCAGCTTGCGGACCTGAACCGCCTTTGCCGCCGGCGTAATCGGGAGAGGCATCTGCTGCCCATCTCGGCTGATCGTCAGCATGATGGCGTCGTCGATGTGTTTCCAGATGTACGGCGTCAGCGCGGGCGCGTCGAGATCGGCGAACGTGCAACTCCACGCCTCCGCCACGTCGTCGGTTGATGCTGGTGTCGCGGGCAGGCCGAAGTCATCGATCGTTCCCGTGATCTTAAGCGCGACTGCTTCGGCCTCATTGGGATGGCGCGCGTACGTAACTTCGACCTCGGCCTCCGGTTCGGCGTCGCGCACGTATTCCACGAGTTCAGCCGGCACGCCGATGTCCGTCTCGCCCACGCGCATGATGACGTCGCCGACCTGCAGGCCTAGCTTGTCCGCCTTGCCGCCATCCTCGATAGTCGCGAGCTTGAGCGAGTTCGTGTGCCCATCCACGGCTATAATTGAGTCGCCCGGCAGAAGCCCCGCCTGGCGCGCGGGCACGTTCCCTCGGTGGACGCTAGCGATCGTCGGCGGATCGACCTGGCTCACCGGGATTCCGTAGTTGATGCCCACGTACACGAAGATCGCCGCCGCCAGCACAACGTTCATCGCCGCGCCCGCCACCAGCACGATCACCTGCGCCCAGCGCGGCCTGCTGTAGAAGCCTCCATCGACATGCTGCTGCCCCGGCTCCATCCCCGCGATCTTGCAGAAGCCACCGAACGCGATCAGCCCGAGCCCGTATCGCGTTTCTCCCCGCTGCACCGATACCAGCCGCGGCGGGAAGCCGAGCATGAACTCCTCGACCCGCATGCCGAAGATACGAGCCGCGACGAAGTGCCCCAGCTCGTGAACGAAAACGCAGCTCCCGAGGATGAAGACTACCGCCAATACCGAGTGAGCAAGTTGGTCTAGTACCGCTAGCATCGTTACCTCTGCCTCAAGCCGTCGGGGTCCTTACCAACACCGCCTTGTACGATCCTATGCGACGATCGTTCCGATCGTCGACGTCAACCCTCACTCCGCCCCGCCAAACCTCTCCCGCACGAACTCCCTCGCCCACGTGTCCGCGAGTATCACATCAGCCAGCGTCGCGACCGCGCTCGGGTCGTGCGCCTGCAGCGAATCCTCGATGGCCCGGGGGATGTCCAAGAACCCGATGCGCCCCGCCAGGAACAGGTCGACGGCTTCTTCGTCGGCGCCGTTGAGAACCGCCGGATACGTCTGCCCCGCGCGCCCGGCATCGTACGCCAACCGCAGGCATGGGAAGCGGTCCACATCGGGCCGCGCAAACGTAAGCTGCCCTAGCTCCGCCAGACTCAGTCGCGGCAAATCGTTCCGCTGCCGATCCGGGTGGAACAGCGCGTACTGGATGGCCGTGCGCATGTCCGGCGTACCCATCTGCGCGATGATGGATCCGTCACAGAACTCGATGGCCGAGTGAATGATGCTCTGATGATGTACAACAACCTCGATCTGGTCAAATGGCACCCCAAACATCCAGTGCAACTCAAAAAGCTCGAAGCCCTTGTTCGCCAGCGTCGCCGAATCGATCGTGACTTTCTTGCCCATTTTCCATGTCGGGTGGTCGAGCGCCTGAGCAGCCGTAACGTGCTTCAGTTCCTCGTGTGATAGCCTCGAGAAAGGCCCGCCCGATGCGGTCAGCATCAGCTTGCCGATGCATCCGCGGTCCTCGCCTTTCAGTGCCTGGAAGACGGCCGATATCTCGCTATCCACGGGGAGGATTTTCGCGCCCGCGCGCGACGCGGCGCTCGTGACTAGCTCTCCAGCCGCCACGAGCGGCTCCTTGTTGGCCAGAGCGATGTCGTTGCCGGCCTCTAGCGCCGCCATCACCGGCGCGAGTCCCGCTAGCCCTGATACTGCCCCGACCACCAGATCCGCCTCGGGCAGCGCGGCCATCGCGACGAGTTCCTCTTGTCCTCCGGAGGCCTCTCCCGGCGCATCTTTCATCGCTTCCGCGAGCCGCGGCACGAGCGCCGTATCGGTGATGCACGCGTGGGCGCCGAATTCGACGGCCTGCTTGGCCAGTTCATCGACATTTCGCGCCGCCGCCAGTCCGACAACCTCGATCTGCCCAGGGAGATTCCGCACCACATCAAGCGTCTGGACGCCGATCGATCCTGTCGACCCAAGTATCACAATGCGTTTCGGAGTCACGTTATTCGATCCTCAGAAATTCGTTGCCGCCTGCCAAGCACCATCTTGCCCTCCCCGCCCCTCTCCCAATCCCTCTCCTCCGCCGTCCCTCATCTCACTCCCACCCTCTCCTACCTGTGTCGGACACTTGTTTTGCCGCCTTACGCAAAACGGGTGTCTGACACTAAGATCCCCAATCCTCCGTCCGCGTCTTCGACCGCGAGCTTCCAGCTCGCCTCGCCGTGTCCCGCCTCATCCCGCCGCCTCACAGAGCCTCTCCGCCGTCTCCAGCAACCCCGCGCTATTCTCAACGCCTTTCACCCACTCATCGGGCACCGCCGCCAGACCGTTGTACGCGCCCGAGATCCCTCCGGCGATGCATGCGATCGAGTCCGAGTCGCCGCTGGCGTTCGCGGCGGTGAGGACAGCTGCGCGGTAGTCCTCGGGCGAGCGCATGAAGCAGTACATGGCGCACGCCATGGCCTCCTCGGCGACCCACGCATCTCCGAGTTGGTCGAAGGCGCCGTCAGGCGGGAGCGCCAGCATGTCGGGTACTAGGCTAAGCTTCGCTGAGAACTCAGGCGTGATCGCGCCGCCGCTCTCGGTGATCGCCGCGAGTATCTCCTCCGGCGGCGTCTTCTCGAGGGCAAGCGCTACTGCCAGCGCGTTTGCCTGCGCGCCCGCGACGGCGCACGCGTGTCCGTGCGTCGCGAGGCTGCTGGCCGCGCCAACCTCCATCAGCCGCCCGCGGTCGTTATGGTAGTAAAGCCCGATCGGCGCCGTTCGAATGGCGGAGCCGCAGCCCTTCGATTCCGGGATGCCGCTATCGCGCCACGGCCGCCCCGCCGCCAGTCTTCGACACGCGCTCATCGTCGTGCTGCCGGGCGCGCGGTTGTTATCGGGGCTTGTTGCCCACGCAATCAGTTCCTCGCCCACTGCCGCCATGACTTGGTCCAGCGATCCCTCGCCCGCGCGGGTGAGCGCGTTGGCGATCGCCAGGCTCATCTGCGTGTCGTCGGTGTAGGAGCCTTTCGGGTGGGAGTGAGACGGCTCAAAGTCCGTGACGCCACGCGGGCCATGTCGCCGCCGGATCTCGTCTGAGCCGATGAACTCGACCGGGAATCCCAGAGCATCTCCGACGGCCAGCCCAACCAGCGCGCCCTGAAAGCGATCCTTCATGATGCTCTCCTGGTCCGGCGATTTCCCTCGTCCGCCGCGCAGACATTCCTCGCGCCGCCTCGCGCCCCCTTTCGGCCTCGCCGACGCCGCTCAATAAGCGCGCAGCCCGGGTCCGCCTTGGCGGCCCGGGCTGCGTGGTTGCTGCGATATGTGCGGTCCGATGCGCCTACGCCCTACCAGTCGGAGGTGTAGCCGGCACCGAGGCCAAACTCGCGGTCAACGCCATTGTCGACGCTAAACAGGTCGACGTTGACGCCTTCCCACGGACGGACGCGGACGCCGAAGTTGACCTCCGAGGAGTCGTACTCGCCGAGGAAGTCCACGTCTTCGTGCAGGCCCGCGATCACGCTGCCGAAGATGCCGTCAACAATTCCGCCGGTCGAGCCACCAAGGTTGATCGTCAACGGAACTTCGCCGTCGATCGTCTTGCTGACAATGCCGTACCACATCGCGTCGAGCCCGAACTCGTTGGTGGCATCCCACACGCCAATGGCGAGCGCCGGGCTGTCTTCGTCTTCCTCCGCCACGAGGTACTTAGCGTTGAAGACCGTCTGGTCCGCCCCGGCGCCCGCGGGCTGGAAGAAGGCGGCACCGACTTCGAGCTGCTCGATCGGGGACAGATTGACTTTGAATACACCGTCAAACGTGTCGTTGAGCCAATGGTAACCAACGGAGTACGTCTCGGGGTTGATCTGGGTCGTCGGTGTGATGAGCGCGCCGGTCGAGCCCAGGATGCTGGGTGCGCCAGTCAGCGGCGCCCCGAGGTCATCCTGCGCGAGACACGGTGTGACCGTGAGGGCCACGAGGATTACTGCTGCGAGCAAGGCACGAAACATGAAGATGTGTCCTCCCTTTATGACGACCGCGAACACTGTCTGATCCTCGGGAACGCTCGTCCGGGAGTCCGCCCCTGAGAACTGGCAGGTGGCCGTCCTTCTGCAGTTGCCAGCGAGTTTAGCACGCGCGTCCACGCTTGACAACCCTCCAGACCCCACGAAGTGCTCTATGACCGATATCACACCATTGCCGCTTCCCGTGGCCAGCCGCCCTGCTGTCCATGCCTGCGGGTCTCCGGACCCGCCTCGTGACCCGTCGCGGGTCCCCCGTCGTTGCGCTGCCATGTCTTCCTTTGGTATAATCTCCGTACCCGCGAGTACGTGGGTTCGTGGCGTCAATCAACGGCCTCTGACTAGGGTGCCCAGTGCTTACTGTTCTGTGCCTGAATGCCGGTATTGACCGAACGTACGACGTCGACGGTTTCCGCGCGGGCGTTCATTACCGACCCCAGCGAACGCAGGTCCACGCCGGCGGCAAGGGCATCAATGTGGCTCGGATCGCCCACCGGCTCGACGTTGAGACCATCGTCTCCGGATTTGCCGGCGGGGCGGGTGGCCTGTTCATCGCCAAGAACCTCCGCAGCGAGGGCGTGTTGACGGATTTCGTCGACATCGAGGAGGAGCCTCGCGTCTGCATCAACGTTGTGAATCGTAAGGGCAAGCAGCAAACGCGCGTGGACGAGCCGGGACCGCTTGTGGCGCCGTCGGAGGTCGAGAAGCTCAAGGTCAAGTGGAACGAACTCCTCGCCAAATCGACCTGCGCCGTGTTGTCGGGCAGCGCGCCACGCGGCGTCCCTCACTCCATCTACGCCGAATTGGTCGCCATGGGCCGCCGAGCGGGCGTCCCCACGATGCTCGACACGCGCGACGAACTATTGGCCGAGGGCGTCAAGGGCGTTCCGCTGCTGATAAAGCCTAACATTGACGAGCTGTCGACGCTCAAGGACAGTCCCGTCCAGAGCACGCAGCACGCGCTGGCGCTCGCTCGGGAAGTCAACAAGACGGGCGTGAGCATCGTCATCGTAAGCATGGGCGGTCACGGTGCGGTGGCGTCCACGCGTAAACAGGGCGCGTGGTATGCCACGCCCCCCAAAGTCGAGGTGGTCAGCACGGTGGGCTGCGGCGATGCGATGGTCGCTGGGTTCGCATCCGCATCTCTGCTCGGGCGCGATTTTGACGAGTGTTTCCGCTGGGGATGCGCTGCCGGAGCCGCCAACGCCGCATCCTTCGGCAACGCCGCCTGCACCAAGGAGCAGATCATCGATCTGATCCCACAGGTCAAGATGAACCGCGTCGATGAGGTGTCCGCCGAGCCCGCCCCCACGTCCGACGGCGAAGGCGCGACACAAGCCCAGCCCTTGTAGGAGGGGTTTCAACCCCGACCGCCGTTACCGTCGTAGGTCGGGTTTCCTAACCGACGCCGTCGCCGTCCGCCGTCCACCCAATCCCTGCATTGCCAGGAGAGTCCCGTGAACCGACGACGGTTCCTCACCACCACCAGCGCCGCCACGGCGGCCATTGGCACTGGACTTCTGGCGAGCGAGAGCCTGCTCGCCCAGGACATGGCGAAGTCGAGAGTTGCATCCATCACGAGCGACATCGTCCAACCCGCCGCGGGCAGGTTGGTCAAGGCGAAGGTCCAAGAGATGATCGACGCGGCCGTCACTGCCGTCACGGGCGAGGAGCCCCAGAAATCATGGGACAGCCTCTTCGCCAGCGATGATGTCGTCGCGATCAAAGTCAACGCGTCGGCCGGCCCAGCGCTATCCACCAACAAGGTCATTGTCGATTGCATCGTCGACCGGCTAGCGGGCTTGGGCATCAGCAAGGACAACATCGTCGTCTACGATCGCACGGACGGCGCCCTTGAGGCATGTGGATACGTCACGAACTCCGGCATTGGACTCAAGTGCGGGGGCGTCGAGGGGCATTGGGACAAGAAGATCGTCAAAGCCGGCGCTTACAGCGGGCACTTGCCTGTGATCCTGGGGTTCTGCTCGGCCATCATCAACGTCCCGATCCTGAAAGACGCGCCCCCGGGCGTGACGATCGCGATGAAGAACCACTTTGGCACCATAAGCAACCCCTCCGAATGCCACAAGAATCTATGCGATCCCTACATCGCCGACGTCAACACGCTGTCGGGCATCCGCGACAGAGAGCGTCTTATCATCTGCGACGCCACCTCAGCCTGCTTTGAGGGCGGCCCATACGCCGATCCGCGCTATATCTGGCGTCCGAACACGATCCTGGGGGCCATCGATCCCGTCGCGCTGGACACCATCGGCGCCCAGATGATCGATGAGAAGCGCGTTGAGCAGAACTTCCCGACGCTGGAGGCAGCGGGCCGTCCGGCCAAGCAACTCGCGTCCGCCGCCGAGCGGGGCGTCGGCACAAACGATCTCGCGAGTATTGACGTGATCGAGCGCATCCTATAGGATCTCATCCCCATCGTGGCGCAGGCATTCCTGCCTGCGGACGTTGGCCACGAGACTGCTGTGCCGCCGCCGTCCGTACGTCGATCGTCCCGATCGACGATGCCGTCGTCGCCGTCGTAGGGGCTCGATTCATCGAGCCCATCGCCATCCGAGGACCAAACCATGCCCGACCACGCACCCAACAACCGCCGAGACTTTCTCAGACGCGCCGGCATCGCGGGTCTCGCAGGCTTGGGGGCCGTCGCGGGCTGCAAGCGCGAACCGGAAACCGTCGTCCAGCCGCAGACCATCAGCGAGCCGACCCAGTCCACGGCCTCCGCGCCCGTCGCCGAACCCGCCAGCGTCGCCTACCTGCGCAATTCGGCCGTGCAGCCGTCGCCAGGCGAACTCGATTCCGAAATCGTCCTCGAACTCATCGATGCCGGCATCCAGCACGTCACGGGCGAGGATTCGGCCGACAACGCCTGGAACAGTCTCTTCTCGTCCGACGATGCGGTGGCGATCAAGGTCAATTCCATCGCCCCGACGGTCTACTCGCATCCCGTGGTCGCCTACGCCGTGGCGCAGCGTCTGATGGACATCGGCGTGGCCCCCGACCAGATCATCATCTGGGATCGCAAGGTGGGCGAACTCGCGGCGACCGGATACGAACTCCAGGACGCGGCGGGCTCCTTGCGGATCGAGGCGGTCGGGAACGAGTGGGACGACGCGCCGACCACGCAGGGCCAGTTCAGCGGGCGGCTGGCGAAGATCGTGACGCAACGCTGCTCGGCTATTGTAAACCTGCCCGTGCTGAAAGACCACAGCATCTCGGGCGTGACGCTCGCCATGAAGAATCACTACGGATCGCACGACAATCCCCGCGACCACCATGGGAATGGCGGCGATCCTTACATCGCGGATCTCAACTCGATTCCGGCGATCAGGGACAAGACCCGTCTGATCGTCGGCGATTGCACGAGGGGCTGCGCGCAAGGCGGCCCTTACGCGAGCGACCCGCGATGGTTGTGGTCGCCAAATGGGATCATGGTAGCGACCGACCCTGTGGCGCATGACGCCTACGGGGCGAAGGTCCTATCGGACAAGCGCAGCGAGCTGGGCCTTGGCGCGCTCGAGCCCAAGCATGTCGCCACCGCGGCTGCGATGGGGATCGGGTCGAACGACTTAGGTGCCATGGACGTTCTAGATAAGGACCTGGCGTAATGCGTTACGCCGGGCCGCCGACTCGGAGCCGCATGACGGCGCGGTCGCGGAAACGCGAAAGGGGTACATCATGTTTGGCGGATCATTCGGCGGCCAAGAGATCATTGTTGTTCTGGTACTGGTCCTGGTTCTTTTCGGGGCAAAGCGGATTCCGGACATCATGCGTGGTTTTGGACAGGGGCTTCGCGAGTTCAAGGAAGCATCGCAGAAGGCCATGGATGAGATCGACTCGGCGACGACCACCGTATCGACCACTGCCACCAACACTAGTGGCAGCGCGTCTGTCGGGGCGAGCACCGCGGTTGAAGCGCCCACTCCCGAGGAATCGCCCGCCGATTCCTCCGACGCGGAGTGACGCTGTCATGCCCGCGTAGCGACGGGCTTCCAGCCCGTCGACTGCCGCACGCCGTCGTAGGACAGGCGTCTCGCCTGTCAATGCCGTCCCGCCGTCGTAGGTCGGATCTCCAGGGAAACTCCGCGAGTTTCCACGACGCCGTCCTCCGTTGCCCTCCTCCTTGGTGAGAGGTGTCACGGAACCAAATCACTACGACGGGTAGTATTAGGATATCAGATCGCAAAACTCGCCCGCTCTTCGCGGGCTGCCCCGGACAAGAGGGGGGCTCATAGCAATGGCTAACCGCACTATCGGGCTAAAGCTAGGGCTGGTCGGATTGCTGATCCTATCGGCGGCAGTCGTCTACGCGGCCGTGAGCCTCAACAGCCTCGCGCCGGCATCCAACGCGGTGCCCGGCTGGGAAGCGCTCAACGCCGACAAGCTCGCCGCCAACCAGGACGAGCTATGGAAGATCTACAACGGTGGCGACGGCCCGTGGAAGACCGCCGGCGTCACGACGGCCTTCCAGCGCTACTACAAGAACACGAAGGTCCTGACGCTGATCGTCCACCGCACGGGCGGTGATTGGAAGAAGGCCAAGGCGCTTTACGTCAAGAAGGACGCGGCGATCAAGGAGCAGGAGGGCTACCAGACGGTCACGCTCGCCAAGGGCGCCGGCTCTCTTGCCACGCCAGGCCAAGGCACCCAGGCCCATTTCTGGAACAAGTACTACTACTGTACGATCCAGATCAATGGTACCTCGGCGGCCGAAGTGACCGCGGCCAAGACCTTCATCACGAAGATCTCAACCACGATCACCGCGAAGGGCTAACGCAGCCCTTCTCTCCAACCGAATCTCAAGGTACCACCAGCGGAGGTTGCTCGCAGCCTCCGCTGGTGCTATTGTATAGGCCGCATCGCTTGCCGTCGTAGGTCGGATCTCCAGATCCGACGCAGAAGCTCGCAACCCGTCGGCCGTCGTAGGACAGGCGTCCTCGCCTGTCGCTGTGTCGTGCTGATCTACCGGTTAGCAGGGAGGCTTCACCGATCATGATGACGCTCTACAACACGATGACGCGCAGCAAGCAGGAGTTCGGGCCCGCCGATGGCGAGAACGTGCTCGTATACACGTGCGGACCCACGGTCTACGGTCCGCCTCACATCGGCAACTACCGCACCTTCGTGTTTGAGGACATCCTCTGTCGCCAGCTCCGCTACAAGGGCTGGAACGTGAAGCAGGTCATGAACATCACGGACGTCGACGACAAGACGATCCGCGATTCCGCCGCCCAGGGCATGACGCTCACCGACTTCACCCGCCAGTACGAGCAGGTCTTCCACGAGGACCTCGGTACCCTCCGAGTCGAGCCGGCGGCCGTCTATCCGCGCGCGACCGAGCACGTCCCGGAGATGATCGAACTTACCCAGCAACTCATCGCCAACGAGCATGGCTATGAGATCGACGGCAATGTCTACTTCCGCATCGCATCGCTCCCGCGCTACGGCAAGCTCTCGGGCGTCAAGGCCAACGACACCCAGGCCCGGAGCCGCGAGTACAGCCGCCTCGATTCTGACGAGTACGACAAGGAAGACGCTCAGGACTTCGCCCTCTGGAAAGCCGCCAAAGAAGGCGAGCCCGGGTGGGATAGCCCGTGGGGATTCGGTCGGCCGGGCTGGTCGATCGAGTGCTCGGCGATGGCGATGAAACACCTCGGCGTCACGCTCGACATCCACACTGGCGGCGTCGACAATCTCTTCCCTCACCACGAGAACGAGATCGCTCAGTCCGAGGGCGCGACGGGCGAGGAGTTCTCGCGCTTCTGGCTCCATGCCGAGCATCTCCTGGTCGATGGCCAGAAGATGTCAAAGTCGATGGGCAACTACTACACGCTCCGCGATCTCATCGAGCGCGGCGTTGAGCCGGCCGCGATCCGCCATCAGTACCTCTCGGCCCATTACCGCAGCCAGCACAACTTCACTCTCGACGGTCTCGAGCAGAGCACGCAGGCCGTCCGCCGTCTCTGGGATTTCGTCGACCGCGTCGACGATCTGACTCCCGACGCCGCCGAGGCGACCGACCTCTCCGCACAGACCCAGAGAATCCTCGGCGAACTCGAAGCCTGCATGGATGACGATCTCAACGTTCCCGGCGCGATGGGCAAGGTCTTCGAGCTGATGCGCGAGGTCAACATCGCGATGGAAGGCGGCATCGTCAGTCAGGCCGACAAGGACGCCGTCCAGGCGTTCCTCGCCAAGGCCGACACGATCGTCGGCATCATCGCCCACGAGAAAGCCCTGCTCGACGCCGACGTCGATGCGCTGATCCAGGAGCGCATCCAGGCTCGGACGGACAAAGACTACGCCCGCGCGGATGAAATCCGCGATGAACTCGCCGCCGCCGGCATCATCCTTGAGGATTCCGCCCAGGGCACCCGCTGGCGCCGCGCCCACTAGAACACGCCTGGGCCGCCTGCTCCGCCATCGCCCCCGTCCGTCACCTCGTACGACGATCGTCCGGATCGTCGATGCCGTCGCCGCCCCTCCCCTTGCACCCTCTCCGCCCGCCCGTGTCAGACACTTGTATTGCTGTCGTTAGCAGAACGGGTGTCTGACACGCTGCACCGTACAGAGGCTCCGAACCCTCCTCCGTCGCCGTCCCTCTCCTTGCACCCTCTCCGCTCACCCGTGTCTGACACTAGAACTCTCAAGCCTCCTCCGTCGCCGTCGCTCTCCTTGCACCCTCTCCGCCCGCCCGTGTCAGACACTTGTATTGCTGTCGTCAGCAAAACGGGTGTCTGACACTAGAACTCCGAACCCTCCTCCTCCTCCGCCGTCACTACGGCTCAAGCCCAACCCCGTACCGTAACCCACCGCCGATCTCCTTAATCACCAGCTCCCCATCCTCAACCGAAATCTCGTCCACCCAGCCCGGCCCGCGGACCACGAGCCCGTCGCCTTCGCCCGCCTCCCACGTCACGTCCGGCGCATCCCGCAGATTGGGAATGAGCGCGAAAAGTGCCGTGGTGTCCGCCGCGCGCCACCTCGCATGGGCCACCTGATTGATGAAGTCCGGCTTGCCTGACATCGGCCGCCAGCGACCCTCCTCAAGCGTCAGCTCGCAGAAGCTCGGGACCACCGTCGTGAGCTGCGAGCGACCTGGCTTGAGCGACCGCCACTCCAGTTCCGATAGGCCCGGCCACGTCACTGCCCGCTCGGCGAGCTGCGTCCCCTCGCTTCCCGGAGGGCATGTCGACCGCACCTGCCAGACGTACTCGTGCTCCTGGTCGGCCTCGATCTGGTCCACCACGATGACATACCGACCTCGCGCGAGCGCCAGCGTCCGCCTCACCGCGCATCCCTGGTATTCGGTCGTCACCGTCCCATGGCGGACGGGGCCGTCGATGTTCACGTTGCTGAGTTCGCCGGGCGTTTCCTGGGCGGGGCCCACGCCGTCGATCAATATGACATTGTGAAACTCGGCGGCGAAATGCTCGCGGCTCTTCCAGTGATCGTAGCCCGAGTCCGCCGCCAGCACCTCGTCCCACGCGGCGATGACGAAGTGCCCGACGTCCGCATGGCTGTAGGTCTGGTAGCGGTAGTCGAGAGGCCAAGTCCCGTCCTTCCCGGCGAACCAGACAGCCGTCGTCTCGTGTCCCCAGTCCTCGCGCATCACCACCGTCTGCGATTCCGGAAAATGGTGCGACGGGGGCGGCGCCTCGCCGGGCGGGTTGGGATCGTAATGGGCCAGGGCAATATGGACGTGGTACGAGCGCGGCGCAGGATTTTCGAGCAGATGGAAGGCGTGGTGGAACCGTGACGCCAAGTCTCGTCCGTATCGCTCGCTCGTCAGCACTCCCAGGAACCCGAGGCCCTGTGTCGACTCGCACGTTCCCCACATGACCGCCTCACCGCTGTTCATCAACTGGTGCGCCGCGAATGTCAGCCATTCACGCAGCCGCGGGTCCGTGAAGATATACTGGTCCGTCGCCCGCTCGTAGGCGACGGCGAACGGCACGAACTGCAAGTTCATGTACTTTGTGTATCCCAGCCCCTCCACGAACCGTCCGCCCGGCCGGAAGAACCAGAAGTTCTCCTCCCGGCGGATCTCGTGCAGCGCGCGTTCGAGCCATTTCGTCGGGCTGACTTCGCTATCGGTATACTCGCAGAGCGTCAGCGCCGCCATCCCCATGGCCGACGCGGCCAGCGTGCGCTGATTGCCGTAGTTGCAGCCGCCGGGCACACCGTCCATCACCCCGTAGTAGTGGTCCGCCTCCGCAGCGATCCGGTCGCGGATGATTCCGTGCTCCTCCGGCGTGAGACCGTCCCACGCGGCGAGGATGTCGTACGCGATGACATAGTCCGCGAGGCGATGCGAACTTGGTTCCAGGTAGCCGTGTTCGGGTTCTCGCCAGATGGGGTGATCGATCAGGTTGTCGCGCGCCAGAATCGCGTCCGCCTCATCCCTCAGAAGCCACCACCTTGCCGCCGGCGTGCTCCGCAGCCCTGTCTGTCTGTCTGTCTGCCTGTCTGTCTGTTTGTCTGTCTGTCTGTCTGTCTG
>CAZKUN010000224.1:0-15068 GCA_964555935.1 uncultured Armatimonadia bacterium | reverse complement strand
TTTCTTGGCACCTCTACCGAAAACCTCCCTGCTCATATGGGCAATGCGGGTCCAGCGCTCATGAGTTCGAGCTGCCCTGCTTCCTGCAACTCGCGCAGGGCTGCCGGAATGTCGCCTTTGAGGTCATCCTCGAAGTAGCGGAGCAGCCCCCGGAAGTGCTTGGCCCACCATTCGGCGAGGTACGTCAGATGCAGCTCGCCGCGCCCCTTGAAGTCGATACGGTTGGCTTCAGCCGATTCGGCGCGGGCACTGAGAAACGGCGGGAACCACTCCTTGAAGCGCTCGTCGGCAAGCTGCTCGAGCACGACCGGCGTCAGGGAGACGGTCACCCGAGGCGGGATGCCGTCATTGGCCAGGCGCTGGAAGACGCGCAGCAGCGGGAGATAGCAGTCGGCCGCCGCGTCGTAAAGCATCTTCGCGCCGTGAGGCCACGTGGAGTGTCCGAGCACGTAGGGGAGGTGCGTGTGCAGGACAAGACAGAAGGAGCCTGGTGCGGGCATTGCGCGTTAACTCTCTTGTTGCGCGCCGGCGATTGTCAATACTCAGGAGGCGCTGATGTCGTCGCTTAGAGTCGCATTCTTGTGGCATATGCACCAGCCGTGGTACGTCTGGCCCGGCACCCGTGAGGCGGCGTTGCCGTTCGTGCGGCTTCACGGTTATGCAGGATACTACGACATGCCTTGGCTGCTCCGTGACTTCGATCAGACGAGAGTCACGTTCAATATGGTGCCCTCGCTGGTCGAGCAGATGGGCCGCTATGCTGCCGGTGATATGACCGACCGCGCGTTGGATCTGTGTCGCCGACACGCGGCGGAGCTGGAGCCCGACGACCAGCGGTATCTGCTGGAACTGTTCTCAAGCGCCCACCCCGATGCGATGCCGGAGCTAAGCCCCCGGTACGCGCAATTATTGCACAAGAGGGGTCTGTACCGCAATGCCGACGACCTCGACACGGCCCGTCGGCGGTTTGATGAACAGGATCTGCGCGACCTGCAGGTGTGGATGAACTTGGCGTCGTGCGGGTATGCGCTCAGTCGCGAGGCGCCGATCGTCAGGGAGCTGAAGTCGAGGGACCGGGGCTTCACGGAGGACGACAAGCACGCGCTGCTGCATGAACTGCGCGAGGCGCTTGGGCAACTGACGGGGCTCTATCGCGAGATGCAGGATGCTGGGCGGGCGGAGATCAGCACGTCGCCGTATTACCATCCCATCGTGCCGTTGCTGGGCGACATGCGCGACGCGATGCGACGGATTCCACGCGAGGATCTACCGGAGGTCCTTTGGCACGCGCCGGAGGAGGCCCGCCGCCACCTCGTCAGGGCCCGCGATCACCACCGGGAGCACTTCGGGCGTGACCCAGAGGGAATCTGGCCGTCGGAGGGCTCTGTCAGCGACGGCGCGTTGGCGCTGATGGAGGAGTGTGGCTTCCACTGGGCGGCATCGGATGAGGAGATCCTGGCCCACAGCCTTGGCCGGGAGAGGCGGCCGTCGCCGAAGGATTTGTACCAGCCCTACGGCGTGGGTGATGGCGACCTGGGGATCGTGTTCAGAGACCACGTCCTCAGCGATCGAATTGGGTTCGTCTACCGCGATTGGGCGCCGCGGGACGCGGCTGCCGACTTCGTTGGGCGCTTGCTGGGGATCAGTTCGAGCGTCCGGGATCTGAACCGTCCGGGGTTGGTCTGCGTAATGTTGGATGGGGAAAACGCTTGGGGGACGTATCCCGACGGGGGGGAGGGCTTCCTTCGGGCTATCTACCAGGCGATCGAGGATGAGCCCGACATGGAGACTACGACGCCCGGCGAGTATCTGAAGGAGTTCCCACCGGACGAGAGGCTGTCGTCGGTGTTTCCTGGGTCGTGGATCGATCACTCGTTCCGGACGTGGATCGGCGGGGCCGAGCACAAGCAGGCGTGGGACCTGCTCCATGGGGCTCTTCAGGCGCATCAGACGGCCGAGCCGGGGCCTCAGGCGGACGAGGCCGAGGAGTACCTGATGGCCGCCGAGGGCAGCGACTGGTTCTGGTGGTACAGCGAGTCGCACCATGATGAGCTGGAGCACATGTTTGATCAGCTCTTCCGGGCGAATATCGCAGCCGTCTATCGCGTTTTGGGCCTCGACGAGCCGACGGAGCTAGCGCAGGCGATCACCGTGCTCGGCCAAGGTATCCTGGCGCAACATCCGTCTGGATTCATGGAAGCCACGCTCGACGGGCGAGTTTCGACGTACTTCGAGTGGCAGGCGGCAGGATTGTTGCGTACTTCGACATTGGCATCGGCGATGCACCGGTCCGATTGCCTGATACGCGAGATCCGATTCGGCTTCGGGCACAGAGATTTGTGGCTCCGGGTGGACTCCTCCGGTAGGGCTAACATGGCTCTGAGCGACTGTGATGTGGTGTTTACTTTCCCGGGCCGGGCCGACCGATCTCTCCGCCTGAGCGTTAGGGAAGAAGGTGGGCTCATCGAGGTTGAGGGCGAGCTGGCGGAGGCGGCCAGCGCCGCGGCTGATCAGGTTGTGGAGGCCGGCGTTCACTTGGACGCGCTTGGGGTGGTCCGCGGGGGAACGCTGAATTTCGCTGTATCGGTTGAGTCTGGCGGTCGACAGTTGGAACGGTGGCCTCAGCGTGGGTATCTCAGCGTCGAGGTGCCGACCGATGATGCCGTGACATCGTCGTGGATTGTGTGACCTTATGATGCTGCGAACTGCCCCCAACGCGCGTTTGGTCGCGTTGCCGCGGGGCCACACTTGTGCTATACTGCCGTCCCACCCGGCCTGACGGCCGGGCGCGATGTGCTGCGTGTCTGCATGCGATACTACCGCGGCAGGTAAAGGTGGCAACTGTAATGGGCTTGGTCGTTTATCTTGACGGCGAACTCGTCCCGGAGGAGCAGGCCAGGGTGTCGGTCTTTGACCATGGCGTGCTCTACGGCGACGGCGTGTTTGAGGGCATCCGCGTCTATCACAGTCGGATCTTCCGGCTCGAGCAGCATTTGCAGCGCCTTTACGACTCGGCGCGCGGCATCAACCTCGATATTCCGATTGCCATCGAGGAGATGGAGCAGGCGTGCGTGGCGACCGTTGAGGCCAATGGTCTCGAGGACGCCTACATCCGCCTCGTGGTAACGCGTGGGGTCGGCGATCTCGGCCTGGATCCCCGCAAGTGCGCCAAGCCGACGGTTTTCATCATCGTGGGTAAGATCCAACTGTATGATCCCGAGCTATATGTGGAAGGGATCAAGGTGATAACCTGCGAGACGCGGCGGACGCCGGCGAACTCGCTGAGCCCGCGAATCAAGTCGCTGAACTACCTAAACAACATCCTTGGTAAGATAGAGGTAGCCAAGGCGGGCGTTGAAGAGGGGATAATGCTTAACCAGGATGGGTATGTCGCCGAGTGCACGGCTGACAACATCTTCCTGGTGAACGGTAAACGCGTAGTTACGCCGCCGCCGGAAGCGGGTATGCTCTTGGGTGTGACGCGCGGGGCCGTGATTGAGGTCGCGCGCGAGCGGGGATATGAGGTCGTCGAGGAGTTGTTCCAACTAGAGGAAGTCCTGGCGGCGGACGAGTGCTTCCTCACGGGGACCGGCGCCGAGATCGTGCCGGTGACGGTGGTCGATGGGCAGTCGATCGGATCAGGCAAGGCCGGTCATGTCACAAACGACCTTCGTGAGGGCTTCCAGCAACTCGTCGCCAGGGAGGGAACGCCGGTAGAGATTGGCGTTCGGTAACCATCACAGTACGGGCAAGCGACGCGGCCCCCCCGGGGCACGTCCGCGGCCCAGAAGGACGAACTGAATGGAACCGTGGCAGCGTTTCACGAGCCGCGCGCGACGCGCGGTCGTTCTGGCTCATAACGAAGCGATGGGCATGGGCATGCCCCTAATTAGCACCGAACACCTGCTGATGGGCCTGGTGGCTCTCGGCGAGGGAACCGCGACAGAGGTGCTCAAGGGCATGGGGGTCGCGCTCGACCGTCTTGCGGCCGATCTTCGGGACCACATGGTCCAGGGCGGCGCCGCCCAAGAGCCGAATCGCGAGCTGGCCTTCACGCCGGAGGCTCAGCGGGTACTCAACGTGGCGTATGCCGAGGCAAAACGTCTCAAGCACGATCATGTCGGCACCGAGCACATCCTGATTGGCCTGGTACACGAGGGTCGCGGGGCCGCGAATCGCCTGCTGCGCAAGTATGGCGTCGACCTGACGCGCGTGCGGCAGGGGGTAGCAGGGCACCCGCAAGCCTCGACGAAGCGCCAGTCGCAGCCCAAGAGCAAGACGCCGCAACTCGACCAGTACAGCCGCGATCTGACGCAGCTAGCGCGTGAGGGCGAGCTTGATCCGACCATCGGCCGGAGCAAGGAACTCACGCGAGTGATCCAGATTCTCTGCCGGCGCACGAAGAACAATCCCTGCCTGATTGGCGAGCCGGGCGTCGGGAAGACTGCCATCGCGGAAGGTCTGGCGCAGCGGATCGCCGACGGCGATGTTGCGGATCTGCTCGCCGACAAACGGGTTGTCGCGCTCGACCTGGCCGGGCTGGTCGCCGGCACGAAGTACCGCGGCGAGTTCGAGGAGCGCATGAAGCGCGTGATGGACGAAATCCGCGGCTCGGGCGGGCACATTATCGTGTTCCTGGACGAGTTGCACACGCTGGTCGGGACCGGCGCGGCCGAGGGCGCGATGGATGCCAGCAACATCCTGAAACCTGCGGTGCATCGGCGCGACGACGCTGGACGAATTTCGCAAGTACGTCGAGAAGAATCCGTCTTTAGAGCGTCGGTTCCAGCCCGTGATGGTGGTGGAGCCCACTGCCGAGGAGACGGTCGACATCCTGCACGGTATCCAGGAGCGCTACGAGGAGTTCCACGGCGTGACATTCTCGGATGATGCCGTGCGCGCGGCTGTGGACCTGTCGGAGCGGTATATCACGGAGCGGCATCTGCCGGACAAGGCCATCGACCTGATCGACGAGGCCGGCTCGCGGGTGAAGCTGCGGAGATACGAGGCGGACGCGCTGGAGTCGGTCACGGCGCCGGACCCCATCGACGAGACCGTGCTTCCCGAGGCGCTTCGGATCGACCCGACGGATGCGCTTGATGTCGATGATACGGACACGGGCTGGGCCGACCAGCAACCGTCGACGGAGCGGCGAGTCCTCACCGAGGACATTGCCGAGGTAGTGAGCACGTGGACGGGCGTGCCGGTCACGAGCCTCACTGAGGAGGAGTCTGAGCGGCTACTGAGGATGGAATCGGCGCTTCACGAGCGCGTTGTGGCGCAGGATGAGGCGATCGACTCCATCGCAAAGGCCGTGCGGCGGGCGCGCGCGGGCATCAAAGACCCGGCGCGGCCGACGGGCACGTTCATCTTCCTCGGTCCGACGGGCGTAGGTAAGACGCTTCTGGCCAAGGCTCTCGCGGAGTTCCTGTTTGGCGACGAGCAAGCGCTGATCCGCGTCGACATGTCTGAATACATGGAGAAATTCGCGGTGTCGCGGCTCGTGGGCGCGCCGCCCGGATACGTTGGATACGAAGAGAGCGGACAGCTTACTGAGGCCGTCCGTCGGCGCCCGTACTCGGTTGTGCTGTTCGATGAGATCGAAAAGGCGCACCCTGAGGTCTTCAGCATATTGCTGCAGGCCATGGAAGACGGTCGCCTCACGGATGCGCAGGGCCGCACGGTTGACTTCCGCAACACGGTCATCATCATGACCAGCAACGTGGGGGCGCGGCTCATCACCGAAGGGCGCAAACTCGGGTTCAGCGGGCAAGGCTCCGAAGAACCGGCTGATTCTGACCTGCGCTACAAGCGCATGCGCCAGAAGGTGATGGAGGAACTGCGAAAGACGTTCAGCCCGGAGTTCCTGAACCGCGTGGACGATTCGGTCGTGTTCCACGCGCTGAACGCGGAGCAGATCTCCGAGATCGTGGACCTCGAGCTGAACCGCGTGCGCGAGCAGCTCGCCGAGCGCGGGATCAAGCTCGTCTACGGCGACGATGTTCGCGAATTGCTGGCCCGCGAGGGCTACGAGCCGGCGATGGGCGCGAGGCCGTTGCGTCGAGCGGTGCGCAGGTTCGTTGAGGACCCGCTGGCCGAAAAGGTGCTGCGCGAGGATGCGGACGAGCCGCTCCGAGTGTTCGAGATGGTTGTTGAGGGTGGAGAGATATTGTTCAAGCTTGTTGAAGCACCCGTGCCGCTGTAGACGAGTCTGGTTGGTCAGACGATACCACGACCCGACAGCATCAGCGCTGTCGGGTCGTTTCTGGCGTGGATGGGAGCCATTCGCAGGGATTCTGTTGTTCTACAACGTATAGTAGCAAGTAATCATCAAATGCATACCAGTACTACTCATATTGTGCCGCGTGATGGAGCGCGAATACAGGAGGGAGGTTAGAGATCGTTCCGGCCGGTCGACGTCGACTGGCCCTTCATATTCCTATCGTCCGTTCATGTTCACTTAGCCACATCATCTCCAGAATGGGCGGTGCCGGTCGCCATACCGGAACCGCGAAGGGGTGGACTCTTTGGCATATCCAGGCATTGCATCACTGTACGTGTTGGGAATTACCTTCGTAGGCGCACTTCTAGGAAGCTCGGTAGGGCGGATGGTCGTAAGGCTGTGGCCGCTTCTCAACGATGCTGATATGTACGCGCAACAGCAGATGTTCAAGTTGGGCCTGAGCGTGATCGGCGCCCTCATGGGTTTTCTCTGTGGGCTCTACTCGTTCAACAAGCTGATGGGCACCGTCAGGCAGCTCGAGGGCGTTCCGTTGCTAGACAAGGTGGCGATCATACTCGGCATCCTCGTCGGTCTCGGCGTGGCGATGCTCGCAACCGTGCCGCTCGCGGAGGTCCCCGAAATCGGGACGCCGCTGCGTATCACGGCTGCGGTGCTGGGCGTTCTTCTCGGGATTGGGTTTGCCGTTAGCGCCAAGTCGCAGCTGGCAGCCCTGTTCCCATCATTGAGCGCGCATGGTCTGGTCGAGGGTGGCTCGCCTGTTATGGCGGGCGCGCAGCTGCTGGATACCAACATCATCATTGACGGCCGCATCTCCGACATCTGCCGGACCGGGTTCATCTCCGGGCCCTCGTACGTGCCCGGTTTCGTGCTGCAGGAACTCCAGCAGATCGCCGATTCGGCGACCCCGCTCAAACGGGCGCGCGGACGACGCGGGCTCGAGATCCTCAACCAGCTCAAGACCGAGATTACGCCGCCGGTTGAGGTATTGGACGACTATCCCGAGGAAGACAATCCGCGCGACCCGGTGGACCTTCGCCTTGTGAAGCTGTCGAAAATCCTGAACGCAACGGTCGTGACGAACGACTACAGCGTGAATGAGATCGCCAAGCTGCACGGCGTGTCGGTGCTGAACGTCAACGAACTGAGCAACTCGCTGAAGCCGGTCTTTCTGCCGGGCGAGGAGATCACTGTCACGATCGTCAAGGAGGGTAAGGAGCCCCGTCAGGGCGTCGCTTACCTCGACGACGGCACGATGGTGGTTATCGAGTCGGCCGCCGGCTACGTGGGCCAGCTCGCCCCGGTGACGGTGACCAGCGTGCTCCAGACGCGCGCGGGCAAGATGATCTTCGCGGACCTGAAGTCGGCGAGCGATGGCGAAATGGTGGACGAGTAGCCGCCGCCGAAGCCGCGGACCAGGATAGAGTGAGCTCTATGGCTCGTGTGGCTGCAATACTGGCCTCGGCCGGAGCCGGCACCAGGTTTCGAAAAGCCCTGGAGTCGGCCCCGGCTGGGGCTATCGCACCAGATACCCCCAAGACGTTCCTGCCCCTGGCCGGAAAACCCATCTGGGCCCACGGCGCGGAGACTCTTAGCGCCTGTGGTGATATCGACCGCATCGTGCTTGTGGTGCCGGCCGCGCTTGTGTCGGACGCGGAGGCGGCTGCGCGCGCTCTGGGGCTAGTCAAGGTCGCCGCTGTGGTCGCGGGCGGGGAGCAGCGGCAAGAGTCGGTCATCAACGGGCTGAAAGCGCTGGCGGATGATCCGCCGGAGTTCGTTGCCGTGTGTGACGGGGCTCGCCCGCTGGGGTCGCCTGAATTGGTCGACCGGTGCGTCCGGTCGGCATTCGAGCACGGAAGCGGCGTGGCGGCGCTGCCGGTGACCGACACGTTGAAGAATGCATCGGCGGATGGGCTGGTGGATGGAACGGTTGATCGCAGCACTCTCTGGGCGATGCAGACGCCGCAGATCTTCCGGTATGACCTGCTGTTGAGGGCGCATGAGACCGCCATCAGCGACGGATGCCTGGTGACTGACGACGCGGCGGTGCTGGAGCGGATGGGCGAGCCCGTGTGGCTGGCGAAGGGCGAGGAGACGAACCTCAAGGTCACGACGCCGGCCGATCTCGAGATGGCGGCCCGCATCCTGGCCAGTCGCTCAGGAGGTCAAGCATTGCGCGTAGGACATGGCTTCGATGCCCACCAACTGACGCCTGGCCGGCCGTGCGTAATCGGCGGCGTCACCGTGCCGCACGATGCGGGCCCACTGGGACACTCCGACGGTGACGTGCTGACTCACGCCATCATGGATGCGGTTCTTGGCGCGCTCGCGCTCGGAGACATCGGCAAGCACTTCCCCGACAGTGACCCCGCGTTTAAGGGCGCCCGTAGCGTGGAGTTGGCCGCGCGCGTGGCGAAGCTCGCCGCTGAGCAGGGCTACGTGGTGGCGAACATCGACGCGACGGTGATCGCGCAAGCGCCCAAGATCTCGCCGCACGTCGCCGCAATGCGCGATGAAATCGCTGCGGCATTTGGTTGCGAAAAGAGCGCGGTGAGCATCAAGGGGACCACGACAGAGGGAATGGGTTACACCGGAACCGGCGAGGGCATCGCCGCCCACGCGGTGGCGGTGATGCGGCCGGCGTTGGGTTAATCGGGGGGCTTACTCCTCGGCGGCTCTCACCAGCAGGACCGGCACCGTCGCGTAGCGCAGCGTGCGGTCGGCGATGCTGCCATAGACCCAGCGACCACGCCCCGAACGGCCATGCGTGCACATTACGATCAGGTCGCACTCCGTATCGCGCGTGTGGGCAAGAATCTCCTCGGCGACATCTCCTCGACGAAATGACGTGGTGGCCTTGATGCCGTCCTCGCGCAGGCGGCCGGCGACAGCCTCGACGTATTCCTGCGCCTCGAGGGTGCGCGGATCCCACTCATCGCCGGGCCCGTCGTGTGGGAATCCATCGTCGGGTGAGGCCGGGACCACGGTTAGCAACTCTAGCTCGGCCTCGAAGCGCCGCGCTATCTCCGCCGCGTGTGACAGAGCCTGCTCGGCGATCTCCGATGAATCCAATGGGACGACGATCTTTGAGTACATAGCCTCACCTTCCGCATGTAAGCGGGATCGCGTCTTCGCCGCGACAGCGGGGTCTTCCTGCTTGGCCGAAACGCGATGCGAAGGGCCAATCCGACGCCGCAGGGAACGGTCTGAGACCCGACAGCCTGGAGGCGGTTCATGAAGCGCGTATCGCGGGACCATACGTTCACGGCTTTCAGCGCCGATGTCGACCCCGTCTGCGAAATGGACCCGGGCGAGTGGGCGCTGGTCGAGACCTGGGACTGCTTCGGCGGACGGACGCTGGCCGGCATGGCCTATGAAGACGTGCCAAAGGGGACAGGCAATCCGGCGACCGGCGCAATCTACCTCAACCGTGCCAAAGCCAGCGATGTCATCCGCATCACGATCGCGGACATAGAGCCCGGTCCGAAGGGCTTCGTGGGGTCGCGGGGCGTGAACCGGTGGGTGGAAGTGCGCGACGGCTACGCTCACTTCAGCGACACGCTCAAGCTGCCGACGAACCCCATGATCGGCGTTATCGGTGTCGCGCCGGCGGATGGATCCATCCCCAACTCGACCCCCGGCCCCCATGGCGGCAACCTGGATACCATCGACGTCTGCGCGGGCGCGAGCATCTACCTGAGGGCGCAGGTCGACGGCGGGTTGGTGGGCATGGGCGACGTGCACGCGTGCCAGGGCGACGGGGAGATCTCGGGACAAGGGATCGAGATCCCGGCCGAGGTGCTTGTAAAACTGGACGTCGAGCCCGATCCGTTGCCGACGGCGAATCCCTACGTGATCCTCGATTCGGCCGTCCGCGCGATCGCCTCGGCGCCGACCTTCGAGGAGTGCATCGGCGCGGCGGTCGACGACATGACAGAGATCGTCTCAGCGAAGCTTGGTGTGGACGCGGATGAGGCCCGGATGCTGATCAGCATGCGGGGTGATGTGAGGATCTCGCAGATCGTCAACCCGCTGATGACGGCGCGAGTCGTGATGCCCATTCTCTGGTAACCGTCCGAAACAAGGGTGAAGAGATGCTTAGAGTAATCGCCGCACTGGCAACCGTTATCCTCGCCGGGCCCGCGATGTGCCAAGACGAGATCATCTGGCAGCATGGGCTCGAATCGACCGAAAGCCTCACAACGGCATGGGGCTCGAAGTGCGAGGACATCAAGATCACGCTGAACGAGGACGCGGCATACATCGCCGAAGGCGACGCGTCCGTTCACTTGAGCGCGAAGTCGGTTGAGGACCATGACGGCAATCATTACGTGTCCGTCAAGATCCCCGCGCCGGGCCTCGACATGGACGGGAAGATGGTCGTCTTCAACGCATGGACCTCGCTGCCCGACGCGACGCGTGCGCTGTACGTCCGGGGCCTCGCCGCTGACGGGGGGAAAGTGCTGAGCTGGAACAACTGGGGCGGGATTCTCGGCTCAAGCGCGACACATGAGTTCGAGCTTCAGACCGGGGTGTCGATGGGTGGCATGTCGTGGGAAGAGCAGGAGATCGCGGCCGCCGGCCAGCCGGTGACCGTCCTTGAGGTGCTGATGGGCACCAACCAGCATGGCGTTGAGTTTGACCTGTTCGTGGATAACCTCCGCGTCGTGCCGGCGAAGTACAAGGGGTTTGCCGAGATCGATGAGCCGGCCGCGAGGGTCCCTGACACGACGCTGGTCGAGGGCGGCGCGCCGACTGCAATCGTCATTCGGCCTGAGACGGGGGAGTACGATTCGGCCGTTGCCAAGCTGATCGACGGTGTCAAAGCCACGTCCGGCGCGGACCTGCCCGTGCAGACGGACGCCGCGGCGAACGAAGACTTGGTCGCTGCCATTAGCGCGATGACGGAGACGAACGTCGTCTTGGTTGGGAACATCAACAGCAACCGCGCGATGCTGCCAATCTACTCGCACGGCTGGTGCTTCGCGGACGCGTTGTTCCCTGGCGATGAGGGCTACGAGTTGCGGACGATCGCCAACCCTTGGGGCACAGGCAAGAACGTGGTCGTCATCGGTGGAGACGCGCAGGGCGTGAGCGAGGGCGTCGACGCGTTGCTGGCCGCCATCGGCGAGGGCGACACGCTGACGCTTGGGCCGACGGTGGACGTGAAACTGACGGGCGACGCCAAGCGGTTGCAGTCGCGATACTTCGACCAGGCCCTTGGCGACGCGTACCTGACGAAAGTCGCCAGCGATTCGGAAAAGCGGATCGCCAATGGCGCGCACACGGGGCTTTCCGGGCAAGCCGCGCCGATCGGCGAGTACTACGCGATGACGGGGCGCGATGACTACGCGCGGGCCTATGTTCAGGTCATGAAGCAGTGGAAGGAACACCACGATGCCGACCCTGGCACGTATGGCGGGCCGTGGGGGATGGATGCGGACTTCACGCTCTACCGACTCGTCCCCGGCTGGGATGCGGTTGAGGAATCGCCGGCGGTAACGGACGAAGACAGGCTCGCGGTGATGGCGATCCTGTTTGAGTTCACGGCCAATGAGTGCGTTCGCAAGGTTGGGAACGTGGTCGGCTCAGAGCGCGTCCGGCACAACCACCAGACATTCCCGGCGCTCGGCGTTTATTTCGCGGGCGAGTACTTCGAGCGCCACTACAGTCTGGCCGAGGCGGTGCACTGGCTCGAGACGGCCGACGCCGCGTTCGGCATGCAAGCGAAGGCGTGGAAGCCCTGGGAGGACTGCAACGGGTACCAGTGGCTCACCTTGGGACACCTGATGCGCTACGCCTTGGCGAAACCGGACCTGACGTATTTCGAGAATGGCAACGCGCGAAAGGACGCCGACCTCGCCGTCCTGAGCATGGACAACCTGGGCTACAGCGTCACCTATGGCGACACGGGCGTCTACACGGGCTGGTGGTCTGAGATCCCGGTGCTGCAGACGGCGGCATGGTACTACGATGATGCGGGTTACCGGTGGACCGCGGAGTGGAAGCGCAGGATGTCGGGCCGGAAGAACCTCGGCCAATACCAGGCTGCGGGCGAGACCGAGGTGCCCGAGCGGCTGGCCGGGCTCCAGATATTCGACCTCGATCCGTATTACCACAAGAGCCATGGGGGCGAGGGCGTGGTGGAGCTTGAGAAGTCGGTTGACAAGGTGGTCATGCGCGAGGGTTTTGGCGAGGGCGATCAGTACCTGCTGCTCGACGGGCTGAGCAATGGCGGGCACCGCCACTACGACGGGAATTCGATATCTCGCTGGACGGATAACGAGCGGATCTGGCTGTGTGACGCGGACTACATCAAGTCGCTGCCGAAGTACCACAACGGCGTGCTGATCCTGAAGGACGGCTCGTCGCAGACGATTCCGAACTTCTGTGTTCTCGATAACACGGGCGACCTGCCGAAGGTCGGACTCACGACGACGTCGCTTCCCGAATACGCGGGGGTTGATTGGCGCCGGAACATCCTCTGGCTGAAAGGGCACGCGTACATCGTGGCCGATCAGATGGTCGCGCGCGAAGAGGGCTCGTACAGCTTCCGGCCGATCTGGCAGACGGTGGGCAGCGTGACCGAAGTGGCCAATGGGATGCTGGTCGAGCAAGGCGGACAGCATGCGGCGATCGTCTCGCCGCCCGCCGGCAGAGCGGCGTTCAGCGTTGATGCCCTGACGGGCAAGAACTGGGGATCCTACAAGTACTCCGGCGAGCCCCTGGTGCGGGTAATGCAGCAGATCTACAACGGCGACCTGGGCGTGGGTAACTTCAGGACGATGTTCACGGTCCTGCGAGCATCCGGCGAACAGGTTCCTGACGTCGTGGTCTCCTCGCCGAGGGAGGGCTTCCTGTATGCCGAGATCGACGGGATGCGCGTTCTCGCGGGCGCGGCGCCGCCGGGAGCAGGTCTGACGTTGGCCGACATGTCGATTGAAGCGGATGCGTTCCTCATGACGCCGGAACTGATCTCTGTGTTTGGCCTCCGCAACGCGACCTATGGCGTGCAGAACATTGAGGCGAACGAGCCGATTGACGTTGAGATCGATGTCGTAGCCCGCACCGTCACGATCGATGCATCGACGGCGACGACGGCTACTGTCCCGTTCCTGGGCGAACTCGAGGTGCCGGCTGGGCGGACGCAGCGGGATTTGCCGGCGCAGGCGGCGATGCTGCCAATGATGATGGGGGGAGCTTTTGACCAGATCGCCCGCATGCCCACGCCGCCGCCGACCGAGGAGGCGGCGCCGGAGGGGCTGGCTGAGCTGCGGAAGACTTTCAGCTACAGAGAGCAGCTTACGAGTTACCTGCTGACAGGCAACGCGGGGGCAATCGAGGCGGTGGATGCGCTGGAGTCGATCTCCGCCGCGCCGGAGCCGCTCGAGGCCAACGTGTTCGGTGGCGCTCCGGGAGAGAATCGGATCGAGGCCCTGACGGATGGCGTGCTCGACACGACGGCCGGCGGCGTGATGTACGAGGACGGGCAGGCGGTGAGCATCGACCTGGCCTTCGGCAAGCCTGTCGATGTTGAGAAAGTCGTCGTGAAGGCCTGGTATGCAATCGGATCGAGCAAGGGCAAGCTCTTCCAGGTCAAGTCGATCGAGGTGAAGTCGGCCGGGGAGATGCTTGCTGAGATCACCGATACGGAGGCTCACCCGGACTGGGGCGGCGAGCCGCGAACGCCGCAGGTGTATGAGCTGGGCGGCATCGACACCAAGACGGATGGCCTGCAGATCACGCTGACGCCGCGCGTGGCCGACGAGATCGAGTTGCCCGAGGGGGCGACTGCCCCGGAGAACGGCTCGGCGATCTACATCGCGGAGGTCGAGGTCTGGGGCAACGGCGACGGCTTGCAGCCCGCGGGTACGCTGGCCGCGCACACCTTCGACGCGATCGCTGTCTCGGACGTAGACGGCGACGGTGCTGACGAGATCATCGCCGGAAACGCCAACGGGAAGGTGTCGCTGCTGTCTGCTGATGGCGCGGCGCGTTGGTCTGTCGATATTGGCGGGGCGGTCAACACCGTCGCGGCGGTAGACATCATCGGAGAGGGCCGCGCGATCGTCGTCGGCGCGATGGGCGGGACTGTCACGGCGCTCGCGCCCGATGGTTCGCAGCTCTGGCAATGGAGCGCGCCCTACTACAAGCGGGTGGGGCACATCCGGACGGTCTTCGGCGCGAACCTCGGCGGCGACAAGCAGACGGTCATCGCCGGGAGCGATAACTGGCACTACTACGCGCTCTCCGCCGAAGGCGAGGAGCTGTGGCACTACGAGAGCGTCCACGGCAGCACGGCCGGGGCAGCGGCGGATGTCGACGGAGACGGCATCGATGAGGTCGCGCTGGGCACGGAGTATTACTGGTGGCACCTCGTCAACGCGGAAGGCGAGAGGCTGTGGAATTACTCATCGAGGACGGGACCGACGGTCAATGCTTGCGCGATCGGCGACATGGACGGCGATGGGAAGGCCGAGGTGCTGTTTGGCGGCGCGGACAGTAACGTCCACGCGATCAGCAGCGCGGGTGAGTTGCTATGGAAGCTGAGCACGGCCGACGAGGTCAGCGCGATTGCGTGCGCTGATGTCGATGGCGACGGCGCGGACGAGGCGATCGTCGCGTCGCTCTCGTTCAATGTCTACGCGCTCAAGGCGGGAGGCGACGTGCTGTGGCGCAGGGACCTGGGCATGCCCGTCAATGACATGTGCATCTCAGGGGACACCGTCTGCGTCACGGTGGCGGACGGCCGCGTGGTAACGCTAGACCTGGCAACGGGTGACTGGACGGGTAGCGCGGACCTCGGCTCGCGGGGGATCGCCGTCGC
>CAZKUN010000223.1:11522-15159 GCA_964555935.1 uncultured Armatimonadia bacterium | reverse complement strand
TCTCTCCCCGCTCGCCTCGACCTCAAACCCTTGCGCCAACTCCGCGTCATACGGATCCGCGCCGGGCGGATACTCGGCAAGCTCAACCGTAATCGGCGTCAGCTCGCTCAGTTGATACTTCGGCGGCAGTAGCGCCCGTAGCCCGACCGTGCTCCAGCCGTCGCTATCCGGCGCGAGCACGGCGAGTCCGTCCTCCACGGTCGCCGTCCCCTGCGCGGGGCAAATGGAGAACCCGCTCAACCCGTCGCCGAAGTCGCTCTCCATCAGTACCGCGCCGCCGCGTCTCACAGTCACGCCATCGATGCTGACTCGCCCCTCCCGGCCCTTCGGCGCGTAGCCCGTCACGAACAGCGCCGTCTTCCCCGCCCAACGCTCGGTCCAGTCTTCACCCCAGGCCTGCGGCCCGTTCTTGTCGGATTCGCCCGGCACGCTGTCATCCGTACCCGCCGTCGTGGGGTCAACCCAATCTGTGGTGACCCATTCGCCGCCGCCCAGTTGGTACCCAGCCCTCACCCCCGCCGAAGCTCCGCCCCGCATCTCAATGGAGAGCGCGACCTGCTCGCCCGCCGCGAAGTCCGGGGCCGTCGCCTCCAGTACTGCCATCTCACGCGGACCATGGCCCGGCCCGTAGTACGCCTCATTCGCGATGCCCAGCACCATGTTCAGCCGCTGCGCCGCGCGGTCCCACGTGCAGGTCCAGACCACCTTCTCGCCCGGGCCGGCAAACGGGTTCCGCTCAAACACCCGCGTTGGCGTCAGCACAATTGCCACTGACGCGTTCGGCGCTCCATATGCAGACAGATCCTCGATTCCCCCGACCGCGCACGCAAACTCCGTCGGCGCATCGAGCGTGGGATCAAACAGCGCCACATCTCCGTCGCTGCGTGGCAGCGATTCACCGGTCATCTCCGCGATGAATCGCGTCAGATCCTCGACCGCCGGCGAAATCCCCAACTTCACCACGTCCTGATCCGCCACATCGAGATACGCCTTCGGCCCATCATCGATGATCGCGACATCGGCCGCACTCAGTGCAGCCAACAGCAGCAGCACGATCGCTAGCAGGAAATGTCTCATACCCGTCTCCGTTGGCTGTCGTTCACGAGCCTCACAGCCGCCCCAACCAGCACATCCACCGACTCCGGCGCCAGGCCCAGCGGCCTCGGCTCGGGCGTCCACGAGTAGACGAAACTGTCCCTCACCTCATACCCGCCCTCCGCGTGCGCGCCGCGCGATGCCACGTAAGACCGCAAGAGATTCGAGTACCCCAGCGTCCACACGTTGCGATCCGCCAGCACGGTCTTCACATCCTCCCCGATCCCCGAACAGATCTCGCCGCCCATCCCGACGATCGCCAGATCGCCGATCGTCAGCACTTGCACCTCCACCGGCAGCGTCTCCGCGAGGCCACCCTTCTCAGCGATCGTCTTCCGCGCGACCTCCACCCACTTCTGCTCCCACGCGTTTCCTTGCTCGAGCGCAGTGAACTCGTCCTCTGTCATCGGCGGTCGCGCCGGTAGTTCGGCAATGTCGCTGAGCCCGCCCAAGCCCTCGCCGACGTCATCCATCTCGCCGCACATCGCCGTCAGCGCGGCCCGGCCGAGTTCATGTCCGATCTCGCGCACCATCTCCACGGGTCCCGAGGCGAACCGCCCGTCGCCCGTCACGTTGCGCGGCTTGACGTCCCCCCCGCAGCCTTGCAGAAAGATCGCCGCGCACTCGGGAATCGCCTCGCGGATCGCGCCCCGCGCCGGTCCGGGGTAGTCCGTCCCGATGAGTTGGCCGCCCATCGTCGTCGGGTGGCAGGCGTAGCTGAACAGCACCGCCCGAATCTCCTCCTCCGGCGTCATCACTCGCATGACCGGGACATCCGTGTCATTCGGTCGATCCGGCGCCGGCAGCATCCCCGCGGCCATGCCCTCCTCATTCAGCCGCCGCCGATTCACCCCCATCGTGCACTCGCCGACGGTATGATCCAACCGGGCCTCTCGCAGATCCGAGATCGCCTCCTCCAGCAACCGCCCCGATGTCTCGATCAGGCCTGCCAGATACTCATCATCGAACTTCCGACACGATCCCCGCACCACCCGACACGCCGGCGCGCAGTGCGTGTGGCTGCAGTTGATCAGCAAGTGATCCGCCGCGATGCCAAGCTCCGCCGCCCTCGCCCGAATCGGCTCCAGCAGAAACTCGTCGATCCCGACGAGATCCAGCGCCAGAATCCCCACCCTTGTCGTACGATCGTCAAACACCACCGCCGACGCCTCGAGATCGTTGTACTCGCCCTCCGAGGGCGCCGTTCGCGACGCGAAACCAGTCATCCAGATCGGCCGATCCGGCGTAATCGTCGTGCTCGCAATCCCAACTCTCATGTCTGGCGCCCCTCACGTTCGGTCTCTCGCGGTCTGCACGTGGCGTTGCTCCAGGCCCGCCCCATCTTCCTTCCCGCCGTCGAAGGTCCCTATCCTGCGCGGGCGAAACCTCAGTTCCGCATCGTCGTCGGAGGGGCCGAATGGGGGATGTATGGGGTCCCCATCCGGCCCGCGCCGTTCGCCAAGGAGAAACTCACCATGAACCCCACCGCCGCCATCCTCGCCCTTCTCGTCTGCGCCGTGGCATCCGCCGACGGCTTCATTCAACGCGACGGCTCCCAACTAACGCTTGATGGCGAGCCCTACCGCGCCATCGGCGTCAACATGCCTCACCTCTCCCAGAGCTATCTCGGCACCTGGTTCCACTGGCAGCAGATCTACGGCACCCGCGAGGCCATGAAGCAGTCCATCATCGACGCGCTCGACGACGCGGCGGCGCGCAAGGTCGCCTTCATTCGTTTCTTCGCCTCGCCCGGCTACCCGAAAGACACCGCCGAACTCTACCTCGCCGATCCCGACGAATACTGGCGCCGGATGGACGAGGTCTTCGCCCTTTGCCGCGAGCGCAACATCAAGCTTATTCCGTCCCTTGGGGTCCTCAAGTGGAGCAGTGACTGCCGGGAGCTGAAGCCCGCCGTCCTCGATCCCGACTCCAAGACCCACGCGGCAACCTACAAGTACGTGAGGGAATTCGTCACCCGCTACAAGGACGATCCGACGGTCCTCATGTGGGAGCTTGAGAACGAGGCGTTCCTCATCGCGGATGTCGACATGCAGGGGCGCAAGGCCCTCCCCGCCGGATGCTATCCGACCGGCACGGAAGGGCTTGCCGAGGAGCATGTTCGCGAGGACAGCTTCACCTTCGACATGCTGATTCAGCTATACAGAGAGGCTACGGCCTTCATCAAGGAGATCGACCCCAATCACCTCGTCACCAGCGGCGATTCGGGGCCACGCGAGGAGAGCATGAGTCGCCGGCTGACGTTCCCTGACTTCAAGTACCGCAACGATACGCTCCGCGAGCACATCTCCAACCTGCTGGACTCTCAGCCCGCGCCGCTCGACGTCATGAGCGTCCACATGTACGGCAACTTCGATGGCGCGCGCAAGGTCGAGAACCTCAGCAACCTCGACTTCCTCCGCGCCCGGATCAAGGGCATGCACGCCGCTCGGACGCCCGTCTTCATCGGCGAACTCGGCCAAGCCCAGCCGCACTTCACCGAGGACCCGGAAGCCAAATGGACCCGCGCCGCGCTCGATCTTGC
>CAZKUN010000223.1:6507-11512 GCA_964555935.1 uncultured Armatimonadia bacterium | reverse complement strand
GCCGACGAGGAGGGCGTCGCGCCGAGCGCCATCTGGGTCTGGCACTTCCCGTGGCAGGACAAGGATTTCAACATCCCGTCCGGCGACGCCCACCCAGAACTGATGCAGCAAATCGCCGACTTCAACGAGGCGCATGCAGGACTGTGATGTGGTCCGCCGCGAATGAGACAACCAATGACGTCCGCGGCACCCACGCGCGGTGCCGATAGGAGGGGAGTCATGTCCTTTGGGCTCACAGAGATCATACTCGTCGCGCTGCTCATCGTCGTGCTATTCGGCGCCAAAAAAATCCCCGACATCATGCGAAGCCTGGGACAGGGCTACCGTGAGGTCAAAGACATCACCGACGGACTCGACGAGGAGATCGAGGATGTGAAAAAGACCGTCAGCACCGTCAAGAAGCTCAAGCCTTAGCGCCGGCAGATGACCGACTCGCGCCTGCCGTCGGAGGGGCCGAATACGAGATCACGCAGTGATCGACGTATCCGGCCCGCGCATTCTACCCCTTCCGCCCATATACCCTCTGCGCCGTCAACCGGCACACGTTCGCCCGCGCCTCCTCGCTCAGCTCATCGAGGAACACGTCGTATCGATGCATCTCGGGCCCCATCCGCTCGAACTTCGTCACCAGGTCTGAACCCAGGCAGATTCTGTCGCTGTACTGCTCCGTCATCTCCAGCCACTCCGGGCTCGGCACGCCGTTCGGGCAGATGATCTCATCGAAGATGATCCACGAATAGTCGACGACCACCCGCGGGTACTGCTCCAAGAGCCGCGCCACCATCTGGTAATAGAACGGCACGTTCACCCGCCGGCTCATCCCGCAGTGCGCCAGGATGAACTGCGTCCGGGGGAAGTCCCGCAAAGCCTCCTCCAGCTCATAGAGGTATACCGGATGGTCGCTCTTGCTCACCGATGTCACGTTCTGGTGCAGCAGCACCGGCAGTTCCCGCTCCGTCGCGAACTCGTAGATCGGCCACATCGCCTGATGGTTCGCCCGCGCCGCGTCGCCATACGTCAGCGCCGTCAGATCGTCATGTCGCAGCAGCACCTCGCCGATCCCACACCACACGTCCGGGTACTGATCATACTGCCGCTTCACATCCCGCAGCGCCATCTTGTCAGTGGGGTTGAACCCGCAGATCAGCGGATACAGCCGCGCGCGCTGCTCCTCCGGCAGCGATCTCACCAACTCCGCTACGATCACGTCGGTGTACCCGTAGTAATAGCACCGCGCGTCATTCGCCAGGTAGTAGTCCGGCGGTTCCCGGTCAAACTCCGCCCAGAGCTTCGCCACCGGCAGGCCGAAGATAACCGCACCGCACACATTCGCCCGATCCATCGCCTCGATCAGCGCTTCGCCGCCGGGCGTCTCCTGCCCGAAGTTCACAACATGCAGATGAGCGTCGAGGATGCTGTGCTTGCTGCCTCGAAGCGGGGTCAACGATCCCGCCTGCTCGGCGTCACGAACTAGAGTTGGGATTGATTCATTCGGCATCGATGTTCACCCCCATCAGGGCGTCGAGATGCGCCAACTCACCGGCCTCGAGGTACCGCCTGATTCCCGCGTAGTCGCGTCCGCCGCGCAGGATCGTCATGAGTTGCTCCCTAGTGAAGTGCCCCAGCAGCTCTTTGCTCAGCGCCGTCGGCAACGCCCGCAGCAGGTATGCCAGGTCCATGTCGTCTTGCACCAGCGGGGGGACGCTCTCCCACCCGATCTCATCGAGCACAAAGTCCTGCGACTCCGCGTTCAGCGCCTTGAGGACGAGGCTCAGCTCTCGCCCCGTCCGGAACAGCCCTCTCAGGAACTCCGGTCCGAGCAGCTCCAGCGCCAGCCGGTCCCGGCTCCCGTAGACCCATTCCAGCACCTGCGCGAGCGTCTCGGGCGTGGCCAGCAGATGCTGCAACCCCTCCTGCCCCAGCGTCCTCAGCAGGCTCTCCTCGACCGCGCCCTCGGCCAGCGTCGCGAGGATATCCCGCAGCGCTCGGGAGTTCTGGATGCAGTCGACGAGCCGGCTTCCCAGCGTCTCGATCAGATACGCCTGGTCCTCAGGGGTCAGGATCGACAGCGCCGAGTGCAGCCCCTGGGGCCCATCGATGATCTCCGCCAGATTGGGCGCCAACTGCTCCAGCACCGTCCGATCATGCTGCCCTTGCAGCACGTTCAGCACAACAACCAGCTCCGCCGCCGTCCCAACCGGAGCCGTCTCTCCGTCAATCGTGATGGCGTGTCCCACCCGGCAACACCTCCTCCGTTCATACGATCAGTGCAGTCGTCCTGTCCACGTAGCACCGGCGCCCTCGCCGGTGCATGCCGACCCCCTACCCACCCAACCCCTCCGGAATCCACTCCGGCAGGTCCGTCACCTTCGCCCGCGCCTCGTCAGACGTCGGCACTCCCCACGTTTCAAAGAACGGCCCGAGGTCGCGTCCGACCTCCTGGCTGAACCGCACGAGCCACTGGTCGCGCTTCTCGTCATCGGTCTTCGGCAGCTCGTCCGCCGGCGCGTCGCGGTAGCCGGCGAATACCCGCTCGAACGCCCCCCACCCAAACGCCTGCTGCAGTTGCACGTACATCGTCAACGCCAGAAACGCGTCGCCCTTCCACCTGTCAAACGGCGCGCCGGCGGCGATGTGATCAGCGATCTTCTGCTGCGTCTTCTCGCCATACAGATCGAAGTTCTCGGCCACCGGGATGTGACATGCCCGCTCCATCGCGTACAGCGTGAAGAGGTTCACCGTCACCTCGCCCGTCCCGCCGAAGGTCCAGTGCCCAAGCTGGTGGTTGTGCCCCACCTCATGGAACAACCCCCACACGCCGCCATGGTCCTTCGTGATGACGCGCTCCTTGTTGGTGATCACCTCGGGCATGTCCAGGTACGTCATGAGCGGATACCCCGCGTGCATGTAGCCCACGCTGATCTGCACGTCACAGACGAATCGCTCCGGCCGGACCCGCTCGCGCGGCGCGCCGATGAGATCCGAATCGGCGTCCATCACGAGATCCCAGAACGCCATCAGCGATTCCGGGTCATCCAGCGTCCGGAGCGTCTCGCTCGGCAGCGAGATGACGAGGCTTTTGCCCGCGATCTCGCCCCATGGCGCCGGCAGGTGGCGGATTCTGTCGCGCCAATCCGCGACCGGCGTCTCGCCGAGGATGAACCGAGGCGACGGCGTGCCGCCCGCGATCTCCACATCGAACGGGGTCAGGCCGCCGCCGGGAGTCTCGATGTAGATCAGCCCTCCGAACGCGTTCGCGGCGATGGTCGTCGGTTCGCTGACCTCAAACCGCCGCGACACCACCGGGAAGCGCTTCCAGTCCGGGCGTCCCCAGATGTGGTCCGCGTGGCACCCTATCCGCACCGCCAGCTTCGCATCGGCCATTCCCGCGGGAACCGTAATGGTGATCCTCTCGCCCGCCGGAGCGTAGAGCCCCGTGCTGTGCCACGCCGCGGCGCCCCGGCTGTAGATCCCCGGCAGCGTGAGCCCGTCCGCACCGTCGATCCACCCCGGCAAACCTGCATCGATGGCAATCGTCGTTGCGATCCTCTCCGCATCATCGGGCACAGCGCCGGGGAACGCATCGCCGGCCGGGTGCTTGCTGACCTCGTCGACGGGGGTGGCCAGCAATTGCTCCAGCGTCCGCGTCGTCACGATGCGCGCGAGGGGATCGGCCCGTGTCACGGGGGCATCGGGCGTCGGGTAGACATCGGTCCCGCCGGCCTCAACCAGCCGGTTGAATTCGGGCATCAGCAACTCATCGTCATCCGGCACCGCCCGCAGGGCGCTCAGCAGCACGACCCCAACTTGGGCGAGATCCTCGTCAGTGAGCTCCGCATCGCCCGCCTCGTGCCCCGCCAACGCCTTGAGGGCATCGCCCGCGTGCGTCAGCCGCAAGCTCTCTCGGTCATCCGCAAATCCCGTGCCCGTCGTGAGGCCCACCGTCGCGCCTTCCCAGGCCAGCCCCATCGGCGCGAGTAGCGCCGTTCCGCCGAACTCGGTCGGCAAGTCTCCGCCGGGATTGAGCTGCTCCCAACCCCACGCGCAAGCCCCCGTCAGCAGGCCGCCGCCCTTCTCAATGAACGCGCGAAGATTCTCCACCCGGGCCGCGTTCGGCGGCGTGCCAAGGGCATATGCCGACGCAACGATCACGTCGTGCCCACCGAGGTCGCCGTCTAGGTCCGCATCGTTTATCACCGCCACGTCGAGGCCGCTCGCCGTGAGGTGGTCGGCCAGCTTGTCGTAGCTCACCACGCCGACCCTTGGTTGCTCCTTCTGGCTGGCCCAGCGCGCGGCGTTGAGCATGAACTGGGCCGTGTTTGGTTGGTCGATGTAGGTAACCAGCATGCCCTCATGGCCCATCGTCAGCACGCGACCCTCTCCGCACCGAGCCGCCGCGATCACCGACACGCGCTCCTTACCAAGTGACGCCGTGGCCACCACGAACGCATCCGGCCCAAACGCCGCGACCGGCGCGGCCAGCACGCCCGGCGCCGAGAACTCATCCACGCCCTCGAACAGCGCATCAAGATCCGCCGGAGCGGCCCCCGCGGGACACGTCAGACACGCAACTAACGCCGCAGCAACTGCTGCCATCGATCAACCTCCATTGAACCAGTCGTCACGCGAACATCTCCTTCAACACTCCCACGCACCAAGCCTCCACCCTCCTTCGTCCCGGCACCCACCCTCCGCGTGGCAACGGGGCGCCTGCCCCGTTGCGCCGTCGACCACCGAGGAATCTCACCACCCACCACGAAGTGCCTCCCGACCACCTCAGGAGGCCGACCATGGTATGGCGACTCGCCGGCCCGTTACTCGTGACCTTACTCGCCACCGGTTGCACCGCGCAGGACTACCCCGACCGCTGGGTCTTCGTCAGCAAGGGTCTCACTAGCGACGAGCAGGTCGCCGAGATCGACCGGATCGTCGCCACCGCGTCGGAGCACGGCCTCAACGGCATGCTGCTCTCGGGCAATCTCGATGGTCTCAGCCGCTGGGATGA
>CAZKUN010000223.1:0-6497 GCA_964555935.1 uncultured Armatimonadia bacterium | reverse complement strand
CGCGTCCAGGCCATCTGCGACGACGCCGGCATCGAACTCATCCCTCTCGGTTTCTCGGTCGGATACGGCGGCTCGATCCTCGGCCACGATCCCAACCTCGCCGCGGGGCTGCGGGTCGAAGACGCTCTCTTTGGGGTGACCGGCGACGAAGCCCAGGTCATTCCAGATCCCGAGGTGGAGATCGACAACGGCGACTTCGAGCGCTTCACGGGCGACAGGTTCGACGCCCTGGATTTCCACGACCAGCCCGGCGAGGTCTCGTTCGTCGATCAGGAGACCGTCCACGACGGCGACGCCGCGATCCGGTTTGAGAACTACGGACCGCCGCACGGACATGCCAGGCTGATGTCTCGCGTCAAGCTCAGCCCTCATCGCCACTACCTCCTCAGCGCCTGGGTCAAGACCGAGAACCTCCAGCCCGCTTCCGCCTTCAGGCTGCAGGTCTACACCGAGGAGCGCAACCTCACCAGCTTCCGCCCATCCATCAAGCCCACGCAGGACTGGACGCGTGTGGCTTTCACATTCAACAGCGGGGATCACGATGAGCTATTGATGTACGTCGGTCTGTGGGGCGGGCGCGAGGGCAGATTCTGGATCGACGACCTCGAGATCGAAGAGGTCGGCCTTCGCTGCGTGTTGCGCCGTCCGGGAACGCCCATCACCGTCGCGAGCGAGGATGGTGAGACCACCTACGAAGAGGGCGTTGACTTCGCCACGATCGAGGACCCCAAGCTGCGCGACTATCGCGGCAACCACGACGACCCGCCGCTCAAGCTCTCGCCCGGCAGCCGCATCAGCGACGGCGACCGCCTCCGCGTCAGCTTCTACCACGCAGGCACTCTCGGCACCGGTCAGATCGGCGCCTGCATGTCTGAACCCGCCGTCTACGAGAACTGGCGAAACCAGGTCCGCCTGCTGCACGAGCGGATCAAGCCGCAGAAGTACTTCCTCAGCATGGATGAAATCCGCGCCGGCGGCAGCTGCGCCGCCTGCAAGGACCGCAACATGACGATGGCCGAGATCCTCGGCGACTGTATCACGAAGCAGTGCGAGATCATCCGCGACGTCAACCCCGACGCCGAGATCTACATCTGGTCGGACATGCTTGATCCCAACCACAACGCTCATGGCGACTACTACCTCGTCGAGGGCGATTACACCGGCTCCTGGGAGCACGTGCCGGAGGATCTCACCATCGCCGTGTGGTACCATGAGAAACGCGTCGAGAGCCTCAAGTTCTTCTCCGAGCTTGGCTACGAGACGCTCGCCGGCGCCTACTACGACGGCGACACGCTCGACAATCCGAAGGACTGGCTGGCCGAACTCGACAAGACCCCGCGCGCTCGCGGGATCATGTATACCACCTGGCAGAGCAAGTACGGCCTGCTCGCCGATTTCGGCGACCTTGTCCGCGACCACGAAAAGGCGGCCGCGCCATGAACCTGAGCACAACTGAAGCCGGTGTCTTCGAAGCCATCGCCGAGATCGACGTCATCGACGCCCACGAGCACCTTGTGCCCGAGTCCGTCCGCGTGGCGATGAAGGTCGACTTCTTCATCCTCTTCGCCCACTACTGCCGGGCCGATCTTATCTCGGCCGGGATGGCGCCGGACACGTACGCCCGTCTGCTGGACGACGAGGAGATGGGGCCCGATGAGAAGTGGGAGCAGTTCGCGCCCTTCTACCCGATGATCAAGCACGGCTCGTACGCCCGGCCGGCTCGGATCTGGCTCAACGAGGTCCTCGGCCATGAGGACCTCACCGCGGCCAACTGCGTCGAAGTCTCCGAGCAACTCCAGTCTGAGAACACGCCCGGCGTATACGAGCGGATCCTCCGCGATCAATGCCACATCCGGTCGGCTCTCGTCGACAACTCGGAGCATCACGAGCAATTCGACATGGATCTCCTCAAGCCGCTCTGGCGGTTCAGCCAGTACACGATGCCCGCAACGGTCCAACACGCGGGAGCGGCAACCCTTGACGCCTACCTCGATCAGGTCGATGCCGAGGGGGAGCGGATGATCGGCGTCGGCGCCTTCGGGCTGAAGATGATGGTCTTCGAATACAACCCTCGCAGCCGCGAGCGGGCCGCCGAGGCCTTCGCCCTCATGGCCGATCCGTCCCGCGCGGGCGAGCTGACGCGCGAGCACGTGATGGCCTTCCAGAGCGCCGTCTGCGATCGCGCTTTCGAGGTTGCCAAGCGCCACGATCTCACCGTCGCCGTCCATTCCGGCGTGTGGGGCGATTTCCGCGAGTCCCATCCATGCCACCTGATCCCAATGGCCGCCGCGAATCCCGGCGTCAACTTCGACCTGTTCCACCTCGGGATGCCCTTCGTCCGCGAGGCGACCTTCGTGGGCAAGATGTACCCCAACGTGTCGCTCAATCTCTGCTGGAACAGCGTCGTCTCGCCCGAGGTCACCGTGCGGATGCTCGACGAGTGCATCGACATGGTGCCACTCAACAACATCATCGCCTTCGGCGCGGATTACCGCACGGCCGTCGAGAAGATCTACGGCCACCTAGTCATGGCCAAGGAGTCTGTCGCCCGCGCCCTCGCCAAACGCATCGACCGCGGCCAGATGGACCTCGCCGAGGCCGTCCGAATCGCCGAGATGTGGTTCCACGGCAACCCCGTTCGCATCTACGGCCTGTAGTGCGACCCGCGGGACCAACGAGCCGAAGAAAGTGTCAGACACGGAGGCAGTCCATGCGCGCCCGTATCACGGGGCTTGTAGCCGTTCTTTCCGTATGTCTAACTCCGGCCCACGCCGACTGGCCGGACTGGCGTGGCCCGACCGGCGACGGACGGAGCGACGCGACCGGCCTGCCTCTCACCTGGTCGGAGACTGAGAACATCGTCTGGAAGACCCCCATCCATGATTTCGGCCATTCCACCCCCGTCGTGTGGGCCGATCAGATCTGGCTGACCACGGCCACCACCGACGGCCGGTCGCTCTACGCTGTCTGCTTCGATTTGGCCACGGGCGCCGTCGTCCACGACATCGAGGTCCTCCAGCCGGACAAGCCCCAACGAGTTCACGCGGCCAATTCCTACGCGACCCCTTCGGCCGTCATCGAAGAGGGCCGAGTGTACGTGCACTTCGGCACCTACGGCACGGCCTGCATCGACTCGGGAACCGGCGAAGCTCTGTGGCGGCGGACCGACCTGAACTGCGACCACATGCAGGGCCCCGTCTCATCGCCCATCCTGTTCGAGGATCTGCTCATCGTGCATCTCGAGGGCATAGACGTCCAGTTCATCGCCGCGTTGGACAAGAACACGGGCGACACCGTCTGGCGCCACGACCGTCCCGAAGAACTCTACCGCGATCTCGAGCCGTTTTACTGGCGGAAGGCCTTCCACACGCCTCTGATTGTCGAGGTGGATGGCCAGCCGCAATTGGTCGGCAACAGCGCGCAGATCGGGACGGGAAATGACCCGAGGACCGGGGAGGAGCTGTGGCGGGTTGTCTATGGCGACGACAATACCGTCTCTCGAGTCGTCAGCGGCCATGGGCTCTTCTACATCAACACCGGCGGCAGCCCAAACTCCGTGCGGCTCTTGGCCGTGCGGCATGGGGGCGTCGGCGATGTGACCGCCTCCCACGTCGCCTGGGAGGTCGGTGAGCACGTGCCCGTCGAATCGTCACCCGTGCTGGCCGGTGACCTGCTCTTCATGGTCAACGACAGTGGCATGGTGACCTGCCTCGAGGCGAAGACCGGCACTAACGTGTGGGCCCAGCGCCTCGGTGGCATGTACGGCGCTTCGCCGCTGCACGCGGAGGGCCGAATCTACCTCTCGAACAAGAAGGGCATGACCACCATCATCGAGGCCGGGCGCGCGTTCCGCGAGCTTGCGGTCAACCAGCTCGACGGGGAGCTTTGGGCATCGCCCGCCGTGGCGGGCAAGTCGCTGCTGCTCCGCACGAAGACACACCTATACCGCATTGAGAGCCAATAGCAACCCGGTAACTCTCCGGCATCCCCCGTGGCCCGCGTAGCGACGGGCTTCCAGCCCGTCGATTGCCGTCCCGGAACTCTAGCCATGGCAATCATCACCACGCTCCTCATTGCATCCACCCTCGGCGCCGCCGAACTCGTCGATGACTTCGAGCGCGTCGAGCCTGGCTGGGAAGCGAAGCCCACTGCCACGCTCGCCATCGAGGGCGATCCCGGCGAGCGCGTGCTGCGCGCCGATCTCGACTTCACCCAAGCCGCCTACGCCTGGTTCCGGAAGACCTACACCGACACGCCGCTCAACGTCACCGATTCCGACGCGCTGAGCTTCCGCATCAAGGGCGGCAAGCGCGGAACGCGTCTGCTCGTTCACCTCATCACTGACATCGCGACCACGCCCGCCGACACCTACGTCTGCTCCGCTTTCCCCAGCCTCGACTTCGCCGAGTGGCAGACCCACCAACTCCACTGGTCCGAGTTTCGGGGCCAGGAAGACGGACGCCGTCTCGAAGGCGACGCGCTCACGCACATCCAGGCCGTCAACTTCTCGGTCACGGGCAAGCCGGGAGAGGTGATGACGGTCCTCGTGGATGACGTCGAGTTCATCAACCTCGCGCCCGATGTCCTGACCCAGAAGCTCAGGCTGTCGGCGGGGCCTTGGATCGACGATGAGGCCCAGTTCTTCGCGGCTCTCGATTACGATGCCCATCCGGGCCTCGCGTCCGTCCGCGGTTGCCTGCCCGACGTCCCCGCCGCCAAGGCCGCGCTGCTTGAGTACATGCGCGAGCGCTCCGGCCCGAGCTATTTCTTCGATCCGGCCGACACAACCGCCCTCGCTGACGCGATGCGCGAGGTCTCGCCGACGTACCCAGACTCCGTCATCCGCGCCGCCGACAGATACCTCACCCACGAGTATTCCTGGGAGGGCCTCACCAAAGCCCTGTCTCGACCCATCGACTACACTGCCGAGGGCTCCCAGTGGTATGCGGTTCTGACGCGCTTTGGCTTCCTGCGGACGGTGCTTTGATGCCTACTGGTATTCGGGCGATGAGCGCTACGCCGAAGAGGTCATCGGGCAGATGTGCGAGTTCGCGGAATCCGCCACGATCCCCGCCATGGGCCGGGCGGGAATGGCCTGGCTGCCGCTTCAGGCCGGCGTCCGCGAGCACGTCTGGCTGCAGCTCTACCTCGGAGTCCTCCACTCCCCGACCATGACGCCCGATGCCAACTACACCATCCTCAAATCGCTCGCCGAGCACGCCCGCTTCCTCGCCGATCCCGGCATCAATGGCGGGCTGCCGAACATGATCATCGTCGAGAGCACCGGCCTCGTCGAACTGGCCATGCTCCTCCCCGAGTTCACGGATTCGGGTCTCTGGCGCGAGCGAGGCTTTGAGATCCTCGAATCGGAGATGGCCCGCCGCGTCCTCCCCGACGGCGCGTGGGAGGAAGTCACGCCCGGCTATCACGGCTGGGTCGCGCATTCGTGCTGCGAACTCGCGGTGCTGGCCAAGCTCAACGATGTCCCCATGCCCGAACTCGTGCGCACCCGCTTCCGGGCCATGTTCGACTGGCTCCTGAAGACATCCAAGCCCAACGGGCACTCGCCGATGCTGGGCGATGCCAGCGATTCCGCTCTTGCCACTTTCATGGCCGAGGCGGCGCTCTACTTCGAGGATCCTGAGCTCAAGTGGCACGCGTCCGAGACGTTGCCGCGCAGCCTGCTCTCATGGTTCGGGCCGGATGCCGTCGAGGATTACGCGGAACTCGAGCCGACTGAGCCCACTGTCGGGTCCGTGCTCCTGCGCGACTCCGGTGTCGCGGTAATGCGCACCGGCCATCAGCCCGCCGACAGCTACATGCTCTTCGACCTCGGCCCGATCTGGTCTCACACGCACCAGGACACGCTCGGCTTCAGCCTCCACGCTCGCGGGGCGACGCTGCTCTGGGACTCGGGCGTCTCCGGGTACAACATGCCCGAGTGTGATGCCTACTATCGCCAGGCGCGGGCGCACAACATCGTCCTCGTCGACAATACCGACATGAAGCTCGGGCCTGAGCGCCCGACGCTCCACGCGTGGCAGACAGCCGACTCCTACGACTTCGTCGATGCCGAAGCGTCGTTCATGACTCCCGAAATCACTCACCGGCGTTGGATCCTATTCCTGAAGCCCGATATCTGGGTCATCCGCGACATCCTCGCGAGCGACGCGCCGCATCACTTCGACCGTCTGTTCCACGTTCGGGAGAAGGCTGAGATCCGTCGAGGAGAGTCGTCCATCACGGCCGGCGAGCCGGGAGGCCCCACGGTCACCATCCATAGCATTGTGCCGACCGATGCGACGTTGGAGACGTCCGAGGCGCTGATAACCTACAACCACGGCCGAGGGCCAGGCTCGAGCAACCTCCCCGCGCCACTGGTCGAGCTCCTCAGCGAAGACGCCGACCCCCACACCCTGCTCTATTTGCTCGAGCAGAGCTGCCCCGATCCGCTCCAGGAGCGCCTCGGAGAAGACCGGCTCCCCGGCGTCGAAGCG
>CAZKUN010000222.1:0-15184 GCA_964555935.1 uncultured Armatimonadia bacterium | reverse complement strand
CCTGAACCTGATCCTGGTCGGTCCCCTGCAAGAGGCCGGCCTGGCTCTCGCCACATCGATCTCCCAGGGGATCAACCTGCTCGCTCAGGCTTGGCTCTACCGCCGGCGGCGCAAGGCACGCGGCGACGCCCCCCCCACCGCGCGCACGCTGAAGTCCGTCGCGACCATCGTCGGTTTGGCAGCCGTCATGGGCGCGGTCGCCTGGAGCGTCCACCGCTTCACCCCCGACGGAGTGGAGACCCTCCGCGACTGGCCCTGAGGTCCTCACCAGGTCATCGAGGCGTGGGGGAGACCAGCTTCAGACAGCCTTGTAGATGAACCAGATACCGAGCGCGACGATGATGCCGCCGGCGATCTTGCGCGCGATCGTCGCCGATGCAGCGAAGCGCTCGCTCGAGAGCAGCCCGCGCGCAAGCCCCGCCGATGTCCCCGCGACGATGATCAGCGCCGAATGCCCAAGCGCGTACGATAGCAGCAGCGCGCCTCCGTAGAGCGGGTTGGCGCCGGCGGTCGCGACATACGCCAGCAGTACCAGTAGGATCGGCCCGGCACACGGTGTTGAGACAAACCCGAAGAGGATCCCGAGCATGAACGCGCCGGCGGCGCCCCGCGTCTCGGGCTGGAAGCGGGTGACAGCTGGGATGGGGATCGTGACGACCTCCATCAGGTGCAGGCCCATCACGACACAGACGACGGCGATGACCCAGCTCCACATCCGCGTCCCGCCACCGACCGCGCCGCCAACAATTCCCGCCAATACGCCAAGCACCGCGAACGTCAGCGACAGCCCCGCGACCATGAGCAGCGCGTAGAGCAGCGAGCGCTTCCAGTTGGTCGCGCCGTCGGTGCCGCCGCAGTAGGCAATCGAGAGAGGAATCATCGCCAGCACGCATGGGTTCGCGGCCGTGAGCACGCCGCCCAACCACACGACGGCGAGCGCCACCAGCGGGCTATGCGCGATCAGCCCCTCGACGTTGCCCGCCAGCGACTCGCCCAATTACTTGACCCCCATTTCGCGGAGCTTTGCGACGAGTTCGCCTCTGGGGTAGAAACCCTCGTGGCGACCCACCTCATTGCCGGCCGCGTCGAAGAAGATCTGAGTCGGCATGACGCGTATGCCATACTTATCCCCATCAGCGGGGCTCGTGTCGAGGTCGATGATCTCCACGATGGCGCGACCGTCGTACTCCGTCTTGAGGGCATCGAGGATCGGCTTCATCCGTTTGCATTGCTCGCACGTGCCGAGGCCGTACTCGCGGATGGCCGGGAGCGCGACGGCGGCGGCCTCCGACCTATCGGGCCGGCTTGCCTTCTTGGCGACGACCACGGCGGCAATGGTGAGCGCAACGATGGTGAAGACAACGATCTTGTATGGCGACTTGCCCATTGGTCGTTCCTCGCATGACTGTTAGCCGGCTTGAGCGGATGTGATGAGACTGACTAACTCGTCCAACTTCGGCACCTTGCCCCTGACGACGATCTCACCGTCAATCGCCACCGCGGGCGTCATGATCACGCCTGCCTTAGCGATATCGATGATATCCGAGACCTTCTCAACTTCGGCCTCGACGCCCGCCTGCGCCACTGCCTCGTGGGCAATTTCCTCGGCCTTCTTGCACTTAGCACAACCCGGTCCGTAGACGGTAAGTTTCATGGTTCTTGCGCTCCCTGCCCTTCGGATCAACACGCGCGGCCCGGTATGGACTTCCCCGTTTTTGCGATGCATCACCAACGGCGCAAGGTGGGCTTCACATGATGGGTTTGGACAAGAGCCCGACGGTGTGGTTTCCGGCACTGACGACGATAGCCAAACGGCATCCTGCTACAGCGTGATCTCGTCAATATACGACACGGCGCCGGAGGCCTCGGCATCCTCCGCGCAGTCGGAGCAGAGCATCCGGCGCTGGTCTCGCTTGGCGCGAACATACGGGCCGCCGATGCCGCCGGATGACTTGATGAACGTGGGAATGGCGGTCAGCCCGCCGTGGTCAGTGCAGATGCTGCTCCCGCACTGGGCACACGCCCCAACGGCTGGCGTGGTGGTCCCATCGGCTGCGCAGAAATAGCAGTTCATGTTGCCGTCGTCTGGTGCTCGCATGTGGTGCCTGCTCTTAATCTCCGGCCGCTGCCGGTACGGCGCTAAAGTAGCGTCGTCTGAAGTAAAAGGCGACATTGACCAAGCCAACCAGCACCGGCACCTCGACCAATGGCCCGATGACTGCCGCGAATGCGACCCCCGAGTCAATCCCGAAGACGGCGATCGCCACGGCGATTGCGAGTTCGAAGTTGTTGCTCGCCGCCGTGAACGCGATTGTCGTGCTCTTCCCGTATCCGGCCTTCAGCTTCGCCGCCATCAGGAACGATGCCAGGAACATGACGACGAAGTAGATCAGCAGCGGCACCGCGATGCGCAGCACGTCAAGCGGGATCTTGACGATGACATCGCCCTTGAGCGAGAACATCACGACAATGGTGAACAGCAGAGCGATGAGCGTAATCGGACTGATCCGGGGGACAAACTTCTGCTCGTACCACTCCCGGCCCTTGGCTCTCACCAGGACGAGGCGCGTGATCATCCCCGCCAGGAACGGGATGCCGAGATAGATGAACACGCTCTTGGCGATCTCGCCCATGCTGACGTGGCACTCCGTGGCGTCGAGCCCGAATAGGGGTGGAAGCACGGTGATGAAGATGTAGGCGTACGCTGAGAAGAAGAGTACCTGGAAGATCGAGTTGAACGCCACGAGGCCGGCCGCATAGTCCCGATCGCCATCCGCGAGATCGTTCCAGACGATGACCATCGCGATGCATCGAGCCAGGCCGATCATTATCAGGCCGACCATGTACTCCGGATACCCGCGCAAGAAGACGATGGCCAGGACGAACATCAGAACCGGGCCGATCAACCAGTTCTGGAGCAGCGAGAGCCCGAGCACTCGCCAGTCGCGGAAGACCCGCCCGAGTTCCTCGTATCTCACCTTAGCGAGCGGCGGATACATCATCAGGATGAGCCCGACCGCGATTGGGATCGAGGTAGTGCCGACCTGGGTCGCCTCGTTGAATGCCGCCACGGTTTGCGGACGGAGGTAGCCGATGGCCACGCCGAGTCCCATTCCCAGGAAGATCCAAAGCGTGAGGTACCGATCGACAAAGGACAGCCGCTTAGCGTCGTTCGCCATTTGGAAAAGCCCTTAACAACATCATAGAATCGATATTATTCGATGACATCGGGAAGCGTCAGTCCGTCTCCCGGGTATCGCAGCCGCGTTCCTCGAGTCGGGCGAGCGCGTCCTCGTGGACGGACTCCGAGTGATTGCGGCGGATGGTATCTAATAGATCGCGTGATGCGTGTTCGATCACCGATTCATCGACCCGGAGCAACGCCCACGTGCCCACCTTGCGGCAGGTGAGAATGCCTGCATCCCGGAGAATTCCCACATGGCGCGAGATATTGGCTTGGCTCATATCCATCTGGTCGACCAATTCGCACACGCACATCTCCCCGTTGGCCGAGACCAACTCGAGAATGCGAAGGCGAATCTCGCTCGACAGAGCGCCATGCAAGCGAGCGAGTGTCTCGTGATTCATCCGGATCTCCTCATCGATACATCGAACTTATGCGATATTACAGCCCCGCGCCGACACTGTCAACCCCTCTCTCGCTCCTCCCTCGCCCTCCGCGTACCGACGGGCTTCCAGCCCGTCGAAGCCTCGCTCGCTTCCAAATCCACTGTAACAGAGGTCTCAGCCGCGAAACTCGACGTCTGAGTTTCCACGACGCCGTCGCCGTCCCTCATCCTTGCGCCGATCTCCGCCTACCCGTGTCAGACACTTGTTTTGCCGCCGTCTGCAAAACGGGTGTCTGACACTAGAACTCTCACCCTCATCTCCTGCGGTCTTGCGCCGCCACGCCGGTCTGACGACGCCGTTCGGTGTCCCTCATCTTTGCGCCGGCCTCCGCCTACCTGTGTCTGACACTAAAACTCCCACTCCCATCGTCCGGGGTCCTGCGCCGCCACGCCGGTCTGACGCCGCCGTCGCCATTCCCGTACGACGATCGTCTCGATCGTCGATGCCGTCGCCGTCGTAGGACAGGCGCAGGGAAACTCCGCGAGTTTCCACGCCTGTCGCCGTCCCTCATCCTTGCGCCGACCTCCGCCTACCCGTGTCAGACACCTGTTTTGCCGCCGTCTGCAAAACGGGTGTCTGACACTAAAACTCCCACTCTCGTCTTCCGGAGTCTCGCGGAATCACGCCGGGAGGTGATGACGCCGTCGCCTCGTAGCATGAGCTTCCTAGCTCATGCATGCCCAATCCCTTGTAGGAGCGGCCTCAGCAGGGAAACTCGACGTCTGAGTTTCCACGAAGCCGTGACCTTTGTCGTCCGTGCCCGCGCCTTACTCCCCACCGCCGCGAAACAGATCCTCGAACTCGGCCCTTAGCTCCCTCTGATTCTCCAGGTAGTCATCCCAGCCGGTTGTCGGCGTGAGAAGCTGCAGCGATTCCAGCGGCGGTTGCCCCGGCAGCGGCTCGACATCGGCGCGCGATGAGTAAGCGCCGAGTAGATCTTGGAATCGCTCCTGGCCCTTCTTGGAGAGCGCGAAGTCGATGAACAGCATCGAGGCCTCGGGGTGGGGCGCGCGAGCGAGAATGGCGATCGGGCCGGGGATCAGCGGGACGCCCTCCTCCGGCCACACGCCTACGATCGGCTCGCCCTTGTTCTTGGCATCGAGGATCTTGTAGCCGACCATCTGGCCCGCCACGTCGATCCCCTCGTCGATGAGTCCCTCTTTAAGTTCCTGCTCGGAGCGATGAATGCCCACCCGCTGCTCGGCCATTCGTTCCCAGAAAAGCGTCCCCAGCCGCTCGCGCAGCAGGTAGTATTGCGCGTACGCGCTGCCGCCTGTAGCCGCGTCCTTGAATCCCAGCCGGCCCTGGTAACGCGGGTCAAGCAGGTCCGTCCACGTCCTCGGCGCCTGTTCGGGGGTGAGCACCTCTGAGTTGTACGCCATCCCGATCGCGACCAGTCGCATGGCCCACCAGAACCCCGGCGAGCGGAAGCCCTCCCGGATGGAGCTGCCCTCCGGACTCCTATACATCCGCAACTCGCCCTCCAACTCGAGCTTGATGAACGCACCGACATCGAGGACGTGAACCACGTCTGCTTTCACGTTCTCGTTGGTGATCTCATCCCCAATGCGACTGATCGTATCGAACGTGTTGCTGCGCTCGAGGCGCGGGACGATGAACGGGTACTCCTGCTTGAACGCGGCGAGGAACTCCTTCGCGGCCTTCTCTGGGGCTGAAGTGTACCAGACGAGTTCGTTGTACTCCTTCGCGATCCGGATGATCTCCTCGCGCGACTTGGGCCCGGCCTCCGTCCCCTTGCCGTCGCTGACGACAATGATGGGGCTGTCATCATCGTTCTCGATGCATCCGGCTAGCAGAATGGGGAGCGCCGCGAGAAGACAGACCGCCGCCCGCGCGAGTTGTATGTGTGGAGGAGTGTAAGTGGCCTTCATAATCGTTCTTGCCCCTTGGAAGTGTTCCCCCAAGCGGAGGGGTTACGGGCACTCGCCGGCCAGCTCATCATGCTGCAGTATGCGCTCGATCTCGTCCTCGGACAGGCCCATCGTCCTCAGTTCCTCGGCCGTGTAGACCAGTTCCCCACCAGTGACGCCCAGCACCAGGTTCACGGGGATCCGGGTCGACTTGCCTTTTACGGTCAGCGGCGGCAGCTTGTGGACCACAACGTGCTCGCAGACCTGGGCGTGGGTCGATTCGCTGATGAGAATACCCGTGCTCGCCGTGTGCGTCTCGATCCGCTGGGCCAGGTTGACCGGGTCGCCGACCACAGCGTACTCCATGCGCTTAAGCTCGCCACCTAGCGCGCCCAGACTCCCCGCCGTCACCTCGCCCGTGTTGATCCCGATGCCGCTGAGAATTGGCTCCTTACCTTCAGACAGACGCTTGGCGTTGAGGTTGCGCAGAGCCTCTTTCATCTCAATCCCAGCCAACACGGCCCGCAGCGCGTCGTCTTTCTCCTCACCGAAGGCGCCCCAAACCGCCATGATGCAATCGCCCATGTACTTGTCGAGCATGCCCTCATGCCGGAAAACGATTTCGATCATCAGGTCGAAGTACTCGTTCAGCACCTCGAAGATCTCCTCCGGCCCGAGACGTTCGGCCATCGGCGTGAAGCCTCGGATGTCGGAGAACATGACCGTCACGTTCCGTCGCGTAGGCGCGAGGATGATCTTGCGCTCCTCGATGATCCGGTCGGTGACCTGGCGGCTGACGTAAGCGCTGAAGGCGCTGTCGAGTAACTCCTTCACGCGAAGTCCATCCACCATTTCATTAAACGCGTGGCCGAGGTCTTCGATCTCATCATTCCCCTCGGGCACCACGCCAACTTCGAGATCGCCCTTCTGAACGCGCCGCATCGCCCGCGCCAATCGCTCGATGGGCCCCGTCATCGTCCCCGCGAAGTGAATCGCCGCCGCGATGCCGAGCAGGACGAACACGAGCGTCAGGAAGATGGCCCGGCTGCGGACCTCCTCCATCGGCCGTTTGGCAAGGCTCTTCCGATACCCCATGACCACGCGGGTCGAGTCAAGCCCGTGACGTTGCAGCAGCACGTGGACCGTGGTGAGGTCGTAGTCGCGGTCCAACTCGCCCGAATCGGCCATTTCAACCAGACGCAGCGCTGCCGTCATGTCACCGCGGCGATAGTCGTTGCCCGAGACGTCAGCAATCTGTAGCTGATCGGGGTTCGCGGCGAAGGCCGTGACGTGCCGCTCGGCGTTCAGCACGGCGAGAAAGATGATCTGGATCGAGTAGGACGAGCCCTTGATCTCCTGGCGCACCACCCGCTCGACGTACTGCTGGATGGTCCGACGCCCGGGCGGGTCGGGGAGCCGGTGGAGCTGGCCGACATTCGCGCCGATCTGCCCCATGACCGTGCGCAGCTCGCGCGTCACCACGGCCTCGGTGTGCTTCAGCGATAGGTACGACGACGCGAACATCGTCGCGAAGACCACCGCCACGACGACCGTTGCTATCTTGAGCTTCAGGCTGATTCTCACGCCTGGCGGCGTCGGCGTTTCGGCGCCGCTGGCATCGTCTTCGGTCGCGTCCGCTGCCCCGGCGTGATCGGTCTGCGCCGCCCGCATGACAATGACGTAAGCCGTAAACACCAGGATGGCTATGCCAACGACGTGTAGCGGGTGAAGCGCCTCTCCCAGGATTGCCCACGACAGGACCACGGTGACGATCGCGCCGAGAAGCCTGAGGCTGACCGCGACGTGCGACTGGGCCTGCTGAAGCCCCCGCAAATAGATCGACATCGAGATCGCCGTGCACACGCTGCTCAGGACGACCAGCACGATCCAGCCGCGAAGACTGAGCGCGGCAAGCTCCGCCCAGCCGCCATGGGTCGTGCAGAGAATCCCGGCGACAATCGCTCCAACGCCAAACCGCGCCAGCGCAACCGTCGTCGGCGCGAATCGGCGCAGCACGCCCTTGCTCAGGATCTCGGCCAGAGCGCGGCTGAGCCCGGCCAGGATCGCGAGCCCGTCCCCGGCGAGGCGAATGCCGATCTCAGATGCCGGCGCCGATTGCATCTCGCCGAGCCCGATGATGACATCGGCCGAGACCATGACGAAAACCAGCGTGAAGCGCAGCGACGAGATCTTCTCCCGAAGCGCGTAGAAGGCGAGGAACGCGACGAAGATAGGCGCTGTCTTGCTGAGCGCGTTGACGACTCCGGCCGGCGCCATGTCGAGCGCCTTGGTGAACAGAAGCGCTCCCAAAGCCGAGCCGAATCCGCCCACGAGGAACAGAGCCACCCAGTCGCGTCGGCGGGGTTTCAGGCGAGCGGCGCGGGCGCCGGCGGGGAGTCCAATGGGCGCCAGGAAGAGAACCGCGAGGGCGTAACGTGCCGCGACGATGGTCGTCGCCGACATGCCCTCCTCGCTGAGCAGCAACTTGGTCAGAACGGGCGAGAGGCCCTGGAGGAGGACGGCGAAGACAATCCAATAGTAAGGTTGCAGACGTTGGCGAACGTCGTTCACGGTCTCACCGGAAGTCGGTTTTCGAGCGTTGAACGACAGGCTGTCATCAGCGCGCGAGCGCGCTTTGGAGAATCTCCTCAACCAGATCCGGGTACGGGATCCCCGCCGCCCGAGCCTGCGCCGGAACATCGCTGGTCTCGGTCAGGCCCGGCACGCTGTTGATCTCATGGACCATGAACTTGCCCTCATCGAAGTGCATGTCCGTGCGGCTAAGACCAAGGCACGCGCAAGCCTTGTGCGCGCGCAAGGCGATGTCGCGAGCCTCGTCGGCGGCCTCATCGGGCATCCGCGCCGGGCAGATCAGCTCGGTCATTCCCTTGGTGTACTTCGCCTCATAGTCATAGAACTCGGTCTTCGGCACCAACTCTAGCACTGGCAGCGCGCGCGCCTCCTTGCCGCATCCGAGAACGCCGACGGTAATCTCCATGCCCGCGCAGAAATCCTCGACCATCACGTCGCCAAACTGTTCGAGGCAGGCCGCCACGTCGCGCCGCACGTCGTCCTCGGTCTTGGGAATCGTCACGCCGAGGCTGGAGCCCTCGAAGATCGGCTTCACCACGCACGGAAGGCCGATGCGCCTGAGCGCCTCGCCCGCCACGGCATCCGCCTGCGATGGATCGTCGCTGAAGACATCGTCCGGGACGGGGACATCGACCGAGCGCAGGAGCTGCTTCGTCCGGATCTTGTCCATGGTGAGCGCGCTCGCCAGCACGCCGCATCCCGTGTAGGGAATCCCCATCACTTCGAGCGCGCCTACGATCGTCCCATTCTCACCCGCGCCCCCGTGTAGCGCGTTGAACACGATGTCCGCGCCGACCTCGGCGAGCTGCTTGGGGAGATGGCAGTTCGGGTCGACGCTCACGGCCGTGTAGCCCCGCTCTGTTAGCGCGTCGATGACGCCCTGGCCACTGCGGAGCGAGACTTCGCGCTCGCCCGATTGTCCGCCCATGAGCACTGCGATGGTATTGCTGCGAAGGTCTGTCATGTCGGGTGCTATTCCTCTGCGTCGGCTTCTGGTGTTAGCGCCTCAGGCCGCCCATCGGGGCCTATCTTCATTACGATTGTGATGTCGAGACCGTCCGAAATCGAGCCCGCGTCAAGCCGAACGGGTGCTGGCGCTCCGCCGCCCAGGCCGGCGACGCCGTAGAATCCGAGCGTGTCGCCGGGGCCGAATTCGCCGTCGGGGTTCTCGTCGACGATCGCCGTCAGGTAGTACTCGCCCGGCGGCAGCGCGCAGATAAACGTGCCCGGCCCGCGCTCGCACTGCACCGAGGCCACCGGCGTGCCCATGCCGGGGTCGTTCGTGATCCGAATCTGCGTGTCGAGGACGCCGGCCGCCGGATGCCTGACAGCGCCCGCCACGATGGCCGGCAGCAGTGCGGGGTCAAGCTTGAGCCTGCCCTCCGCGCCCTCGGGTCCGATGTAGTAATCATCGCCGATCTTCCCGTTCAGCGCGATTTCGAGGTCCGCTATCTCCGCGCTGTCGGCAAGCTTGATGACGGGCAAGGACTCCAGTCGATCCGACCAGTCGGCCACATCGATGGATCCCATGAGATCGCCGCCGCCAACGAGGCCGTCGGCCGATACATCCGCGAACGCGCAGATGTAGTAATCTCCGGGCGATGCCTCGAACTTGAACTCGGGCTTGGCCGCCGTGATCCGCGCCACGGCCTCGGGGTGTCGGGTCGTTGAGTCGAGCGCCATCAGGATGATGGGCGCGTCCACTTCGGCTTCTGTGATGCGCCCGGAGACAGTTGCTGGGAGTCCCGTCGGCGCAATGTCAATCGTCCCGGCGTTCGCAATGCCAACGGGGTGCGGCCGACCATCCTCGCCGAGTTCAAACCGGGCGACGATCGGGATCATCACGTTGCCGATGACGGATTTGCCCGTGATCTTCAGGGGCTTGGGCTTCTCTTCGGAGCCGAACGCGGTCACGCCGTAGTAGCCGAGACCGTCGCCGGCATCGATCTCTTTGTTCTGGTTGAAGTCCACGAGCGCCATGAGGTAGTACTCGCCCGGATCGATGATCAGCGCGAAGACGCCCTTCTCGCCGCCCGTGCCGAATTGGTCGACAAGCGTCTTGAACTGGGCATCCTTGTAGATCCGCACGATCCCGGTTGAGAGGTCTTGTTCCGGCCAGACGATCTGACCCATGACGGGAGGCGGCAAGCCAGCCTGACCCATGCACGCCGCCGGCGCAACGACCATCAGAAGCACCGTCAGAGCTCGCGTGGCAACGGGGCGCCTGCCCCGTTGCGTCATGTCGCCTCTCCCAGCTTGCGACCCGCTGCCGTCGTAGGACAGGCGTCCTCGCCTGTCGCCTTCCCTCGCGCCCATCGCCGTGCTCAACGCAGCCGCCCACCTCATCAGTCACCCTCCTCAAGCTTGCCGAGCATCGCGGCAAGCGCCTTCGCGTACTGCGGGAACGCGATCTCGGGATCTTCGATCTCCGGATGCCACTTCTTCTCCCACTCGAGCGAGACAAAGCCGTCGTAGCCGAGACCTTTGATCGCGGCTAGCATGTCCGCGAGCGGCAGATCGCCATCGCCAAACAGCGTGTAGCTTCCGCCCTCGATGCCGTCCTTCGCGTGGACATGGACGAGCGAGTCGCCGATGGCGGCGGCCGTCTCCGCAGGCGATTCCCCGTGTCGATACGGGTGGTTGATGTCCCAGAGCACGCCAACGGAAGCCGAGCCGACGGCCTGAACTACCGGAGCGAGGTCGCCGCCGCGGCACCAGTCGTCATGCGTCTCGACGCCGAGCACGACTCCGGCTTGGCGCGCGTGAGGGTCAAGCTCGGCGAGCGCCTCGGTAATGCGCCTGCCGCTTGTTTCGCGGTCGTCTCCCTCGGCGATCTGTCCGCCGAAGAGACGCACGATGCCACACTCCAAGTCAGCCGCGAGGTCCACGAACGCTCGCGCCTCGTCCAGGTGCCCATCGCGCTTCTCGCCGGGAGGAGTCGTGAGGTGAGTGGACGCGCCGAGCCCGGCGATCTTGCAGCCGAGGGACTCGAAGCGAGTTCGGAAAGCCGCGCGCGAGGCGGGGGAGAGGGCCGGGTGTTTCGGCAGGTACATCTCGTCTTCCAGGCCGCGAATCTCAATCCCTTGATACCCGCAGTCCTCTACGCATTGTGCTATCTGGTCGACAGTCCAATCGGGACATCCAAGCGTCGAGAAGCACGATTTCACTGAGTGAATCCTCCGGGGGGGGGAACACTGGTCTGCGCTGCCGTGGTGCCGCTGCCGTCGCGTAGCGACGCGGAAACTCGTAAGGAAACTCGTCGTTTGAGTTTCCAAGTTTCCACTCCCGCCCCGTCCGCCGTTCCGCGGGTTGTCAGACCCGCTCACCTTTCACCTCTCGCCTCGTCTCTCTCCCAATCCCTGTAAGAGGGGCTTCAGCCCCGACGCCGTTGCCGCTGTCGCCGTCCGCCGCCCTCCCAATCCCTCGTAGCGAAGCCGTCGTAGGACAGGCGTCCTCGCCTGTCATCGTCCGCCGTCTACTTCGTCTTGAATTCAGCCACCTCAAGCTTGAGAACGCCCATGCTGCGGACGGCGGACAGGTTGGTCTGCGCGAACGACTCGCTGGTCAGTGAACCTGACGCCAGCGTCAGATGTCCGGCGTTCGAGGTCGTCTCGCCCCACGTCGCGTCGACCGACACCCAGCGCCCGACATATAGCTCGTTCCACGCGTGGTAGAAGTAGCCGCGGCTCTGGCCGTTATCCATGTATATCAGGCCGGTGACGAACTTCGACGGGATCCCGACCGCGCGGCTGAGCGCGCAAAGCAGCGTTGAGTGCTCGCTGCAGTCGCCCTTCATCAGCGTTAGACATTCGATCGCAGTATACGGTTGCGGGTCGTGATCGACCTTCCCCATGTTGTTGTAGACCCAGTTCGTCAGCTTCTGGGCCGCGGCCCACGCGTCGCCCTCGTCGCCGATTATTCCTCGCGCCTTCGCGATGATGGCGGGATCGCCCGACTGAATGATGTCGGTCGGTGCCAGGTACTCGGCCAGGTGTGGTCCTGAGAACGGGAAGCTGATCCCCGCGAGTCCCTCATCGGTCTCGGCTTTCACGACAATCTGCGCCGTCCGCGGGCCGGTCGCCACGACCTTCTGCAGCGGCCCGTTCGGCACGAGTTCAGCCGCGGGAATGCCGTCTGAATCCCCCGTCAGGTGGACGAACGTCAGCCGTTTGGCGCTCCCCATCCGCTGCGCCACGGCGATGTGGTCTGCGATCTCGAGCGGCGGGAGGAAAGCCATCGCTTCCTCTTCGGTGACCTTCTCGAGCAGGAGGTTCATCATGCTGGGGATCGTCTGGCGGATCATCTCGCCACGCTCGTCGACCCACCAGTTCATCTCCAGCCCAATCGCCTTGGCCGCGAAGATGATCTTGAGCGCTTCAAGCTGCTGCCCCTGGGCTTCGATCACCTCGCGCCCGGAGCACGTGACGGTGAAGTCGACCAGTATCTCAAGCTCGGGTACGAAGGATTGGAATTCATACTCGGCGTGGTCGGGTAGCTTGCCCTGTGAGGACGCGACGGAGAGGATCAGTTCGGAACCAAACGTCTCTGCGATCGTCAGGATCTTCTCGCGCGCGACGTCGCCGGAGACGGTCTTGACGTGGAGCTGGTCCCCTCGCCGAGTCGCCTCGATGATCTTCGGCCGCCCGAACTCATCTTGCTGCGAGCGGTGGAAGGCCGGGCGCAGGTCCGGCCCGTACTCGATCTGGTTATTAGCCGTGATCGAGAGAGGGCCGTTGCCGAAGTCGATCTTCAGCAGCATCTCCTCCACCGTCCGCAGGCGCGGGCCGGCGCCGTTGTCCACGACCGACGCGTTCGTGTGGAGGTAGCCCACCGGCGCGCCTAGCAGCGACGCGCGGTACCACGCCTCTCCCGTGAGGGTGTTGAGATCGACCTGGCCGACATCGGGGATCTGGTCCGCGGCCAACGCCATTCCCGATGAGGTGAAACAGCAGAGAATGCACATTACAGCCGCCTTCTGCATGTTAGACATCCGTTGCCTCTAGTGATTGCGGAGGCCCTTCGCCGAGGGTGAAGCGGGCAATCTCCTCGGGGCGCAGTTTCAGGAACTGCTTCGCGAGATCGGGATCGAACCGCGTCCCGCTCTGCGCCTCGATAACGGCGAAGGCGTCCGTGGGATGGATCCCCCCCTGACCGTCCGGTCCATGGACCAGATGGTCGTACGCGTCGACAATTGCCACCAGGCGCGCGTCGTATGGAATGTCCTCGCCGGCCAGGTTTTCCGGAAAACCCGAGCCGTCCCAGTGTTCGTGGTGGTAGAGCACCACGGGACAGATACGCTGCAAGAATTCGACTGGCTGGAGGATGCTGCGCCCGATGATGGGGTGCATTTGGTAGAACATCTGCATGTCGAAATTGCCGGCCTCGCCAAAGTCCATGTCCGGCGACGGAGTGTCGACGCCGATCTTCCCGATGTCGTGGAGGACGGTCGCGAAACGCAGGTACTCCTTGTCGTCCTCGACCATTTCGAGTCGACCCGCGAAGCGCTGGGCGACTTCGGTAACGCGCTCGGAGTGTCCGTACGTAACCGGATCGCGAGCCTCAATGGCCACGGTCAGAGCGCGCACAGTCTCGTAGTAGTTGCGACGGATGTCCTCATACAGCGACGCGTTCTCGATCGCGACGGCGGCTTGGTTGGCGAACGCCTCCAGCAGCGCGACCTCGTCCCGGACGAACTTGCGCTCAGACAGAGCGTAAACGCGAATGACGCCAAGCGGCTCGTCCTTGCTGATCAGCGGCACCGTGAGAACCGACGTCAGGCCTTCAGTGGCGGCCTCCTCCGAATACTGGAAGCCAGGCATCTTAGCGACATTCTGCAAGGTGACCGATTCCCCCCGCAGCACGCGCTCGTCGACCGGGCTCTCGGCCACCCGGATGGGACCCTTCTTGAGGTAGTCCTCGCTCAGCCCGTCTGCCGCCCGCAGTTCGAGCCGTTCCTTGTCGTCGGTCAGGAGCCGGAGCGAGCAGGCCTTCACGGCCATCACCTGCATCGCGCTCTGGACGATGAGGTTGAGCACGGCCTCCAAGCGGAGGCTGGACGATACCGTCTGGGCCACTCCGTACAGCGTCTGAAACTCGGTCGCTCGCCGACGCAGAGCGTAGCCGATCCGCGACGACGCCATGCCGATAACGAAGAAGAAGAGAGTCCGAACGATATCGGGGAGGATGATATCCCCGTACGTGACGGGGGCGTCGCCGCCGACGTCCTGCATCGTCTCGGGCAGGAGCACGGGGCCGGCGAGAAACGCCGCCACCAACGCGGCGAACAGCGCCCCAACATCCCCCAGCAGATACCCCGCCCAGATAATCGGGAGGTAGTAGAACTGGATGGCGATGCTGTGCGCGCCGCCGCTCAGCCTGGCGACGATCGTTATCGCGACGAGGCTCGCCCCGAGCAGGACGAGATTGAACGCCACCCAGCGTTTGCGCATCGGTCTCACGTACGCAGTCCTCCTCCAACTCCAAATGCCTGGCAAAGCTCGTTGTTCGCCCTGCGCGAGTGAGTTACCTCACCTTGGAGCCCAGCGGGCAGTCTCTATCCAACGTAACGAGGGCGAGAGGCTTCTTCTCGCCCGCCGCCAAGATCATACCGTGCGACTCCACGCCACCAATCTTGGCGGGCTTCAGATTCGCGACGAGAACCACGCGTTTTCCGACAAGCGTCTCGGGCGGGTACTGCTCGGCGATCCCCGCGGCGATTGTGCGCGTCTCGTCTCCCAGGGAGACCTGAAGCTCGAGCAACCGATCCTTGCCCTCCACGTTCTTGGCCGCAATGATCTCAGCCACGCGGAAGTCGAGTTTCATGAAGTCATCGAAGGTGATTTCCGATGTCTCCGGCTCCGATTTCTTGGCCTTCTTGGGCTTATCCTTCGGTTTCGGCTGTGCCTCGGCCTGCGCGTCGGGCCGCTTCATGTCGATCCGCGGGAAGATCGGCTTGTCGCGCTTGATCTCGCCGCCAACCGCGAGCGCGCCGCCGGCTACGCTGTCCCAGGTCGTGTGTCCATCGGCGTCGCTCAGCCCGAGCTGCGCCAGGATCTCCTTCGCCACCATCGGCATGAAAGGCTGAACCAGAA
>CAZKUN010000221.1:0-15283 GCA_964555935.1 uncultured Armatimonadia bacterium | reverse complement strand
AGCCGATGTGATCGCCCCGGAAGCATGGGTCCTGAAAGCCTGGGTCATCGCCCAGGCGATGGGACGAGCGGCACTCATCGGGTTCAGAGTTCCAGGCTCCGCCGCGCAACACGGTCTCGCCGCCATCGGCTGGGCCGCGCGGGTTCTTCTCCGGCGCGTCGTCGTAGTAACGGGCGCCGTAGAGATCGTTGCACCACTCGGCGACATTGCCGTGCATGTCGTGCAGTCCCCACGAATTTGGCAGTTTCTGCCCGACCGGGTGGGTCGTCTCGGCCGAGTTCGCCGCCACCCACGCGTGGTCGACAAGCTTCCCCGAATCATCGCCGAAGGCATAGTCAGAATCGCCGCCGGCTCGGCACGCGCGCTCCCACTCAGCCTCGGTTGGTAGACGGTAGCCGTTGGCATCGAAGTTACACTCGGCCGTGTCCTCGTCGTAGCACGGCTCAAGCCCCTCGGCTCGCGAACGTTCATTGCAGCAGAGAGCGGCTTGCGCCCAGCTCATCTGCTCGACGGGGCGGCTGTCGCCCTTGAAGTGCGATGGGTTGGCCAACACGAACTTGCTGTAGGCCTCCTGCGTCATCTCGTAACGATCGATGAGGAAGCTGTCGACCCAGACTCGGTGAACAGGCGCCTCATCTGATTCGCCGTCGTCGTTGCCCATCTCGAACCACCCGCCCGGCAGCAGAGCCATCTCGATGCCGGAACCGGTCTTGAGCACGGACGGGCCCTCGGACGCCGCGGGCACCCAGTCCGCCTCTTTGTTGCTGTCGCCGCCCGTCGTGATGATGCTATAGTCGTTGGTCGCGGCCGCGTCGGCGACGCAGATGTCCCAGCCATCGGCCTTCACTCCCACGAGTTCGCAGACAGGCCCGAGCCCTTTCTTCGTCGGGCCGCGGCTAAAGGCCACGTAGCGGCCGTCGGGCGACCAATCGATGTGGTAGATCTTGTTCGGCGCAGCGCTCGTCATCACATCGCGGCGGTTGGTGACCTTGGGCTCGTCACCCGCGAAACTGATGTCGGCGATCTGCAACTTCCAATCGCTCGGGCCCCACGCGATCTTCGTCCCGTCTGGGCTGATGTCGGGCCGGCATCCGCCGATCCCGAGATCCACCACGCGCGTTCCCGATGCCTCGATGGCCAGAATGGCGTGGTCATACCCCATCCCGCCATGCACGGTGGCGACGAACCAGTCGCCTCCCGCCGCGTAGCACAGGTTGTATAGATGGTGGATGGCGTCATTCGGGTGCTTCGTGATCGTCTTGGCGACCACGTCGTAGACCTCAATTCCCCTGGTGGCGTAGTCCATGAACGTGAATTCGGTGAACTCGGCCGGAAGGTACGCGATCGCTCCGCCGTCGGGGTGCCAACAGGGCTGGCGTCCGGGACCGATCTCGATCCGCTCGGAGCCATCGACATTCATGACACACGCCGTGCGGGTCCGCTCCCTACCCTCGCCACGGTCGGCCACGAAACAGATGCGCAGACCGTCCGGAGATGCGTGCGGATACAGTTCGTGGACATCGTCCGTTTGGGTCAGATTCACCGGATCCGAGCCGTCGGCGTTCATCACGTATAGCTCCCAGTTGCCATCGCGGAAGCTCTCGCAGACGACTCTGTGGGCGTAGCCCGCGAGATCGGGCGCGGCACCCGCCACCCCGGCGACGTAGACTGCCGCGAGAATGGCGACGATTGGCATCGAGACACTGGACATAGGCGTTTCCCTCCGTTCGCGAGCACGCTCGGTCGTGTCTTCGGGCCGTCACGGCGAATCGCCTCCCCGGCGCCGGGCAGGTGCCGATGGACGGCGGAGCGAATCGAGCCGCCTGATCGGCGCGAGTCGGACTATGATAGAGAACAGGGCACCATGAGCCAACCGAAGCATGTGATCATATCTCGCACCCCCGCATCGTGCTGGGCGGCCCGCTGGCGCGAGGCGTTCCCGACCGGAAACGGCCAAATCGGCGCGGCGGTCTACGGCGGCGTCTTCCGCGAACGCGTGCTGTTGACACACGAGGATCTCTGGCGCGGCAGCCAGACGCCGGAGCTTCCGGATGTCAGCCACGCGCTGCCTGAGGCGCGACGCTTGCTGCTTGAGAACCGACCGGCGGAGGCCGAGCCGGTCATCTCAGATGCCCTCAAGGCCGCCGGCTACGCTCCGGGCATGGGCTCGCCCGTTCCGTTGGGTGACCTCATCATCGAGATGCCGGCGCGCAACGCCTTCAAGCGGTATCGCCGGGTGCTCGACCTTGAGACAGGAGAGGTCAGCGTCAGTTGGCTGGATGGCGAGACGAAGTACGAGCGCTCGCTGTTCGTCTCGCGTGCAGACGACGTGGTGGCAATGGAGATCCGGGCGGACGCCCCGATCGACGCGGAGATCCGACTCGATCTGCACGACCGTGACGATGTCCGCAAGCCCAATAACTGGCCGGCGGCAGCGCTACCGGCAGGAGTTGAGGTGCTGGCCGAGGGCAACTCGCTCTGCTATGCGGCTGAGAACGACGACGGCACTGACTTCGGCGCGGTCGCGAAGGTGACTGTTGAGGGCGGATCGGTGGAGGCGGGTGACGGATGCCTGGTCGTGGCCGGAGCGGATCGCGTTCTCGTGCTGCTGAGGGTGTTCATCCGAGGGGAGCGTCGAACGGACTGGGCGCGGCTGCACGACGAGCTGGCCGCATGTGAGGCAAGCTACGATGAGCTGCTGACCCCACATGCTGAGGCGCATGGCAGGATCTTCAACCGCGTGGCGCTGGACCTGGGTGGCGAAGACCGCGAGCGCTCAAACGAGGAGTTGCTGCTGGACGCGTACGACGGCGACGCGCCAACGGCGCTTGTCGAGCGGATGTGGGCATACGGGCGGCACATGCTTGTCGCCAGCTCGCGTGAGGGCGGCCACCCGTGTCCGTTGCACGGGCTGTGGTGCGGCGAGTACGACGGCTTCTGGGCATTCAACATGTGCAACGAGAACCTGCAGATGATCTGCTGGCAAGCGCTGTCGGGGAACATGCCGGAGCTTCTGCTGCCCGTCTTCGACTACTACGAGCGGAATCTCGATGACCTGCGGGAGAACGCCCGGAAGCTGTACGGTTGCCGGGGCATCTACATCCCCGCGCCGACGGCGCCGGATTCGGGACTGCTCAAGACCATCGCGCCCCATATCATCCACTGGACCGGCGGCGCGGGCTGGGTCGCGCAGCACTACTACGACTACTACCTGCACGCGGGCGACGAGGAGTTCTTGCGCGAGCGGGCCCTGCCGTTCATGCGTGAGGTCGCGCTGTTCTACGAGGATTTCTTCGTGACGGATGACGACGGTCTCTACATGAGCATCCCGTCGAACTCGCCTGAGAACACGCCAGGCAATCTCTGGGGTGGCGAGGGGATGGGCGCGCAACTGGAGACGACGATCAACGCGACGATGGACTTTGCAATCGCCAAGGAACTGCTGACGAACCTCATCGAGGGAGCGCGGACGGTTGGGCAGCACGCCAATGAGATCAGCACGTGGGAGGCGATGCTCGGGCGCATCCCGCCGTATCAGGTAAATGAGGATGGCGCGGTGCGCGAGTGGATGCACCCGTTCTTCGACGACAACTATCACCATCGGCATCAGTCGCACCTCTACCCCATCTTCCCCGGCACCGAGGTGACCGAGGAGAGCGATCCGGAGCTATTCGCCGCGTTCCGCGTGGCGGCTGAGAAGCGGCTCGTCGTTGGCCTGAAAGAGCAATCGGGTTGGTCGCTGGCGCACCTGGCGAACAACTACGCGCGCCTGGGCGAGGGGGACCGGGCGCTGGAGTGTCTGGAGATCCTGAGCCGCTCGTGCCTGTTCGGCAACCTGTATACGGCCCACAACGACTGGCGCGACATGGGGATCACCGTTGACATGCCGTGGGCTCCGTTTCAGATCGACGGGAACATGGGGTGGACGGCGGCGGTGCAGGAGATGCTGATGTTCTCGAAGCCGGGCATGCTAAAGCTGCTGCCGGCGCTGCCAGGCAAGTGGACGCGTGGGAGCGTGAGTGGATTGCTGGCAAGGGGCGGCATTGAGGTGGAGATGAAATGGGACACGGACGAGGGCACGTTCGAGGCGACGCTTGAATCGCGGACCGACCAAACAGTGCGGGTGAGGATGCCGGATGGCAAGTGGCGGGAAGTGGGGCTAAGAGCCAGCGTACCGGAGAGCCTATAGAACACGCCTAGCGGCTCTGGAGAGCCGCTGGCACGGACGGCGATGACAGGCGAGGACGCCTGTCCCACGACTACAGACGCCGGGAGGTGTCATTAACCGCCCGGCCAGATCGGCTCTTCGTTGGGGTCGTTCCAGGGCTCGTCGAGCGTCCAGAGACGGATTTCGTCGTTGTACATGACCGCGCGGTCAACGCCGCCGGATGCGTACATCCCCCAGTGGAAAGTTGCCTTATCGCTGCTAGGCACGGGCTTCTTCCCCCGGAACGTCAGAACCCCATCCTGCCAGAGCAGAACCGTGCCGTCGCCACCGCCAGTGACGGGATTCAGGTACCAAGTGATCCGCACCCACTGGCGCAGCGGGAAATCGGCCTGGGGCGTGGGGCCGACGTAGTCCCAGTCGAGGTGGGCCATCTCCAACTGACCGCTGCCGAGAACCGCAATCGTATGCAGTCCCTCATTCCACCACGTGTTGCTCCACGTCGCCAGCGAGATCCACTCCCTGTTGCCCAGTGAGGCGTAGTCCGCGTCAAGGTAGACCATGAACGAGTTGACGATCGGCCTGTCGAGCGTGGCGGTGACATCGATGCACGGGTACGCGCGGTGGCTCTCCTGGGCGCGCGCGTAGACCCAGCCCTTGTAGATATGGTCGCCGGCGACCGGCTCGACCTCGGAATCGTCGCGATCCAGGATGGTCCACGCGCAACCGTTCGGGTTCTGCCCGCCGTCAGTTCCGTCCTGAGCGAAGTTGGCGTATGGCCCCGCGAAATCAAGCCATTCGCCGAGACCCTCGTTGGCGCCAGGATCGCCCGGGAATCCGTTCTCAAAGCCGCTGTACCACCATGAGGATGCCACGAGATCATCTCCCCGCGCCGCTATGCCGACTAGGGTGAGCAATAGCATTGGCATGCAGCCCTATTCGCCCCTCGCGGAGATGCCCCTCGCGTGTTGGGAGGGAAGAGCTTCTTTGAGTGGAAGGGAATCGGTAGACCTGTCCAGGAGAGGTGCCATGAGAACAGTCACGGCTGTTGCCATCGCGCTCCCAAAGCCCAAACACGTATTCCAGAATTGCTACGCGCTTAAGTACATATATACGTCGGAAATATCCCATAACAGTGGTTGCACAGTCATATCGCCTCACGATACCTACACTGGACATTTGACATCACCTGTGAGTTCATGATAGTATATGCATAGTTAGCAGTAAGCCTCACAAGAAAACTGGTAGGACCTTTATCCATGTCTTGGATGTGAGGAAGTTAGGTCTTATAATCCTAACACTCTATCTGATCGTAGCAGGTACACCCACTGCTCATTGCGCCGCAGTCCTTCCCAGTTCAGGAGTGGTAGTGGGCCACTGTCTGCCGCATTTGCCCCCGGATGCAGCGGCCACCGTGACTGTCGACGGGGTCGCCCTCGGCACGTTCCCGGCATGGGAGCGGGCGATGACCGTCGAGCCTGGCAGGCTGGCGCCGGGCACCCACACGCTCGCCCTCTCCGTCCGCGATCCGCAAGTTCCACGACGGTTGCTCTACACCCGCAGCATCGTTGTCTCCGTCCCGGAGGCGCCGCCCACCTCTGCCGATGACGAAACGGCGAGCATCACCTTCGGCCTGGACGGCACGTCGTGGCAGGCGGTGGCGAGGGAGAGCGTGGAGGCGGAGGATTCACCGGCCGTGCCGGGTTGGTTGCATTCGCAAGACTATCCGCCGGGCCAGTTGGGGGCTCAGCTCATCCTGACCCCGCGAGAGGGCGGTCTGCCCGGCCAGGCCCTGGTGACGGCGGGCACGAAGGAAGTGCAGGCGGAGCTTGAGGTCACCAACCGCACCGAGGAGCCGGCGCGAATCATATCGGCCTCGGTACGTCTCTGCCGCGACGAGACTGACCACACGACGCGTTTCTTCGCACTCCCGGAGTCGCCACTCCCCTCCACCATCGAACCCGGCGCAACCGCCCACCTCCGCTACCGCATCGACACGTTCCATGACGTGCCACCGGGCCTGTACGCGGTTGACGCCACTATTGTTTGGGCGTCTGCCAACGCCGACCTGCTTGTCGACGGCGGGTTCGAGGTCTCGGGCGACATCAACGCGACCGCGCCGGTTGATGGAGTTGGATGGGAGCGCCTGGGCGTCGAGGACGGCATGGCTAGCGTTGTCGGCGGCGGGGATGGCGGGAGCCTCGCGCGCCAGATCGCCGACTGGGTAGACTTCACGAAGCTACAATTCGCCAACCTCGCGCGCGCCCAGAGCCAGGGCGACGCCCTGCTAGAGATGTCGCTGCCTGAGGGTGCGGCCGCAGGGGCGAATTTAGTGGTCCAGCAGCGCGTCGAGCTAGACTCGAACCAGGGCTCCTACATCGTGGGCGCCGACTCGTGGAGCGGCGACCGGGTGGAGGTTGAGTTCAGTGACAGCGATGGCACAGCGCTCTCGGGGGGTGAGCGCAATTTCACCGGCTTTTGGTGGGCCCACGGGGCAGCAACCTGGCGGTCGCGGTGCATGCCGATTGCGGCACCCGCTGGCGCGCGCCGCGCTACAGTAACTCTTCGGTCCACCGCGCGGCAGTCGTGGTGGGATAGCTGCTTCATGATCCCGGAGGACGCGCTGAGGAAGACAACCTCCACGGCCGCCCAGCTTACGGTCACCGACTCCGAGTCTGCCGACAGCGCAGCCGCCTCGGTCGTCTACCTTGGCGAGGACCATGACACGCAGGGCGACTGGCTCGGCAAGTACGGCAGCTATTGCTGGATTCTGTGCGCGATGTCTGCCCCCAGGGATATGGTGGGGGGCAAGGCCAAGCCTCTCAAATGCCACCATGACGACATGAGCAAGGCCTACGCAAACGAGACACTGCGCGTTACCGGCGCCGAGGAGTTCCGCTACTGCTCCTGGACCGGCGATCCCAGCGACGTCCTGACGCGCCACTGGATCGGCGTTAAGCGCTCGGAAGACGTCCGGGCGCTGGAGAACCCTCAATGGGGGTACCGGACTTACGCGTCCTGGGATGAGCACGGAGAGACCCACCCCACCGATGCCAAGGGGCCGGACCTGTTCGTCAAGCTCCGCATGCCCGAGGGTCTGTGGCAAGTGAGCCTCCACTTCGTCGACTGGGATTGGCACGGCGCTCCATTCCCTCGAGCCCATCGCTTGGCGTTCCTGGACGAAGCGGGCAATGAGACATGCACGGCACGAGTCAGCGAGTTCGGTGATGGCGTTTACAAAATCTTCGGGATCGAGGGCGGAAGCGATGTCGTCTTGCGCATCCGCAAGGACTTCAGCGCCACGGTGGTTCTCTCGGGTATATTCGTGGACCCGATCTCGCCGCCAGCTCTCCCAGCAGACATCCAGACCCGCCTCGAAAAGACTGACAAGCGTGCCGCCGCAAGACTAGAAGAACTGAGCGCCCTCTGGCGCGATGACCCTCGGGCATATCTCCGCGGGATTCACGAGGTTGGGGACCTGGTGGACGCCGTGGCGGCTCCGGCTACGGTCACGGCCCTCTGGGGCTTTGTCCCCGGCCGTGCTCGGAATGTCGAAGCCGCGTTTGGGGTCTATGCGGAGGCGCTTGCTAAGGGCGAGGCCTCGCCGGCAGAAGTGCTGGACCGGCTCGGGGATGGTTACATGGAGCAGGAGCAGCTCCACCTGGCGGAACTCGCCTACGACCATGCCCTCCGACTCAAGACGCGAGCCATGTCAGGCCCGGACCTGGCGGACCAACACATGGCCAGGGCAGAGCAGTTCCGGATCATCCACCCTCTGTACGCCCGTGCGAAGTGCGCCGGCGCCCGCGGCGTCGTTCGCGACCTGCCACGCGCGGTCGCGGAGCCCTACCTGCGCGCGACCGCGAACAGGCTCATGGCGGTGGCGGATGAGGACTGGAAGCAGGGGCGCGGGCTTGTACGCGTACCCTACCTCCTCCCAACCGATCTGTACCGAGACCTTGCGCTGCTGTGTGGATACGGTGATCTCCCGATCAAGGACAAGGCCAACCTCGCCCGGTGCCTGGAGCGGCAGACCTGGTACGACATGGGGTTCGACGAGTTGACGTCAGAACTTGAGCGCCTGGTCGAGTCGCTCCCGGAAGGCGAGGTCACCGGCGCGCTGCTTCGGTCGCTTCTTCGGTCCTACGCCGTTATGTGTCAGCGCGACGCCAGCTATATCGCAAAGGCCGAAGCCGTGGTGGAACGCATGCGGGGTGTGCTGCCGGACGGCGATTACGCGCTCGACGGCGTGTACCGCATGGCCCAGATACACAACCAGGCCGGACGGACGGAACAGGCTGGAGTATTGCTCGAAGAGATCATAGCAACATGGCCTGACGAACCGGAAGCGAAGGAAGCCCAGCGGCTGCTTGACGCCGCGGGCACTCAGTGAGGGGAGAGATGGCAATGAGACGCGCAGTGCTTACCGTGATGGTGGTGGCGTTCTTCTTGGTCTGTTCAGCGCAAGCCGCATGGTGCCTTAGGACGTGGGACGCGGGTGATGCGATTACTGGAGGGATAGGGCCAGCCAATGTGATGATCGCAGCATCCAGCTCTGATGGTGACTCCACCGCCAGCTTCAGTTGGGTCGGTGCCGACATGGACCGCTACATCGACGAGTCGGAATCGGTCCCGGACGACGAGGGCAGCGCAACCGATGACTTAGGAGCGTTCTCAAGTACCAAGTGTTGGTGGACTGCGACCGATGGAGACGTTACGAACACCGCGCTTATGACCACATGGGCGGCGCCGTATGAAGAGGGCGCGGTATGCCACATCGAGATCGGGGTCGTGGACCTCCCGATAAGCATCGGCGGAGGGGAGGCGGGCACGCGCGACGATGCAGGCCGGGAGTACTTCGGAATGCCTGCAGGCTCGAAACCGATTGCGGTATGGGTGACGCTGGAGTTGCGCGTCTCTGGCACGGCCAGCAACGGGGTGAACTTCAACAATACGGGGTACAAGATGGGCAATGGGACCTCGTTGGGGGTGACAGAGCCCACGCCCATTCCATGCCCCGTCCCAGTACTGCCCTGCGATGGGTTCTTTAAGAAGGTCGAGATCTTCGGGAAGATGGAGCCTGTGGTTGCCGGGACACAGTTCACCATTAAGCAATGGAAGCAAGGGCATATCAAGGTGAACGACACCTACATGCAAATCCAAGAAGAAGGCGAGTGGGTCGACGCGCACTGGCCCAACTGGGAAGACGACACCACCACCACCGCAAAAAACGAGACGGCGGATGCGAACGGTAAGATATTCATGTGGGATGCTCCAGGGTACCCGTATGCCGGTTGGGCGAAGAATCCCTTGTTGTACTCCCACGACTTCGATGTCGACTTCAAGAACAAGGTGTATTTCGGTCCTGACCTCTGCAGCAACGTGCTCTTATGGGACCGACGTCTCGTGCTCAGCGGTGATGTGGGGGAGACAACGTGGGATGATCCGGCCGACACGAACAATTGAGGGCTCAATGGCGGTCGCGCGACACGGACGGATCCGTCGAGGAAGCGAGGTCTCCCCATGCCTGGGACGACCGTTGCCAGAATGAGTGCATTGGTGGTATTCGCCGCCATGGGGATCGCCGTGTGGTGGGCACATACCGGCCAAGCGCCCGCGGACCAGCGCCCGGCTGTGCATGATGCCGAGATCGTGGGCGCCCGAACGAGAGCGATAGCCGCCGGAGCGTCCACTCTCCGCGACGGAGACGCTCTATCGTTCGAGTACCAACGCGACCTGATCGAGCCCTTGGGCTACATGCGGGCGAGTGACGCGAGGAGCGTTGACGCCCTCTTGGGAGTGCTCTGCGTGAACGACCCGTCGTACGTGCGCAGTCCCATCACCTTCCGTATTGAACTGATGTGGGCGGTTACGCCTACTCCGTGGGCTCTGGCCCGTGTTGGCCTGCCGGCAGTGCCCTCGCTGCTCGACACGATCGGCAGGGAGGACGCTACAGACGATCAGGTGGAGAAGGCCGAAGAAGCGCTGGAACAGATGCTCGGCCGCGAGGCAACCTATTGGCTGGCCGCTAGGGCGGACGCGGGTTCGACAGGGCGGGAGAATCTCCAGTCGGCCCTGGCGCGGGCTCGCGGGCACACCCCCATGCCCGCCAACGACGATACGATGATGTGGGGGATGTTCGGCCGCGCGACCCCGGAAGGAGACATCCCTGCCGAGCCTCCCGCCGATTTGGCAACCGGCCTCGCATCGCCCGATGCCGGCATCCGGTACGTTTCGATCAACCAACTAAGGTCGCAGCGGTATCGCGACACGCGTGCATTAGCGGCCAAGGTCGCGGATGCGGATCTTCCCGCGGAGGATCGCGCCAGGGCCGCAACCACGCTGGGACTGATCAGGGCCGTCTCCTACGATGCCGGAGAGGGCCCGGCGTTGCTGTCGCTGCTCGCCGAGGAGCGTTTGGCCCTTGATACGCCAGTGACTGACCTCGACGCTCCCGCGGCCATGGCCCTGGTGCGGATCGGCGTGCCGATGGTGCCAATGCTCTGCCGCACAATCCGCGAGTCCGACGACGCTCAACTGCGCTCGAACTGCGCCGGGGTCGTCGCCACGATGCTCGGGCGCTACGGGCGGCCGTGGCTTGAGGGCGTCAGGGACGCGGCCGAGGACCAGAAGCAGCGGCGACAGGTCGCGGCGGAACTGAAGACGTGGAGTTCGCGATTCGAGGGTGAAGGGTACTGGGCCGGCTGAGGACACGAGGGACAAGGGCGCCCCGCTCCAGTGGCCGGCGGACGGGTTGCGGTGTTCCGCGCGCCCTAGCCCCAGGCTTTCGCGAGGAGTCCAGGCACGGCGCCGAAGTCGCCGGCGTAGAACTTCGCCGCGGCATCTTGGTACCCCGCGACGCCGCGCGGGTTGCCCTTGCTGCGGTCGGCGTAGACGTTGCCCATCGCGCGGAGGGCGTTGCGCATCATCGTGTGGGTCGGACCGTGCTGCACGGGATCCTCATCGTACTGCAAGAGCGTGTCGACGAAGGCGACCATGCGCTCGACGATTGCCGCGCAGGTCTGCTCGCCTAGCTCGGGCGAGGCGTGGACGCGCGGGTCTTCCGGGCCCGCGGCCACAAGCCGGACATCGAGGTCGTCGGGCAGGTTCTCCATGCGGGTGAGGTCGGGTCTGAGGTGCCAGTAGATCGATGTCTCCCACTTCCCCGCGTGGTCGCCCGTATATCCCAGATCCAGCGCCACGTCGGTCTCATCGAGTCCCACGATCCACGCGCCGGACAGATCCATCGCGTCGGCCGCGGCGAGCTTGGTAGCCGCGACCTGGCAACTCGGATAGTGCCCCGTTAGGCCGATGATGACGCGGAAGCCGATGCGCGCGAGTTCCTGCATGTACTCCTGGTACAGCTTCTGACACAGGTCGGCCGAGACGTAGATATTGCCGAAGTTGAAACTCGTCGGCACGTGCGTCCCCACGTGCAACGCGGGGAGCACGGCGCCGCCGCCGGCCTCCGCCATGCGCTTGCATAGCTCGTGAGCCTTGATGCCGTCCTGGCCAAAGGTGAGGTGCTCGCCGTGCATCTCGGGCGTGCCGATCGGCAAGTAAGCAACGGGCCTGTCGCGCAACACGGCCTTCAGATCAGACACGAACATCTTGTCATACTCGACGGTAGGCATGAGACACTCTCCGTTCAGCAGCGGTCAAGCTCGACCATTCCGGCTTCGGCCATGAGTTCGAGATAGCGGACGACAACGGCCAGCGGGAGTGAGCCGCCATGTCCGAGACGCTCGTGGATCTCGCGGGCCGAGCGACGACCGTTGATCCACGGCCATATTCGGTGGAGGTCAGTCGAGCCGCCAGACAGCTCGCCGAGAGCCTGCTCCACGCGAACAGGCAGCGATTCGGCAAGCGGGACTTGCCAGCGAAGGCGCTTGGCGACGAGCGTCTCGCCCTCGACGGGCGGGCATTGCTCAAGCGGAGCGCACGGCGCGGCCAGCACGGCGCACGCGGAGACAGCCTCTCGCTCGGCATACGCCCTGACCTCCTCGGCCATCTCGCCAAGGAATTCTGGCGCCCTCTCGTCATCGGGCGCGAAGCGATCTGCCTGCATCACCGCGTCAGCGCCCTGCATCCCCAAATGGAGGATCTCGGAAGCAGTGTTGGTGGTAGGATCGGCAACCGTGACGGCTTGGGCGACCACGTCGCAGATCCGACGCTTGAAGTCCTGCATCGCCAGCGCCCCGAACCAGGCGGCTTCGTTAGGGCCGGCGTTCGCGAGGAGGTAGAGCATGGTGCCCATCGCCGTGGCCGTCTTCCCGAGCGAGAGCGCGTTGATCTGGTCGGGGGTATCCATGCTACTGTGGTAGAAGCGGTCGGGCCAGGAGGAGAGCTGGGGCGTTGGGATGTCGAAGAAGCCGTCTGAGATGAAGGCGTCGTTGCCGAAGAACGGCTCAGCATGCCATGGGTATGAGGCGTAGTTATCATCCGAGAAGCGGCTGTTCGGCTCGGCCCTGACCGCATCCAGCAGCGTTCCCAACAGGCCATCGACGAAGGACGCGTTATGCTCGGGCGATCGGAAGAGCACCATCTCGCCGCCGCAGATGTTGAAGTCCTGCGCCACCGAATCGGCGCACAGGCCAGCGACAACCCTCGGGAGCCGATCCTGGTGGGCGGTGATGTAGGGCAAGAAACCCTCGACCTCAACGGCGTGCATGAAGCGGACGGTGCGGCGGAGCGGGGGGAGCGCGCCGGATTCGGCAAGGGCGACGAAGGTGCGGGCCAACTCAAGCGACAGGCAACACCCCGAGGCGTTGTCGCGCGCGCCAGGCTCTGAGAGGTGCGCGAGCACCCAAATCTCCTCATCCGCAAGGTCCGTCCCAGGGATCGCGGCGTTCACGAGGTCCGAGCTTCCCTCGAGCATCTCAGCGTCGACGACTGCGCGGACTTGGACAGGCTCATCGCTGGTCCGGATGAGTTGGCGCAGTCTCTGTCCCTGTCGCGGCGAAAGGTTGAAGCCGAACATCGGCGGCTGCTCGCGCGTGCCGCGGAACGTCGTCCACATCACGAGGTCGGGGACGTCGGCGGGCTCGCGAACAGGCGGGTACTGCGCGAGCCACGGGGGGCTGACGCAATCGGAGATGAGCCCAGTCGCCCCCGCCGCATGGGCAGCGGCAGCGACGGTCATCGGGAACTGGTCGGTGAGCAGAATCTTATCGGCCCACGCGCCCGGCTCGACATCGCCCTCATTGATCGGGCCGCGGTGGACGACGATCTCGGCGACGACGCCTTCAGGCGGCGTTGCCACGCTGTTGCAGATCAGGCAGAGCGGCTCGTCGTCGTAGCGACAGATGACGCTTGGTGATGGCGAGACCACCTCCAGCGACGCGCCATTGGGCCGCCACTCAAGCGAGTTGCGTCGGCCGTCGAGAAACTCGGTTCGGTCGTCCGCGGGATAGGGAATGACCTCGGCCTCGGGCACGCCGTTCTCGAGGTAGCGGCCCTCCAATATGCCCGCCGCGCGCCTCATGCCAGGGCCCGGCACCGTGCATCGACAGGCCCAGTGATTGGCGATGTCGCGGAGGCAAAGCCCCGGGTTGAACTCCCTGATGATCGCGTCCATGATGGGTCGGAACATTCGGCAGGGCTCCTATCGCGGCGAGTGGGTCGCGGCGGTGTCGAACATCGCGACGATGTTCTCGGGTGGCGTTCCGGCCTGGATGGCGTGGGATGGCCGAGGATGTACCCGCCGTCGCGGCCGAGGACATCGATCCGCTCGCGGACCTCGTTCTCAACTTCCTCGGGAGTGCCAAACGGCAGCGTCGACTGAACGCTGACGCCTCCCTCGAAGCACAGCCGATCGCCGTATTCGGTCTTCAGCATCTCCGCGTCCATCCCCTTGGCGTCGAACTGGAGGGCCTGCAGGACATCGATGCCCATGTCGATCAGCCCCGGCACGGCGTCCATCACCGCCCCATCGGAATGGTAGATCACCTTGGCGCCGAACTCGTGGATGGTGCGGTTGAGGCGCTCGTGATGGGGCTTAATGAACTCCTCCCACATGCCAAGCGACATCAGCAACCCCTCCTGCCCGCCCACGTCATCGGCGGTGAAGACGAGGTCGATCTCGCCCTTCGAGGCCGCGAGCAGACGGGTGAAATGCTCCACCCAAAAGTCCGTAACGCGTTGGAGGATCTCATGGGCCAACTCGGGGCTGATCGCCACATCCAGAAGCATCTGCTCGAAGCCACGCATGTACCACGAACACTCGAAGACGTTGCCGTTGGAGGCCATCAGGCAGTAGTCGCGCTCGGCTCGGGCGGCGACGATGCGCTCAGGCATGACGGAGTAGTCGAACCACTCGACGCTCGGCCACGCGTGGGCGGCGATGTCGTCGACGGTCGTGGCGCCTGCAAGCGGGTAGTGCGAGATCTCGTTGTAGTGGCCCGAGCCGTAGCTCACGGGGTCGCGCCGGACGCCCCACATGTCCCAGCCGGGCTTGAGATCCGAACCCGTATAGTCGGGCCCGACGCCGGCGATGTCAATCAGCGGCTCGAGGTACGCCGCAACGGTTGTCTGCCGGTGCGCCTCGAGGTAGGCCTCAAGCTGAACGTGAGCGGGCGCGTTGATGCCGGAGCACACCATCGCGATGGGGACGCGGTCGGTCGCCTGGTGATCGAGCGCCAAGGCCACGCGCTCGCGGTGGGTTAGGTCGGACGCCATGCTACCCTCTCCTACTCTCCATCTCGCATGAGCAGTGGCGGGAACTCAGCCGGCGCGGATCCGCCCGCGCGGCGCAGCGCGTTGCCGTGACCGTGCTTCTGGCCGAAGGGAATCTGCGCGCCCCCACTCGCAACCAAGATCCCGTGCAGCTCGTCCCGCATCTGCTTGACGATCTGCTGGTGATCGGGATCGGAGATGAGGTTCTTCGTCTCCTGGGGATCGTCCTGAAGATCGTACAGTTCGTCGATATCCCAGACCCCGTGGTACTGGATGAGCTTGTAACGATACCCCCGCAGGGCGAACGTTGTGGGCGTCTGCGGGAAGGACCACTCCCAGTAGTACTCGTAGAGCAGGTGCTTGCGCCACTCATCGACATCGGCCTCACCGGTTAGCAAGCCGAGGCAGCTTTCGCCGTCCATCGCATCAGGCGTTGCGACGCCT
>CAZKUN010000220.1:0-15298 GCA_964555935.1 uncultured Armatimonadia bacterium | reverse complement strand
CGCGGCGACCGAAACGACTGAGATGGAGGAGTTGTATCGCACGCTGGTGACGCCGCCGCTGGCGTTCATCGACCGGTTCTTTGAGGACGATCGGCTGAAAGCGGCGATGGCCTGGTGGTCCGTGCAGACGGGCACGCCGCCGACCCGGCCGGGCTCGACCCTCGCGATGAGCCTGCAGTCGGGCAGTCACCTCTCGGGCGGCGCCAGGCCCAAGGGCGGATCCGGCGCGCTGTGTGACGCGCTGGCGAATCTCATCACGTCCGCCGGCGGCGAAGTCGTGCTCAACGCGCATGTCTCGAAGGTGCATGCCGCGAACGGGCGCGCCACGGCTGTCTCGACCGAAGACGGCGAGACGTACGAGACGACGGGGAACATCGTCTCGTCCATCGACGCGAAACGCGTGTTTCTGAACTTGATGGACCCGTCGGACGTGCCGCCGGGAGCCATTCAGCGAGTGAGGCAGATCTCGACCACCTCCGCGTCTCTGTTCAAGGTAGACCTGGCGCTATCGGATCGGCCGGTGTTCGACCGTTACGGCGGCGATCCCAACCAGACCTTGGCCTCACCGATCATCGCGCCGTCACTGCAGTACATATACGACGGCTGGGTCGATATCATGGGCGGGCAACCGTCGCGCGATCCCGGCCTGTGGTGCGCGTGTTGCACGGCGCTGGACCCATCGCTCGCCCCGAAGGGCAAGCACACGCTGTGGCTATCACAGTTCGCGCCCTACAATCTCTCGGGCGGGAAGTCGTGGGATGACATCAAGGAGACGACCGCCGATCAGGTCGTCGACGCCTTCAGCCGTTACGCGCCGAACACGAAAGACGCGATCATCGACAGGCACATCACGTCGCCGCTTGACTGGCACCGCCTGACCGACAACATCAACGGCTGCGCGTGGCATGTCGACATGGAAATGCACCAAGCCTGGGGACTCCGTCCTCTGCCGGAGCTGTCGCGCTACCGCACGTGGATCCCCAACTTGTACCTCAGCGGCAGCGGCTCGCACCCTGGGGGCGGCATCACCGGAATCCCAGGGCGAAATGCGGCGCTGGAAGTCCTGAAGGACCTCGGCCATCGCCCGAACCAGAAGGGCGTTGCCGCCAAGGTCCAGGAGTGGGGCGCTCTCTATCGGTCCTTCAGACGTTTCCGAAAGATGACGGAATAAACGGTCGGAGTTGGCAGGAGTCACAGCCGCCGACCCCGAAACTGGAACGCACCACACCGATTCGCGTGTTGAATAGGCTCGGATGAAGTTCGCGTGGTCGATCACCTTCACAGGGGGTAGATGCATGATGCCCAAACGAAGCGTACTGCTTCGCGCGGCCCTGGCCGCTGTCGTCATCACCGTATTGCTGTCGAGTCATGTCTTCGCCGGAAACAGAGAAATCGGGGGCTATGTGGCCCAGGCCGAAGACCGGTTCGTCCGCAACGTCTGGAACTTCATCAAGAACTTCCAGTCATCACAGAACATCGGCAGTCACTCTTGGAAGTACGACCAGTACTACTACATGGAGCCTTTCGTGTTTGAGGGCTCGCACGGGAGCTATGTCGACTCCCAGGACCTCGCGTACGTCGCCTGCCACGGCACCGACTGGAAGCTGTGCTCCCACTGGGGCACGGTGGACGTTGACCTCAGAGACGCCCCTGGATATGGCGACCTTCCGCAGGGGCATGACATGGAGTTCTTCATCGTCGAAAGCTGTTCCACGTTCATCAGCGCCGCTGACCCCGGTTTCGACTGGCAGGGGTATCGATACAACGGGCCGGGCGGCATGATGCGCGGCCTGCACCAGGGCATGGGGTTCCGGACGGATAGTTACTCCGACAACGAGATCCCGGCGTACTTCGCGCTCCGCACCCGGTGCAACCAGATTGTCTGGTGCGCGTGGTTCGATGCCATCCAGGACGAGCGCGCCGCTCCCGCCCGCGGACCGTGGGAGCCCGAGGCGGGCGTAGCGTATCCCGGCTGGGCGAGCGCGATCATGCCGAAGCAGTGCAAGTGGGACCGTCTGGGTTCGTACGTTGCGGATCCGGTCGCGGCCGATCTGATGTACAACGTGTGGGAAGACTAACCGCGCGGTCGCGACAACAAGAAACGATACCCAGGAGGCTAATAGCTCATGAAAGCCCGACTAATTGCCGTACTGGCATCGGTGGCGGTCGTAGCGGCATCCATGCCGAGCTTAGTCAGCGCTCAGCCTAGGGTGCGCCCGAGGGTCGATATCAAGCGCCCGAACATCCGCATCCAGGACCCGAACATCCGCATCAAGAACCCGAATCTTCGGCTCCAGGGCCGAGGGCCGGAGATCAAGTTCGAGGCCAATCTGACTGGTGACGTGCTCGAGAGGGCTCAGAACCTGAACGTCTACCGGCTCGCCCCGTCAAAGCTGGGCCGGGAGAGCCTCAGCCAACTGCAGAACGACATCTTCGGCCGGGGACTGGGCCAAGTCGTCAACGCCGGGCAGTTGATGGGCATGTCCGATCCGGACAACCCCGCCAACTTCCTGATGCTGGACGCCCGCTCGGGCTACATGTCCTTCGACAGAGGCCTTGCCGACGAGATCGATGATAACCGCGCCGAGTTGCCTGGCGACCGGGAGGCGGAGGACATCGCGCGCGAGCTGTTCACCGGACTCGAAATTGGCCCCGAGAACGATAAGGAACTCGTGCTGGGGCACATATCGAGAATCCGCTCGCAGTCATTCGACCCGGCGACGGGGCAAGAGGGCGACATCATCACGCAGGCGCTGGTGGTGCATCTGGCCCGCGAACTCGATGGCGTGCGCGTCATCGGACCGGGCTCGAAGCTCATCGCCCGCATTGGAGACGGCGGCAAGATCGTCGGCGGCTCCTCGCGGTGGCGCGACGTTGCGGACACCCAGTCGATGCGGCGTCAGAAGCAGCTCAACGCGCAGGATATCCAGAACGGCATTGCCAAGTTCCTAAAGCGCGAGGTGGGGCAGGCCAAGGGCGTGCAGATCACCGGCATGGGGCTGTTCTACTATGATGGCGGCAACGTCATCCAGCCCGTAGTTGGCTACGAGGCCTCGGTGCAACGCGCGGGGGGTGTCAGGGAGACATACTTCGGCCAGTTTGCGATCCTTGCCAACCCGCAGGAGCAAGTGATGGTAGGTCCCCTGTCGGGCAAACTCAGGGAAATGCTCGATGGGCCGCCGAAGGGCCTGCAGACTGATGAGACCGGACAGGACTAGAGGACTAAACCCAGTGCCCGTCTCAGGCACTAGGCATGTAGGAAACCCGAGCGGATGGGCGACATTAGGTTGCGCCCATCCGCTCTCTACTTCAGCCGAGGCAAGAGGCACTCCGCGATGAACGCTCGCACCGGCCTTTGCGCCATTGCCCTTCTCGTGCTCCCAGGCTGCATCACGATAGCTCAGACACTCCCGGGCGAGATCGTCTGCGATACCGATGGCGCGACGATGAAGCTCATTCCCGCCGGCGGATTCACGATGGGCAGCGAAGAGCGCACGAACCAGATCCCCTCCCACCAGGTCCAACTCGACGCGTTCTACCTCGATGTCAATGAGGTGACCCACGCCCAGTGGAAGCAGTTCGTCGTGGCCAACCCCGACTGGAGCAAGGACCGAATCGATCCCGCGCTCCACGACGGCAAATACCTCAACCACTGGGATGGCGATACGTACGACGAGCGTTGGGACGACTACCCGATCATCTTCGTCAGTTGGCACGCGGCGTCGGCCTACGCGAAGTGGGCGGGCAAGCGTCTGCCAACGGAGGCCGAATGGGAGCGCGCCGCTCGTGGTCCCGAGGGCTGGCGCTTCCCCTATGGCGACGAGTATGACGAGACGAAGGCAAACACCGGCTACGCGCGCGGCGGCCCCATTTCGGTGGGGAGCTTCGACCTGGATTCGTTTGGCATCGCGGATCTGTCGGGCAACGTGATGGAATGGTGCGCCGACTGGTACTCAGAAGACTACTACGCCGCAAGCCCCGCCGAGAATCCCCAGGGCCCCGAGACCGGCACGTCGCACGTTGCGCGCGGCGGCTCGTGGGGCTACGTCGGCGACCGCGTCGGCGCTGCGTTCCGCTACCACATGACCTTACCCCTCGGCGATGGCTCCTGCAACGATCGCCTCGGCTTCCGCTGCGCCATGGATGTCCCCGAGGCCCAGTAGACCTCACCCTCGCGGCCGGCCCACCCATCCACTGACTCTCCCGGGCGAAGGCCTCCGGGGGACTCGTGGACAATCACCCCCTTCGGAGGCGATCACCATGAATGGCGACACCGTCCTGAAGTCTGTTGCAGTTCTGCTTCTGCTGGCGATTACGCTGCCCGCGTGGACCGATAATCCCTCGTGGGTGGAGATCGACGGCACCATCTACGGCGCGAAGGCTGACGAGACCGGCCCTATCGGCGGCGGCGCGGGCTACGCCAACATCATCACCGGGGGCGACTACTCGGCCTCGACAGTCGAGGCTCTGATCGAAGCGCTCGCTCAGGCGCAAGCGGGCGAGACGGTCTTCATCCCCGGCCAGACGGGAATAGACCTCACTTCGTTCATCTACATCGACGAATTCGTTCTCGATGTCCCGGAGGGCGTGACTCTCGCGGGCAACCGCGGACAGGACGGCTCCCTCGGCGCTATCCTGACGAGCGACGCGCTCAAGACGCCCGTCATGATTCGCGCCATGGGCCCAGACGTTCGAATCACAGGCCTGCGCATTCAGGGCCCGAACACGAAGCGATACATTCCCCACCACGGGCGATCCTTCAAAGCGGGCGGCGACGGTCACACGTATTACTACAAGTTCCCCACGCAGAATGGCATCCAGACCGATTTCGATACGCTTGAGGTCGATAACTGTGACATCTCCGGCTTCGGCCATGGCGGCATCAACGTCCCCGGAGGCGTCGGGCACCACATCCACCACAACTACATCCATCACTGCCAGTACCAGGGACTGGGCTATGGCATCTGCCACGACACCGCGCAGTCGCTGATCGAGTTCAACCTCTTCGACGCCAACCGCCACTCCATCGCCGGCACGGGACGATCCACCGGCGGCTACGTGGCGAGGAACAACATCGAACTCGGCGTCTCGCTGAGCCACTGCTTTGACATGCACGGTGGGCGTGACCGGGGAGATGGAACCAACATCGCCGGCACGTCGATTGAGATCTACAACAACACGTTCCGCGCTCCGCAAACGCCCATCGTCATCCGAGGCGAGCCGGAAGAGGCCTGCCAGGTCCACCACAACTGGTTTCCAGTCCACGCCGCTCCCGAAGCCGCTGTCCACGCCGAGGCCAGCACGATCGTGACAGACAACGCGTATGGCGCCGAAGCAACCGTGATCGAGTAGCACGAGAGGATGGTCCGAATGCAACGCATCGCGATGCTCGCCGTTGTCACCCTCGTCGGCCTCACGAGTTGCGTGGCACAACCCGCCGAGGCGCCAACGTGGGTGGAGGTCGACGGAACCATCTACGGCGCGAAAGCCGATGAAACCGGCCCGATCGGCGGCGGCGCGGGCTATGCCAACATCGTCACAGAGGGCGACTCCACGGCCTCGACGCTCGAAGCCCTAATCGAAGCGCTCGCCCAGGCTCAAGCCAGCGAGACGGTCTTCATCCCCGGCGAGACCCACATCGACCTCACGACCTTCATCTACATCGAGCAGCTCGTCCTCGAGATCCCCGGGGGCGTGACACTGGCCGGCAATCGCGGCCAAGACGGCTCATTGGGCGCGATCCTGACCAGCGACGCGCTGAACACGAAGGTCATGATCCGGGCGCTGGGCCCGGGCGTGCGCGTGACGGGGCTGCGGATTCAGGGCCCGAACACCAAGCGTTACATCCCCCACCACACGCGTGCCTACGGGGGCGGCGGCACGGGAGCCGAGTACTACTACAAGCTCCCCACCCAAAGCGGCATCCAGACCGAGCATGATGGCCTCGAGGTCGACAACTGCGACATCTCCGGCTTTGGGCTCGCCGGTGTCAACGTCCTGAACGGGACCGGACTCAGCATCCACCACAACTACATCCATCACTGCCAGTACCAGGGGCTCGGGTACGGAGTCTGCATCGACACGGGGACGTCAGCGATCGAGTTCAATATCTTCGACTGGAACCGCCACTCCATCGCGGGCACGGGACGATCCGGCGGCGGTTACGTAGCCAGGAACAACGTCGAGTTAGGCGTGTCGCTCAGCCACTGCTTCGACATGCACGGCGGGCGCGACCGGGGAGATGGCACCAACGTCGCCGGCACCTCGATTGAGATCTCCAACAACACCTTCCGCGCCCCGGTGGCGCCGATCGTCATCCGCGGAGAGCCCGAAGATGCTTGCCAGGTACACCACAACTGGTTCCCGATGCACGCCGGGCCCGCCAACGCGGTCAGCGCGGAGGCCAGCACGATCGTGACCGACAATGCCTACGGCACCGAGGCGACGGTTATCGAGTAGCACGAGAGGATGGTCCGAATGCAACGCGTCGCGCTGCTCGCCATGGTGACGCTCGTAGGTCTAGCGAGCGTCAGCTCCACGCAGCCCGCCGGGACGCCGCTGCCGCCGCTCGAAAACGTGGCGGCGGAGAATCTCTCGCTGATCGTCAATGGCGACATGGAGGGCGACGGCGGCTGGGCGTTTAGCGATTGGCCGCCGCGGCCCGACACGGGCGCGAAACTGGTCGCTGACTCCGTCGTCTACTCGCAGGATCAAGCCCACGCGGGCACGGGCTCCATCCGCATCGACCTCACCACGGTTGAGGAAGACCGGCACCTTCTCGCCCAGCAATCATTCACCGCCGAAGCGCTCGCGCCATACGACGGCCGCCGCGTCCGCATGTCCGCCTGGATCTGGCTCGAAAGCGGGCCTCCCGGATCGCAAGGCAGCCTGTCTTACCGCCTGTGGGGACCGCCCGGCGCCGCGCCCGTCGGCCACGGCAGCATATTGGTGCCGGCGGTCCAGGCGGAGTGGATCGAGAGTTCGACCGAGTTCACGCTGCGGCTTGGGGAGACCACGCGGGGCGACATCACCATCGGCATGCGCCAAGCCGCCGACCCAACCAACGCGCCCGTCGTTTACGTGGATGACATTCGACTTGAGGTGATCCTCGAACCACCGCTGAGCGCAAGACTGCGTCGTGGCGTCACGCTCATGACGCCCGATAACGTGCTGGCGACCGAGGTCAACCTGTCTGACGACGCGTGGCAAGACGGCCTGCGCCACGTGCGGTGGAACGTCACGTCAGCGGACGGGCTGACGAGTTACGCAGAGGGCGACGCCACGCTTGCGTCGCCGTCAACGGTCGTTGAGCTGGCGGTTCCCAGACTGCCGGCAGGACAGTATGCCGCGCGCATCGCCGCCGGCAACGAAGCCGGCGAGCGGGAGATCGAGCTGCTGCTCCCCTGTCGAATCGCGGAGGGCCCCTTTGCTCGGTAGACACCACGCAATCCTGATCTGCATTTGCCTCGCCATCGGATCGGCAACCACTCCTCAGGTGCTTGAGGGCGTCCGCTTCCCGGCCCCAAGCGAGGCAGATGCTCCCGGCGCCAACATCGAGCGCCCCACCCACTCGCTGCTTCAGGCGACACCGGTCATCGACGGCGACCCGTCCGATGCTTGCTGGGCTGACGAGGCGACCTACCTCGGCTCGTTTCGCCTGGGCGTCTCCCCCACGCCCGCCCGCCACAGCCGCGAAGCATGGGCGTGCTACGATTCTGAGAATCTGTATTTCGCGATCAAGCTGCAGCGCGAGCCCGATACCGAACTGCGGACGATGATCAAAGAGGATGACGACGCGCAGATCTGGGAGGACGACGAGGTCGAGATCTTCCTCGATCCATTCGGCAGCGGCACGACGTATTACCAAGTCATCCTCAACAGCCTCGGCGCGGTCTACGACGCGTTCCACTCGATGTCAGTCGTGCCCGACCCCAAGGGCGCCAGCCCGACCGATACGATGCTCGAACGCGACACGGACGATGGGTGGTCGTGCGCGGCTGAGCGGAAGATCGCCATCCACCCCGAGTTCTGGATCATCGAACTGGCGCTGCCGCTGGACTCGGTGGGGCTTGCCGGAGCGCCGGCTGGGCACCAGGTGCGCTTCAATGTTACGAGCGCCGACTGGGACACCGGCGAGTACACGAGCCTTGCGCGAGTGAGCAGTTGGCACGATCCGCACCAACTCGGCGTCGCGCGTCTGGGCGAGCGTCGGGTCGACGTCGCGTCACTGGACATGGGACGCGTCGGTCTGGGGTCCTGCGTGATGAGGGCCGGCGTCACCGATGTCTCCGGCGAGGCGGCAGACTACAAGATCCAACTCGACCTGAGCACGACCCAGGGCAAGACGAGCGTCGAGAGTGCCTTCTCACTCAGCCCCAACGGTCGCGAGTCCCTCCGGTTGGGCTTCGACGTGCGCGCGGTTGAGGGCGCGTGGGAGGCGAATGTCCGTATCGTCGATGCGGAGGGGCGGCCCGTCTACGCGGCCCGCCGCATGGGTACCGTGCTGCCGCCGCTCACCGTGCGCCTGAAGAGCAGCGCGGCCTTCGCGGACGGAGCGGACGTGACCGTGGCCGCGAATGTCGGCCTGGGGGACATCACCACGCGCCGGGTTACGCTGGTCGCGAAGTTGCTCGACAGCCGCGGACGGGTCGTGGGCGAGCAGGACTTGGGCAAGCCCGAGGGCGCCGATCTATCGGCCCGCCTGCCCGTCGCGCGCCTCAGCCCAGGCACGTATCGCCTGCGCCTGGAAGCCGTCCAAGACGACGAGACCATCGCCTCCGCCGAGGACTCGCTGCGGGTTGGCGCTTCACCCTTTGCCGGACAGTGACTTGAATCGAGGGCATCACGAATGAGAATGAACCGATACTCGGCGGGACTGATAGCCTGCATCGTCGCCTTGCTGGTGGCGGCGACGCTCATCGCCCAGCCACCCGATGGCGTGTTGCGCTTCGATTTCGGGACGCCTGACACTCCGGTGGCCGACGGGTTCTCCGGCGTCCTTGCCGACACCCAATACGCCGAGGACACGGGCTTTGGGTATGTGGAGGGGCGAGAACGGGCCACGCCGTTCGACCAGAATCGGCGGATCATCCGCGACGTGCTGGTGCTTGATGACGCCACGCGCGACGGGATCTACGGCGGCCCGGCCTTCCGCGTCGATGTGCCCGACGGCGAGTACCACGTCGTCGCTCTGGCCGGCCAGTACAGCCGGCCCGGCGCGAACCGGCCTGACTCGCATTTCCGGGATCTGTCGATCAGCATCGGAGACACGGTGCTGCTGGATCAAGTCAACTCGGTCGACGCGTTCTACGCCCCCGATGGGAGGTACTTCGCGAACTATTACCGAGACTGGCATCCGGATGTGGATCTGTATGAGGCCAATATCGCGCGGTGGATTCCCTATGGCGAGGCAGACGTGACGGCTACGGACGGGCACCTCCTCATCGCCGCCACGCCGTTCGCGCCGATCAACGCGCTCTGGATCTTCCCGACAGGCAGCCCGGCGGGACAGGCGGCCGTCGACGACTTCCGCGCGCAGCAGGCCCAATTCTTCAACGACCAGTACGCCTACACGCCAACGGAACCCGATCTCGCGCTGCCCGAATCCGACGCCGCCGCGTTGCTCTACACGACCGACAGCGCCGAGGCCCTTCGGCCGAGCACGCGCCCGGCGCCGAGCGACCTCACTCGCCCCTTGCGCCTGTTCGCGGCGATCGGCGAGCGGGAGGCGGGCGTCGTCGCGGTGACGCCATTGCAGGATATTGCCGGGCCCGTCGAGCTGTCTGTCACCGACCTCAGCGGGGAGAATGGAGCGACCCTTTCGGCGTCGTCAGTAGACATCCGGTACATCCGGTACGGCGAGTACCCCGTGCCCGGAGCGTATGTGGTGCGGCCGCACTTCCTGGTGCCTTGGCATCCGGACGCGATGGAGGCGGAGTTGACACGAGGCTTCTGGGTGGACCTTCACGTGCCTGACGACGCCCAGGCGGGGTTCTACAGCGGCTCGCTGACGCTCAGCGGCGAGGGCGTTGAGGAGACGCTTCCGATTGACGTCCGCATTCTTCCGCTGAAGCTGCCGACGTCGGACCTTTACGCCGGAGTATATGCCGGCGGCCTGCGCTCAACCGTCTTCCGACATGTGGGGTTCTTCGGCGAGTTGCCCGACGAACTCGTAAACCAAGTCAGTCGGACTCGCATGGAGTTCTACGCCGACCAGGGCTTCACGGGGCTGTTCGACAGCTTGCCGTGGTACCCGTTCGAGATGCAGGACGGGGAAGTCGTGCCGACAGATGCGTGGCAAAATTACCTGGAGACCTTCCGCATCGCGAAGTCGATCCCGAACTTCAGCGAGCGAATCTTCTGCTACTATATGGGCGGGCCACAGCTCTTCCCCAAGGCGCCGGGCTATCTGGGCATCGGCGCGGCCGAGAAACTGGAACTCGACGAGATCGCGTTCACGGACGAAGCGGTCGCGAACATGTCGAAGATGGTCGAGTTCATGTACTCCGAGATGCGCGATGAGGATCTGCCGGAGCTAGTCTTCTACGTCTTCGACGAACTCGGCAACCATGGCGCGAAGGGCGCGCGCTGGGGCCGGGAGATGCTGAAGGCGGTAAACCGATGTCGCGAAGCCGTGCCGGGGGGCTTCCGCACGTGTGTCTCGACGCTCCGCGCCACCGTCGCGCGAGAGTATCTCGCCGAGGCGGATATTGTGATCCCAAACTCGGCCTATCCGGTCACGGCGCAGACGGTCCAAGAGATCCGCGACGCAGGCGGGACGCTGGGGCTATACAACATGGGCGCGACGCGGTTCAGCTACGGATTCTACCCGTGGCGAGTCGACGCCTACCTCCGGGCGCAGTGGTCGTTCAGCTATGACGGCGACTCCCGGGACCCATACGAGGCATTGCCGTCCGGGTCGAGGGTCTCGTGTGACTGCCGATACACGCCGGACTGGGAGGTCCTGCCCTCGATCGGGATGCTCGAGCAGCGCGAGGGCGTCGACGACTACCGTTACGTCCAGCTCCTGGAGGAACTGGTAGCCGAAGCAAACGAAAACGCGGCGGCGACGAAGGCCGCCAAGGCCACGCTCGCGGAACTGCAGGATGCGGTCAACGAGACGTACCTGGCGCCCGACAATAGCTGGGACCGCAGCACGATGGACTACTGGCGCTGGCGCGTGGCGGAAGCCGCGATTGACCTCGCCAAACCGCAGTAAGATAGGAACCGGACTTCACAGCCAAGGAGCCATGCATTGATGACCAAGCGCCACGCCGTTATTGCCGCGGTTCTGCTGATCGTCACGCACGCGCACGCGGAGACCGTCCTCGAGGACGCCGGCGAACTGACCGGGGCGAGCGAGCAACTCAAGAGCGGTGAACGCTACGAGTCTTACACGCTGCCGGTTGCTCCAGGCGATTTCTTCACCGTGATGGCCTCGTCGATGGACTTCCAGCCGTACATCATCGTCAAGACGCCGAACGATCGGAAGCTCGAGACTCGCTCCGATGGCGCGGATGCGGTGATCCAGTTCATCATCCGCGAACGTGGCGACATCGAACTGCTCGTGACCACCGAAGACCCCGGCGAAACCGGCGAGTACCAGGTGGCCGCCGACGCGCGTCCCCTCGCGGGCGGCCTGCGCGGGCTGACGGCTGATCTCAACGAGAGAGGCAACCTGGACACGAACGACAACCAGCTCGACACGGGCGAATACGCTGACACGTACGAGCTGTCGGCCAACTCGGGCGACGTGGTCCGCGTGTACGCCGAGTCGAGTGAGTTCGACGCGTATCTTGTGGTGAAGGCGCCCGACGGCGTCATGCGCCAGGCGGACGACTGCAAAGGCACGAACCCGGAGATCACGTTCCAGGCCGAGGAGACGGGCCCGGTGTCGATATTCGTGACCAGCGCTGCCGCGGAGGAGACCGGCGCGTATAAGATCCGCGTGTCGCGGGCCACTCTCGCGGGAGGCCCAGGGCTGGCCGCGGCGCCGGATGTGGATCAGCCGGCTCCGGGCGCGACGCGCCAACCCGCCCCCACTCCCATCACGGTCGAGGGCGCGCTCCTCGAGGTCAGCGACAGGCTCTCGGCCGGGTCCGCCACGCTCTCATCCGGCGAGTATGCCGAGCAGCATGAGATTGAGGTGGTCGCGGGGCAGACGGTCGATATCACGCTGCGACCGGAGGGATTCCAAGGATACCTCATAGCCAAGACTCCCGACGGCGAGCAGAGCGACGCCAAAGCCGGCGGCGACGTCGAACTGAGCGTCACCAGCGCGGAGGCGGGAACGCTACCGATCATCGTCACCACGACCGAGCCCGGCCAGGAGGGACCATACCAACTGGTCGCGACGCGTGGCGAGGGAGGCGCCCAACCGGCGCCGGCGATCAACCAGCCGGCGCCCGTGATTCCGGATGATCAGGGAGGCGCGAGCGCTCCGAAACTCCACGACAAGCTGGACATCGTCGATCCCCGACACCCGAGCCTCCGACTGAAGGCTGCGCAACCCACCGCGGGTACGGTGCAAAACCCGGGAGTTCTGAAAGACACGCTCCACCGGATGACCCAAGTCGGCGTGAACGTGCAAGGCTTCATGGACTACATCCTCACCAGCATCCACATCCCCGCTGACCCGGACGACGAGACGGAATTCAAGGATGACTCGGGCATGACTCGCGGGGAACTGGAGATCTACGCCGGGACGACCAACACGGATGGCCCGCACATCTCGTGGCAGGGAAACACCTTCCGGTTCGCGCTTCCGGAATACGAGGTGGAAGACACCTGGGTCGGAGAGACGTACGAGTACCAGGTCCGCGATACCACTGCCACCGATCTCACCGGCGTCGTGTCGCCGAGTGGCGACCGGGTGGAGTGGCTCCGCATCCAGCGATTCGAACGAAAGGTCTACGTGCACAAGAATGACTGGCAGCCAGCCGGCGGGGTCAAGGTCCCGGCCGGCCAGGAATGCGAGCAACACTGGAACGCGACGCGCGTCGATCTGGTCGACGTGCCGATCGTCTTCTTCAAGCGCGGGAGTTCGCTGAACAACTATGAGGACGCGTGGGAACCGACGACGATGTTGGGCTTCCTACAGCACTCGCAGGAAGATCCGGAAGACATCAGCTGGTTCAACTTCAGGGTTGAGGGCCCGGATGTGCGAGACCATGTGGCGCAGATCTCACATCTTCAGTATCGCAACGCTCCCGGGCACAAGATGATCCTGGATGATAGCCACACGACGATCAAGTTCCGGAGCGTCGACTGGCTGAACACGGAGCACCCGCCGAGCATCAGCATTGTGTTCGGCAATCTTTGATGCAGACCGGGCAGATGAGCATTGAGGCCGCATCTAGTCCGCGTGGCGCAACAGGGCTCGCACCTCCCAAGGCGCGAGCCTTATCCGCTCCTCCTCACCATCGAGCACGATCCCAAACGACTGCGTCTCTCGTGAGATATTGACGAGGAAGTTCCCCACTCGACCATCGGGCGCGCGCCACGCGGACGATTGCACGGCCGACATCCGCACGGGGCCGCGGTACTTGGATGCGAAGACCGCCTCGAGTTCGGGTATGTCGCCCACCAGCGTGGGCGGATGGAGCATCTCCCCCATCCCGAGGAACTCGCGGTACTCATACCGCGCCTGCGCCAGGCGCTTGAGGAAGTCGAGTTTCTCCGCGTGTTCGGGAGCCGTGATGGCGTCGCTGGACACGCGCCCCATGATAGAGCCGAAGACGAACGCCTGACCGTGTTGCATGGCGAATGTCAGTTCGTCGTTGAGTTGCCCCGTGCGGCCAAAGGTCAGCGTATAGCCGCCATAGACCGCCGGGAAGAGCGGGACGAGGCCGGGACCCTCGGCATTGCACATCAGGTAGCCGTCGAGCTGGCCCATGTACGGTTCGGCATTGTCCTCGGTGGTCATGATGAAGTCCGGCTGGGCCTCGCGAGCGACACGACGGACGTCCGCGAGCAGTTGCTGCTCACCCGCCACCCACGACGCCGCGCCGCCGGGCTCGTGCCCGTGACCATCGCCAAAGCAGAGCAAGCCACGCGCGGCGCCGATCTGATCAAGGTAGACACCGGCACATCCGTACTCGCTTGCCAGCGTCGCCGCAGTGTCAGCCATCGTTTGCTGCCAGAGCGGGGTCGCCGGGCACATGACGCCATGATTCTGATCGCGCCAGTGCTCCAACTGGGGCTCTCCATTCGCGTCGATGCAGACCGAATCGGCGGCGCGCTTTGCTGTCCAGCTTGCAGTGTCAGAATCCCAGAGCCGACCGTTGATGTAGGGCATGACCCGAAGGCCGATCTGCAGCGCGTCACTGACGGCCTCGGCAAAGCCGGGCTTCGTCGGGAAGTACTCAGGATAGTTGTTGTCAAACGGGATCTGATGCCACTCGTACCAGTGCACGACGGCGGGCATCTTGAAGGCAGCGTGCAGACTGGCAAGGGTCCTCGCGACCGATTCGGGCGCCCCGCCCGGCCTCAGCGAGAGGGCGCAGTCCTTGAACCACTGGGGCACGTCATCGCGCGCCGCGAGCGGCCCGTTCGCGCACCACGGCGCCTCGCGAGTCGCCCACGCCCGGTAGATCTTCGCGGCCTCATACCAGCCACCATCATTGACGCCGATGACCGCGTCGAAGGGCATCTCGTAGGCGCGGCCAGGCAAGCCCATCGCCTCCGGGTAGAGCGTGGTAGCGAAGTCGAGCCCGCCTTCGCCCGGACGCATGGCGAAGGTCTTGATCTGGGCATCCGGATCGTGGGATGCGAGGTAGAGACCCGATTGCCCACGCGAGCAACTCACGAACTGCATGTTCATCCAGGCCGAAGGATACTCCCCGGCAAAGCCGCCCGCGGCGTCTGCGCCGCGAAGCTCCGTGCCCCACCGCCTTGGCACCGTGAGGGTGGTGTCGGGCCCGGTGTGAATGCCGCCGATGCGCGGGAAGTCAACGCTCCACAGCCCCCAGGACTCGCTGCGATTGGTCGCGCCAATCCGCCACTTGCTGAGAGAGCTGCCCGGCTCGCACTGAATCGTGACCCGCACGTCGACGGCGTCCGGCTCGTACGGCAGATCGACGTCTCGCCAGACCAAACGCGCGAGGTCCCCCTTCGCCTCCCACTCGGGGAGACTCGTCTTCGGGGCGACGTCAGTTACTTCGCCCGTCTCTGCGTGCCTGAACCGCGCGCACCAGAGCGGGCCACCGTCTCGCGCCACGAACTCGTCACCCGCCGCCGGGCGCGCGAGCCGCGAGACACCATCTCGGTTCAGCGTCAGCAGCAACTCGCCCGCGTGGAT
>CAZKUN010000219.1:6867-15367 GCA_964555935.1 uncultured Armatimonadia bacterium | reverse complement strand
CTGGGCGATGGTGCCCGGCAAGAAAGAGGCGGAGGTCGGGCTGGACGAGATGGTCACGCCCGAGCAGCTTGAGGCGCTGGATGAGTTGGGCATGATCGCCGTGCTCCACGTACCTGGCCCCGAGCGCATCCGCGACGAGCACTCGCGGGCTGTTCTGCGCGACTGGTGCGCGAAGTACACGCGAGCCAAGTTCGTGGTGGCCCATCTGGGGCGCGCCTATTCCTATCCCTTTGCCGAGGCATCGTTTGCCGATCTCGCGAGTATCGATGGGTTGCTGTTTGACTGCTGCGCCTTCCTGAATCCGGATGGCTTCGAGCTGGCCTTCAACACCATCGGCCCCGAGCGCATCATGTGGGGAACGGATTTCCCGGTGCTCAACCGCATGAGGGGCTACCGTGTCTGGGACGGAGAGACGTACAAGAACTACACGAGTGGCGATTTCCCCTGGAACACCGACCGCCGGCCGCCCGGCGTGGAGGCGGCGTATACGTACTTCATCTACGTAGCGCTCAAAGCACTGAAAGATGGAGCGGAGAGGGCGGGTCTGACGGCGAATGAGCTGAGTGAGGTGTTCTTCGGTAATGCGCACCGGCTCGTTACGGGCGTCGGATAGACCCTCCGGGAGCAGACTCAATGGCCATCGACACCAAAGAAGCGCTCGTGCATGAAGTGGCGCCCCGCGACGGCGAGTGGGACGTGGACCGACTCATGGCGCTGGGTGAGTACTTCGCCGCGGGTTACCACGGCTCCCTCGACCCTCGCCACATGGTCCGCGTCGCCGCCGGGCTGAGGAAGACGCTTGAGCACGTGCCGGTGGACACCGGCGGCGAAGGGCTGATCGTGCCCAGCGGGCCGAACCCATTCGTCGCCGGACAGAGCGTGTACTGGGCCTATGGCTCGGGGATCATGGTCGACGTGGGCCGGTTGGCCCTGAAGAAAGAGCAGCACCCCGGGTCCGCCGACCTCCTCGACCGCCTTGCGTCCACGTGGCGCGGCGAGTACGCCTGCATGGGCTGGCACGGGCACTCCATCCCGCACTTCCAGAAGGTGCTCGAGCAGGGCTTCGGTGGGCTGGAGAGCACCATCCGGATGCGGCGGGAGCAGTGCTTGGATGTGGATGCCGCGGCCGTTGAGGCCTACGACGCGCTGCTGGAGTTGCTGAGCGGCATCGCCATATTCGTCGGTCGCTACCGCAAGGCGTGTGAGGAAGCCGCGGCGGATGCGGACGATGAGTTTGAGCAGGCAAACTGGCGGCGGATCGCGCGGGCGCTCCAGCAAGTCCCGAACAAGCCGGCGCGCACGTTCTTTGAGGCCGTGCTGGCGACCAACTTCACGCTCTACCTCGACGGCGATGACCTCGGCCGGGCCGACCAGTTTCTATACCCCTACTACCAGCGGACCGTCGAGCGCAACCTGCTGACCGAGGACGAAGCGCAGGATCTGCTGGATGCCCTCTGGCGCCGGGTGAATGAGGTCGGTGGGTGGAACGCAGCGATCGGCGGCACGAGGAAGGATGGCGAGAGCGCCGTCAACCCGCTGACTTACCTCGCGATGAAGGCCACCTCCCGCGTGCCCCTGCGCCGACCGAACCTCGCGCTCCGTGTCAGCGAGAACGACCCCGACGAACTGCTCGACGCTGCGCTTGACACGATCGCCACGGGACGGGGGATGCCCGCGCTCTACAACGAGGAACTGTATCAACGAGCGCTGGAGTCGGCGCATCTGGGCCTCGCGCCGAGGGACTTGCGAGAATTCGGATTCGGCGGCTGCACGGAGATCATGATCCACGGACTGAGCAACTGCGGCTCGCTCGACGACACCATCAACGTGCTCCAGATGCTGGAGTTGGCGCTGAACGATGGCGTTCATCGTCAGACGGGCCAGCAATCCGGACCCGCGACTGGGAAGCTACCGGATTTCGAGACATTCGACGACCTCGTTCAAGCCTACGAGACGCAGGTCGCCCACGGCGCTGAGCGGTCAGCCGGTCTCATCAACTGGATGCAGCAGGCGCGGGCCGAGCGCACGCCCAACCTCATCCGCACGCTCCTCATTGATGACTGCATCGAGCGCGGGCGGGAGTTTCACGCCGGCGGGGCGCGCTACAACTGGAGCGTCGTGAACGTGGCTGGGCTGGCGAACGTCGGCGATTCGCTCGCCGCGATCAAGCACCTTGTCTTCGACGAGAAGGCTGCCACCCTTGAGGAGTTCGCCGAGGCCCTCGAGGCCGACTGGGCCGGGCACGAGGAACTGCGCCGCAAAGCAAAAGCGGCGCCCAGCTACGGGAACGACCATGACCTCCCCGACGGCATCGTCGTTGCCGCCGCCGAACAGGTGTCGCGGGAGTACCGCCGCTACGCGCCGTGGCGAGGCGGGAGATTCCTGACAAGCTGCATCATGTTCACCACGTACGCGCACTTCGGCGCGCCGGTTGGTCCGACGCCGGATGGCCGGGCCAATGGCGATCCCGTGGTCGATTCCATCGGCGCGGTCGCGGGCTGTGACCGAAACGGCCCCACGGCTCTCCTCAACTCCGTCGCGAAGATCAATCAGGAGATGGCCCCCGGCACGCTGATTCTGAACCTGCGCCTCGCGCCCAGCATGCTAAGAGGCGATGCCCGCGAGAAAGTCGTGCAGATGCTCCGCACTTACTTCCGAATGGGCGGCATGCAGATCCAGATCAACGTGGTCGACCAGGACACGCTAGTCGCCGCTCGGGAAGATCCCGAAAGCCACAGAGACCTCATAGTCCGCGTGGGGGGCTTCAGCGACTACTTCACGCAACTCGATCCAATCCTCCAGGACACCATCATCGAGCGCACCGCGCACGAGGCGTGAGATGATCCCGACCTCGATGGTGGCGACGTTGTTGGCGATGGCCGCGACGGCGACGGGTCAGGCGCCATTCGAACATCGAGGCGCGTACCTCAACATCGCCTACGGGTTCTCGGCCGCTCCCCTCTCTCCCGACACGTGGTCTGCCCGCGAGTGGGCCGAGTACCTCGACGGGCTCTCCGCCGCGGGCATCACGCACCTGCACTTCTTCCTGTGGGGCGACATTGAACTCAGCGTCCACGATTCCACGGTCAATGCCGAGAGGAACGCCCAGCTCCACCGTCGATTGCGGGTCGTGATCCGCGAGGCCCACCGACGAGGCCTGAAGGTGGTCTTCTGGTTCTCGCCCTCACTCATCCCCCAAGACATCCACGCGGCCCACCCCGAGCTTCATGCCGAGTCCGTCTACGCCGGTTTCCCGCTCTTGTGCCTCTCCCGGCCGGAGAGCTGGTCGCTCATGCAGCGGGTCTACGGTGAGGAGCTGCGCTGGTTCGCGGAAGCGGACGCCTTTTCGGTCATTCCGTACGACCCTGGCGGATGCATGTGCGGTGAGTGCGCGCCACGTCAACCTGAACTCCTCGAGCAGCTCGCCATGACCTTCGGCGGCATCGCGCGCGAGGTGAATCCGGACGCGGAACTCATCGTCTGTCTCTGGGCGTCGTGGGCGATCGAGGCCGAGATCGGGCAGACCATTCGCGAGCCGTTCCTGGACCGGTTGGCCGAGGCCGTCGCTGAGCCGGCCGACATTACCATCATGGACAGTGCCGTTGAGCCTCGAACATCGTTAGGAATGGCCCGCGATCGCGGGTTCCGAACGCTGGCGTTCGAGGCGCTCACTGACTGGGAGAACGGGTGGTGGTTCCCCGCCCCGCTTTACGCCGAGGCGCAGCACATCGTCACCCGCGCCGCTGGTGTCGGTGCCGAGGGCGTCGTGACCCAGTGCCTGCGCCCCGGCAGCAGAAGCATCGCCACGTGGGTTCTTGCGGCTCTCATGGCGGATCCCAACGCCAGCCGAACAGATGCGCTCGCCGCCTATGCTCGCCACATCGCCCCCGACGCCTCGTCGCCCGAGGGTCTGGTGGAGGCCTTGGAGACTCTCGACGACGCAGTGCTTCGCGGCGCTGATGCGTCGACGTGGTTGCGCATCGCTCAAGCCGTCGAGGGCGCGCTCGGGCGGCCGGCGGGCGAGGGGGAGACCCAACTCCGGAGCATTGTCGAGGGCGCCAGACTCCTCAGCATCGCAAGCGCCGCCTATGATTCGCCGCCGGGTGCGGATGACGCCTACGCGACGTTCGGCGAACTGCGGCTGGAGTCGGTATACGCTCGGGTGTCTGTCACCGAGGAGACCTTTGACCTCCTCGGGAAGTGGGCCCGCGAAGGCCGCGGCGAGCATCAGTTCTGAATCTGACGAGTGCGATCGAAGCACTCGCGTAACGGGGGGGGCGCGCCATGCGAACAGCGGTATGTTTGGTCGCGGCGGTAGCGTGTGGCGCTGTCGGCGCCCAAGGGCACGTCGTCGGCGTGTTCGACTGCCAAGCGGTGGGGGGCAGCGGGACGTCGACCGATGGGTTCATGGGCGTGTTCGATGGACTTGAGGGCTACGACGCCCAAGTCCTGACCGACCTTGATATGAGCGCTCTGTATGGGTGCGATGTTGTCATTCTGTATGACACTCACGAGCCCGGCAACGTGGTCGCGAACTGGGTCGGCAACCTCACGCAGTTCGTCCAGGCGGGCGGATCGGTTCTCCAGATCTACCACCATCACCAATTCGGCTCGGTCGGCACGGGTGTCCTGAAAGTGCGCGTGCCGGAGGTGAGGCCCGTCGGCGACGGCCCGCTGGTCGAGGGCATCAGCCAGTGGACTACCGACTGGCCCGATCACATCATCCTCGCCAAGGGTCCGCAGGCGACGACGTTCATCGAGAGCACCGAGAGCAAGCCCGTGGCGGCGCGCGGCGTGATCGGCAAGGGGAAGCTGATCAGTTGCGGGATCGCGCTGGGGGTGAAGCAGGACTGGCGGACGAGCAAGGCGCCGACGGGCATGGAACTGAAGCTCCTGGAGAACATGCTGGACTGGCTCAAGCCCGAGGAGCGCTGGCCGGCGAGGATGGCCAACTACGCCGCAAGCGCCGAACTGGTGACGTGGGTCGGCACGAAGTACGTGAGGCAGCCGGCGCCGGTCATGGTCAGGCTCAAGGGCGTCGTTGAGAGAGCGAGCGAGCGCGGCACGGTCGATCTGACGGTCACTGACTCCGCGGGGAAGCAGTCCACCAGCCAGGCCGTGTGGGTCGCGAAGTCAGTCGAGGGCGCCGATGTTGGGCTGGTTGATGAGACCATCGAGGTCGCCACCAGCGGCCTCGCCTTCGGCGTCGCGCAGGTCCGGCGGGTGCTGAGAGTCGCCGGGCAGATCATCGACGCCGAATCGCCCACGACTCTCGTCCGTGCTGAAGTCCCCGAAACCGAGTTCCGCGCCTTCTGGACCCACGCGTTCGATGACCGCCTGCCCGAGGAGATCATGCCGCGCATCCAGGCTTGCGGCTTCAACGCGGTGGTGCCCCGGATCAGCGGCGGCACGGGAGCGTTCTACCTATCGAAGGCGCTGCCGGACGTTCAGAACGCCCTGGGCGAGGAAGACTGGCTCGAGAACTGCATCAAGCACGCTCACGCCAACGGTATCGAGGTGCATCCGTATCGCAATTGCTGGGTGATGGAGGGGCGGGCAGGCAGAGAGACGATCGCCGCGTTTCGCGAGGCGGGCAGGCTGCAGGTGGGGCCCAAGGGCGAGCCGATCGATTGGATGTGCCCGAGCCAGGAAATCAATCGACAGGTCGAGCTGGCCGCGGCAACCGAGGTCGTGCGTGACTACGATGTTGATGGCTTCCAGTTCGACTTCATCCGTTACCCAAGTAGCAGCGGGTGCTTCTGCGGCACGTGCCGGGACAAGTTCGAAGCGGAGCAAGGCGCGAAGGTCGAAGACTGGCCGACCGACGTGCGGGCCAAGGGCAAGCTGTTCGGCGAGTATACCGCCTTCCGCCAGACTCAGATCACTGAGACCGTGGTGATGGTCAGCGAGGCGATCCGCGAGATCAAGCCGGACGTGCGGATATCCGCCGCCGTCTTCCGCGACTACGCCAAGGACTCGGTGTCCGTGGGGCAGGATTGGGTGACGTGGTGCGAGGCAGGCTACATCGACTTCCTCTGCCCGATGGACTACACCGAGGACCTTGGGAAACTCGACGGCTGGGTGCGCGACCAGGTGGCGCTCGTAGGCGAGCACGTGCCGGTTTACGCGGGGCTCGGGCTGGCGGCGTCGACATCTCGGATGGACTCGCCTGGGACCATGGCCCTGCAGATCGACATCGCGCGGCAAGCAGGAGCGAAGGGCTTTGTGCTCTTCGCCTGGGGACCGGGGTGTGATGAGGAAATCGTCCTGCCGCAACGGGATGATTGTCTCAAAGGGACACCAACGACTGGGAGAAACGCTCGATGATGAGGATTGCAGTCTGCTTGCTCGCGGTCTGTCTGATCGGAGGGTCTGTGATGGCCGACGAGGTGCTCTTTGACTTTGGGGATGACTTCGCCTTCGGCGACGTCGAGGCCCGCGGCGTGGAGGTTACCGACGGCGGCGGCACGCTGAAGATGGATTCCAGTGTCGACCAGCAGTGGCCGGGCATTACGCTGAAGTCGCCCGACGGCGCGTGGGACCTGAGCGCGAATGAGGCGGTGGCGATTGACGTGACCAACCTTGGGGAGAGCACAGCCCCCGTGGGTTTTCGCGTCGACAATCCGGGAGCCGATGGCGCCAACCACTGCGTGCAGCTCGTCGAGCAGGTGAAGCCGGGCGAGACGGTGACGATGCGAGCCGAGCTGATACACCCGCTGACCGACAAGGATGGGAATCCGGTGAAGCTGTTCGGGATGCGCGGCTACCCCGGCGGCGGCGCGGGCGGGCAACGCCAGTTCGACCCGTCGAACGTGACGCAGTTGCTGGTCTTCCTATCGAAACCGAAGGAAGCCCACGCAATCCAGATTGATGACGTTCGCTCGGCTGGCACGTACGAGACTGAGATCGATACGGCGGCGGGTTTCTTCCCGATGATCGACGAGTTCGGCCAGTACATCCACCGCGACTGGCCGGGCAAGATGCACAGCGTGGATGGGATGAAGGCGGCGCTGGCGGAGGAGCGGCAGGACCTCGAAGCCAAGCCAGGCCCGGAGACTTGGAACGAGTACGGCGGATGGGAAGCCGGCCCGACGCTGGAGGCGACGGGATTCTTCCGACCCCAGAAGCACGAGGGCAAGTGGTGGCTCGTCGATCCGACCGGCAAGCTCTTCATCAGCCATGGCGTTGACTGCGTCGGTGGGTGGGGCGACTCCACGCCGATCGATCAGCGCGAACACTGGTACTCTTGGCTCCCGGCCGAAGACGGTCCGTTTGGCAAGTTCTACGGCAAGGGTCGGAGCATCCACTACCACTACGAGGGCACGACGCCCAGGACCTATGACTTCGGCGCTGCGAACATGGCGCGCAAGTACGGCGACGGGAACACCGCCGAGATGGACGACATGATCCACGCCCGGCTGCGGAGTTGGGGTATTAACACCATCGCCAACTGGTCCAGCCGAGACGTCTACCTCCAGCGCAAGACGCCGTACACCGCGACCGTGTGGTTTGGCGGGAAGATGCTCGAAGGCAGCCAAGGGTACTGGGGCAAGTTCCGAGACGTCTTCGACCCGAGTTTCAAGGAAGCCATCGAGAAGGCCATGGCCGGCCAGGCCGACACGACCGCCGGCGACCCCTGGTGTATCGGCTACTTCGTCGACAACGAGATCGCCTGGGGCAACATGACCTCGCTCGCGGTCGCCACGCTTGTCTCGCCGCCGGATCAGGTGGCCAAACTCGTCTTCATCGACGACCTGAAGCAGAAGTACGAGACGATTCAGGCGCTCAACGAGGCGTGGGGCGCGGCGCATGAGTCGTGGGATGCGATGCTCCAGTCGCAGGAGCCGCCGGATGTGGAGAAGGCCAAGGACGACCTCCGGGCCTTCTACACGAAGACCGCCGAGACGTACTTCAGCACCATTCGCGATGCGGTGAAAGACGTCGCGCCGGATCAGATGTATCTGGGCTGTCGGTTCGCGTGGGTGAACCCGCTCGCCGTTGCGGCCTCCGTCCCGTACTGCGATGTGGTCAGCTACAACCTCTACCGGCGGTCGGTGGCGGACTTCCAACTCCCGGAAGACCAGGATGTCCCGCTCATTATCGGCGAGTTCCACTTTGGCGCGCTTGACCGGGGCATGTTCCACACGGGGCTTGTATCGGTGGCTGACCAGGACGCGCGAGCCCAAGCCTACAAGGACTACGTCCAGGGCATGCTCCGCCACCCGCAGTTCGTGGGCTGTCACTGGTTCAAGTACCGCGACGAATCAACTACAGGTCGCGCGCTCGACGCGGAGAACTACCAGATCGGCTTCATCGATGCGTGCGACAACCCGTATCCGGAGACAATCGAGGCCGTGCGTGAGGTCGGCTATGGGATGTACGAGTACCGGCTGAATGGGAACGACGGGGAATAGCCCTCGTGGCGCAGGCATTCTTGCCTGCGGCCGTTCGATGGGCTTACCGTCGTGGGGCAGGGCGTTTTGGCGGGAGCTGGGGGGGG
>CAZKUN010000219.1:0-6845 GCA_964555935.1 uncultured Armatimonadia bacterium | reverse complement strand
TCGTGGGGCTTCCCGTCGTGGCGCAGGCATTTCTGCCTGCAGAAGTTCGGGTTGACGTCCGCAGGAAAGAATGCCTGCGCCACGATACGATCTACAGATCCACCACCGCGTGCGTCTCGAATGACGTGATCGCCGCCTCGATGATCTGCTGAGCGGCGAGCCCGGCCGACCCCGAACCGTCGACATCCTCCGGCGCGACCTCGTTGACGAGTTGGTCAACCCAGGCATTGATGCGGCTCTGGAACGTCTGGCCGAAGGTCGTCATCCCGCCGAGGTTGACGAAGGTCTCGGTGGACGGCGAGTTGCGGTCGTAGTAGGTCAATACCTCACACGCCTCGTCCAGCACAAAACGGCCCTTGGAGCCAACAACCTCGCACTGCTCCAGTCCGTACGTGCCACCCGCGTCGTAGCTCCCCGTCAGATGGCCGATCATCCCATTCTCAAACTGCAGGTTGATCACTGCGTTCGACCAAATCTCCCGGTTCTCGCCCTTCATGCAGAAGCACTGGACGCTCTTGACGTCACCTGCGAAGTAGCGCATGACGTCGAATGAGTGCGGGTGGAGGGCGCGGAGGTGGAACCACGGCGACGACTCGTTTGGGTTGTTGATCCACATCCGCATCTTGATCATGTGGAGCTTCCCGAGCCGCCCCTCCTCGCACCATCCCTTGGCCCTCTCGGCGGCGGGGGTGAAGCGGTGGTTGAGGTTGATCGCGTACGGGACGTTCTTCTCCCTCGCCAGCGCGACCATCTCCCGGGCGTGGTCCAGGTTGTTGCTGATGGGTTTCTCGCCGAGTACCGGCAGTCCAGCCGCCAGCAGCTCCATCGTCGCCTGGTAGTGGTCGCCGCCATTCTCGGTCCCGGCCGTGCACATGCTGCAGGCGTCAAGCGTCACGTCCGAGGCCAGCATGTCGGCGATGCTGTAGAACGCCGGGCAATTCAGACGCTCGGCCGCCGCGTCGGCGCGGTCCTGCTGGATGTCACAGACAGCCACGACCCCGGCGCTCTCGTTGTTCGTGTAGCAGTCGGCGTGGTTGTTGCCGATGCCACCGAGGCCGACGATGCCAATCTTGAGCGGGACTTCACGAGCCATTTTGGGTCTCCTTGTGATGGTGCTAGCGGGCGGGTACATGGGTGATCGCCAAGACGATCGGCACCCCATTGCCCGCGGATGTGATGGTGATGGATTCGATTGCCACGTCGGGACGCGGGTTCTTCCACTCGACCATGCCGGCACCAACCGCTGCGCCTGCTCCGTTCGTTCCGTGCCAGACGAGGAGAGACGCCTCGAGGTCACGTGGCTGGTCGAAGTTCGAGATGTTCGTGCCGGCGACGATGTCGAGCGTCTCGCTCTCGCCATCGCCATACGTAATCGTGTAAGTGAGGCACGCGTCGCCGTCGGTCGCGAAGGCGGAGGCGTGGAGGAGGCCGAGGCTACCGACCCTCTTGCCGACAGGAATTGGCTCCGTCTTCTCCGGGAAGTCGGGCCGCTGCTCGCCCTTGAGGATGACACATGTCTGCCCGCCGTTGTCGCCATGCTTGGGGACGTAGAACGTGACGGAGTCAGTCTCCAGGTTCCCCTGGGGCAGGTGGTATAGATCGTTCACTCCGAGGTCCAGGAAGCTGCCCTTGCCGTCGCCCGCGATGCCATCGCTGCGGCCCGTGTTCGCGGCGGATTTCAGGCTCACGGGCCGGCCCTTCCCGAAGGTGTCCTTCACGACGAGGTTGTCGAAGTAGACAGTGCCCGTGCCGCCCTGAATGCCCAGGTCCAGCCAGATGCGCGCGCTGTCCTCATCGAGTGTCGCCGTCAGTTTCTTCTGCGCCCAATCCGACGTGCCAAGCCACCGCTCGGCGTGGTTGATCGCAGGGCGCGGCTTGGGAGGCGTCTCGCCGATGTGGAACTTGGCAGTGGAGTAGTCCCGCGGTCCCACGATCACGTTGTCTAGCTTCACCATGCCCGTTACCTCGACCGTGGTGCCTGCGTGGAGCTGTGGGTCGAAGTCGGTGGTGAGATAGACGGTCGCGCCCTGGCTCGTGACCTTGAGGCACTTGCCGTCGACGCCTCCTTCGACGATCTCAATCGTGCCCTCGCCTCCGTGGATGTTCTCCACCCAGCGCTCGTCGAGGGTCTCAAACGAGTCCTCGAAGATGACGGTTGCAGAGGCGGCCGGCGCAAGCACGCTAACGATTACCAGGGCGATCATCGGTCTCATGGTTGGCTCCGTTCGTCCTTACCCCTTGGTGATCCAGACAGGGCTTGCCCATGCGAGGCTGGTGTCGGCCTGCTCGACGCGGACGTAGTACAGATGCGTTCCGTCCTCGAAGTCGTTGTCCATCCAGGTGAAGTTCGCGTCGGCTCCATCCGGACGGCTGGTGTACGCGAACTGGTAGTCCTTGATGAGATCGATGCGGTCGATCTTGCCCGTGCCGAGCACATTGACGTCCAACTCGGGCGGGTCGGCCTGGGTCCATTCTTCACCCATGAGATGCTCGCCGACGCGCACGTCGATGATGATGTTGTCGTTCGCGCCGAAGGTGTGCCGAGCGCGCATCGCCTCCAGGATTCCCCGGCGCGATACGTCCTCGGTGAACACGCAGGCGTACGAGTAGTGGGTCGAGCCGTGGTCCGAGCTTGAGATGATCCCGAGCCGTTGGTCGCGCTGCCACGCGCGCCAGATGAAGCCCTCCGGTTGGTAACCGGTGTTGAAGGCCTGCCGGTCGCCGGGGGTCGCGGATTTTGGGGCGCCCTCGTATTCGTAGTTCGTGCGGCAGCCCTGGAAGATCTCGACGACGGGTTCGAGTTCTCGGTCGTACGCGTACCAGTTCGTGCCGTGGTTTGAGCCCGTCGTGTGCGCGATGGTCAGCGCGCCGTACTTGCGGCAGTACTCATAGAGCCCCGGCAGGTCGTTCGCGTTGCCGGTCATCCGATACGATGGGTAGTCGCGTGTCGACCGCAGCACGTTGCGGTGCCCGTTGGGGTATCCGAGCGACCGCTCGTATCCGAAGTACGCGTGGAAGACGGGTGGGTTGGTGTGGAGTTCGGCGAGCTTGAAACTCCGCCGACGGATGTACTCGATGTCGATCCCCGTGCGTTGGTTGTGGTCCGACGCGAGGAAGAACTCCAGCGCGACCGCGTCGATGAAGTATCGATACGTGTCGAGGATCGAGCCGTCTCCGTTGCCGTCCCACGAGATCTCCGTATGGCGATGAGTGTCGCCGCGGACGAGCTTGAGGGTGGTGCCTGCGATGTCCGCCGTGTAGTTGCGGACGCGCGCGAGGTCGGCGGCTTCGTCCTCACGCACAATTGCCGGCTCCGGGAAGCCGAGGTCCGCGAACACGGGGTCTTTCGCCGGCGCGTCGTCAGCCAGCGTCGTGGCGTAGACGGAGTTGCGCGTCATCTGCCGCGCGTCCGCGATCGTCCGGCCGTCCGTGTGGCATACCATCGTCACGCCACCGGCGGTCGGGACGATCGCCGGGAACGTATCGATGCGAGTGATGCGGTCGGGGAAGTACAGGGGAGTGGCCCACTTCTCGCCGTCAAGGTAGGTGAGGTAGTCCTCCCACGCGCGGCGGTTGCGGACCTTCCTCCCGCTAAGCTTCCGGAAGCCAGTCGGGTGCCGGAACGTCAGCCAGACGCGCCCGCTCGCATCGGCCGCGAGACGAGGCTCCTCCTTCATCCCGCTCTGGCCGTCGGGAGTGACAATGTCGAAGGCGGGCGCGGCCTTGAGCTGGCCAGCCTCGATGCAAGCGACCTTGACATTGCGCTCGCGGTACAGCGCCTGGTTCGGTTGATCCTTGGGAACGGTGTAGCCCGTGTCCTTGCCCCAGTTTTCACCAGCGTCCTGCCAGGCGATCCACACGCGACCCGCGTCGTCACACGCGACGGACGCCTTCGCCTCGAAGCGCGGCGAGGCGGCGATGGCCACGGCGTCTTCGGGCTCGCCGTCGACGATGGGAGCGGCGTAGATATCGTAGCTCCCGTTCATGTACGTGTCCCAGGCGACCCATGTTCCTGCGGCGCCTGAGGCGAGGCAAGGACTCCACTCATTGCCGGGCGAATCGGCGACAACTTGCGGCTTGTCCCACTTGCCGTCGTTGCAGACGGCCAGCAGGATGTCGGATGACGCGCCCTGGTACTGCTGCCAGGCGCAGTACACGTTGCCCGCAGTGTCCGCGGACATGGCCTGGTTGAAGGAGTGGCCCGCGCCGGTGGAGATGCCGGTCGGCTTGGACCACTTGCCGCCGGTCAGGCGGACGGCCTGGAGCGTGTATGTATCGTTCACGAAGCGCGGGCAGGTAACGAGAACAGCGCCCGATGAATCCGCGGCGCACTTTGGCTGGTAGAGGTCGCCCGTGAGGCGAGGGATGGGTTGGGCCTTGGACCAGGCGCCATCCTCCATGGTCGCCCAGAGAAGCTTGTCTTCCGTCCCGTCGAACGACTGCCACACGGCGAAGATCCCGCCATCGGGCAGCGCGCAGGCGGCGGGGTAATCGTCCTCGCCCGTCTCGCCGGATAGCACGTGGTAACGCGGGGCGAGTTGGGCGGAGAACTTCCTGCTATCATGCACCGACGGCGCGCCGAACGCGAGGCCGGACAGCGCGACGTCCCAGGTCACATCGCCAACAGTGAGGTGGAGCAGCGCGCCGGCCTGAGCATCGCCGCTGACGATGATGCCGCCGGGCGTGGTTTGGGGTTTCTTCGTCTGCGGGACGGCGTCAGTGGTCAACGACCACGTGCCGTCGGCCCCCACCTCGTCCTTCCCCGTGAGCCGCCAGCCCGTCACGTCGGCGATGGTGCCGCCGTCGAGGGTGACCTTGCCGGACCAGTCGGTCGGCTCCGTGTCCTTGAGACCGACCTTGACGAGGACGGAGAAGTCCTCGGCAAAGCTCGGGGCTGCGAGGGCGATGAAAGCAATGCACGTGATCGCGCATCTTCGGATCATGGAGGTCTCCTTGGCGCCGCTGACGCCTGATGGCACTCGTTTCGCGCGGACGCGTTGCCACACCTGCCGGTGGAGGTGGCTGGTGGCGGAGTGCGAAGTGTATCGCCAATCCAACTCGGGCAGGTGCTCATGCAAGCGCAACAGTCGGGTCGACAACTCGGAGCGTCGCTGATCACAGTCGCTGGGGCGGTGGTGGTCGTGGCGCTGCTGGCGTGGCGGCATGGCGTGTCAGACGATTCGGTGGCGGAGCCGGCGGCGCGGGAGACCGTGCTGCTGAAGGCCGAAGTGGTGGACGCGGACACAGGCGAATCGCTGCCATGTAGGATCCACATCGAGGACGCGGAGGGTAAGTACTACGCCCCGGCGGGCCACGTAGAGTTGCCGAAAGAGCGCATCTACAACTCGAACATCAGCCACGAGCCTGACCTCAATAACCGGGGGAAGGGCTGGGCGTTGCTCGAGGACGGGCGCTTTGAGGCGAGTCTGCCGGCCGCGGACGATCTGAGCATCGAGATCGTCCGCGGGCTGGAGTACGAGCGTCCGCGCCTGCAGATCGACCTGGCGGACGCAGAGGGCGAAGTGGAGCGAACATTCACGCTCAAACGCGGGATCAACATGCGCGAGCGCGGGTGGATGTCGGGCGACACGCACGTGCACAATCTGACGCCGATTGGCGCGGTTCGGCAGATGGATGTCGAGGCGCTGGACTACGTGAACCTGATGTTCATCGGACCCGGTCACCCGCTGCTGCGGCAAGGGATGCTGACGGGCGAGATCAGCGAGGAGTCGACGGACACGGCGATCGCCTACGTGAGCCAGGAACAGCGTGACGCTCAACAAGGGCATCTCACCACGCTCAACATGAAAGAACCGATCCGCCCCATCCAGGGCTACACCGGGCAGGAACTCCCGGAGCAGGAACCGCGCCCCCACGAGCCATTCAACTGGGAAGTGTGGGAGAGGTTGCACGAGCAGACAGGGCTCGTATTCCACGCGCATTACCAGTATTGGCCGGGCTACGCGTCACCCGTGAGCGCGGCGCTTGGCAAGCTCGACGGCGTGGAGTTTGCGGTGCCGGACATGGTGGAGCGCGGGCCGAAGACGCGTCAGGACATCGAGGCGCCGGGGCACGAGCTGACCGGCGCGGGCCAGATGTGGTACCACATGCTGAACTGCGGCGCGCGGCTTCCGCTGTGCGGCGGCACGGACAAAATGAGCGCCAGCCGCGTGGTGGGTGGGGGAGTGCGGACGTATGCGAAGGTGGATGAGCCCACCCACGATGGCTTCATCGACGCCCTCCGGCGTGGGCGCACGTTCGTCACGAACGGGCCGCTGATCGAGTTTACCGTTGATGAACAGTCGCCGGGCTCTACGGTTGAGTTGACGGGCGCGGGTCCGCACACCATCCATCTCAAGGCCGAATGCTACACGGAGAAGCCGATCCTGTATTTCCAGATCGTGAAGAACGGTGAAGTCATCAGCGATCAGCCCGTCAAGGCGGACGAGAAGCGCGTTGAGGTCGCGATGGACTTGGTGGTGGAGGCGAGCTGCTGGCTGGCGCTTCGCGTTGGGCACAGGCGCTACGATCCCAACAACTGGGAGAACGCGGTGACCGCCGCGCACTCGAGCCCGGTGTGGATGCTCATCGACGGCGAGCCGCCCGCCGTTCGCGCGAGCGCCGAGTACATGATCGCGCGCATGACGACAAGTCTGGCGTGGTGCAAAGAGGAAGCGCGATACACCACCGACGCCCGCAAGGCCGGGGCCGTCGAGGCCTACGAACAGGCGATGGCCTTCTACCAGGCTGCGCTCGATCGCGCGCCCTAGTCCACCGTGGCGCGGGCATTCGTGCCCGCGGCTGTTCGCCGTCGGAGGGGCCGAATGGGGGACGTTCGGGGCCCC
>CAZKUN010000218.1:0-15474 GCA_964555935.1 uncultured Armatimonadia bacterium | reverse complement strand
GGCGGTCTCGATGGTGAGCGTGCCGCCCTCGGGCATGGCGTCGCGAGCGTTGACCACGAGGTTCATGATGACTTGTTGAACCTGGCCTGCGTCAGCGCTGATTCTGTGCAGACCCTCCGCGAGGTTCAGTTGGACCCTGACGTCCTCGCCTATCACGCGCCCGAGCAGCTTCGTCAGCTCGTGGATCAGCTCGTTCGGCTTCAGGATCTTCGTCTCGATCGGTTGTTGGCGGCTGAACGCCAGCAGTTGACGGGTCAGGTTGGCGGCCTTGTCCGCTAGTTCCCGAATCGTCGCGAGTTCCTGGGTCCCCTCCGACCCGACGAGCCCCTCGTCTCGCATAATGTCGGCATACCCAATGATGCCGGTGAGGATGTTGTTGAAGTCGTGCGCGACGCCGCCTGCTAGGGCCCCAATCGATTCGAGTTTGGAGGTCTGGCGCGTCCCCTCCTCTGCCTTCTTGCGGGCGGTGATGTCTCGGACCACGGCCTGCAGCATAGGACCCTCGCCCAGGTCGAGTCGGCTGAGCAGCACGTCCGCCGGAAACTCCGTGCCGTCCACTCGGCAGTGCAGCCACTCGAAGTGGTCTGAGCCCTCCCGAAGCGCTGTGGCAATGCGCTCGTCGGCGACGGAGCGCGAGTCGCGCCCATCAGGCTGCTTGGGCGGCGACACCTCGCCGGGGTGCCTGCCGAGGAACTCCTCGCGCGTGGCGCACCCGAATACGTCAAGCGTCGCCTGATTGCCGTCGAGGAAGGCCTCGGCGTCCAGTATCATCACCGCATCACGAGTGGACTCGAACAGCGTCCGGTGCCTGGCCTCGGACTCGGTTAACGCGGCCTCAGCTGCCTTGCGCTCCAGTATCCGTCCGAGGATGGAGCAGTAGACCGCCAGCAGATCTTGTTCGGTCTCGTCCAGTGGCGAGCCGGTGATGGCGGCGTCGTTGTAGAAGACACCCACGCACTCGCCGTCAACGGCCACAGGCGTGGTCACCACCCACGCCGGGTCCATCTCCTCATAGCCCGTGCCGTTCCACTCGTGGCGTGCGGTCTCGATCGCTCGCCAAAGGCGCCCGTCGGGCGAAGCGCCTCGTCGTGCCCGCGCGTCGGCGGCAATACGGTGGGTGCCCGCTGTCTCGAACGTCGTCTGCCCGTGCATGTCGGTGCCGTAGGTCCCGCGCATCCACTCGCCGTCTCGAATGAACAGCGAGCAGCGCTCGAGGCCCAGGTTCTCACGCGCAAGTTCGACAGCCATGCGGTGCAGGGCGTCGGCGTCCTCGCAACGGATCAGCCGATCGGTGGCCGTGAGGACCGCGTGCTGACCTGCCACCATCCGCGCTATCCGGCCCTCGGCGCGCTTCCTCTTGCTGATGTCCTCGACGAAGCCCGCCATGCCGGTGACATTACCGTCTTGGTCGTGGATCGCCGATGTGGACACGCTGACATCGATCAACCGCCCATCCTTGGTTTGGCGCCGCGTCTCGTGGCCGACCAGTGGCTCACCGTCGAGAACTCGGTGGACCACGTCGCGGAAGTCACCCACTTCTCCGGGCGGCACGATTTGCAGAGGCCGCCCGAGTACGTCGTCTGACGCGTAGCCGAAGAGGCGCTCCGCTGCTGGGTTCCAGTAGGTGACGACTCCATCCGGGTCAAGGGCGACGACGGCCAAAGGTGATGCCGCGGCCATTGCCTGAAGCAGGTCCACGCCTGGTTGGGTGTTGTCTTTCGTCATGTCTAACATCGGGAGCCTCCTTGCTCCTGGTCATGCGTGCGGGATCTGCGTCGTTCCCACAGCGCTGGCCCTCATCGGCCTAACGACGGTGTTGCGGCTAGCGACGCCGCCAGAGTCACGGATGGGTCATTCGCTCAGCACTCTCTGCACAGTCGGTAGAAGCTCCCTGGCTGCGTCGCGCTTCAGCACGAAGGCCTTTGCACCGGCGGACAGCGCGGCATTGCGCGCCGCCGGCTCGTCATGGACGCTCAGCACGATCACGCTGAGATCGGAATAACGCTTGCTCGCATTGCGGGCCACGTTCCCGTCGACCGATGATAGCGACAGGTCAACGATGGCCAGCTCCGGCGCGCAGCGATCGATCGCCGCGAACAGCGATGGCCCGTCGGCGACCATCATCACGGTCGCGAAAACCGACCCCAGCAAATCCCTTACTCCCTGCAGCATGTTCAGATGACTATCGGCCACTATGACGGTGCCTGACTTCATCGGTGCCACCAACCCCTATCTTGCGTATGATTGCTTGGGGCGTCGCGCTCTCGATATCATTCTCGGCATCGAGCGATTCCCGAGGGCGCGACGCGCCCTTCTGCACGTGCTTGTCCATTACAACACGAAGCAACTCGCGCCGCGAACACGTAGATTTACTCTAGTCGGCCGGGGAAACTACCCGTTCTTATGGGATGTCGATCTGGGGAATGCCGTGCTGGATCGCGAACTGAATCAACTCCGCGTTGGTGGAGATGCCTAGCTCCTCCATCATGCGGTACTTGTGCCCTTCGACCGTCCTGGAGGATATGTGCAGCAGGTCACCAATCTCTCGGGCTGAGCGTCCCTCGACGAGGAGTTGGAGGATCTCGCGTTGCCGGGGCGAGAGGCGCGACAGCGGGTCACCGTTCAGGTCAGCGCCTGACCTGAACGCCTGCATGACCTCGCCCGCAATCATGGGAGTGACGTACGTGCGCCCAGAGAGGGCCTCCCGGACGGCTGTCTTGAGTTCGGCGGGGGCCGCGTGTTTCAGCACGTAGCCGGAGGCTCCGGCCCTGAGGGCTCGCGTCGCCAGTCGAACGTCGGGGTGCATGGTGATGAAGACAACCTTCGCGCTGCACCCCTCCTCGCGCAGCTTCTCAGCGGCCTCGATGCCGTTGAGGAGCGGCATCGATATGTCGGTGATCACAACGTCGGGCCTGAGTTCCTTGGCAGCCTCCACGAGCGCGTGCCCGTCCTCAACCGTGCCGACGATCTCGAACTCTGGCTCGAGTATCCCCCGAAGCCCCTCCACGACCATCCGGTGGTCATCGGCCAGCAGAACTCGTGCGGCCATCAGTAATCACTCCCTGGCAAGCGGGATGCGGGCGCGAACCGTGGTGCCCTGTCCCGGGTGCGATTCGATCGAGAGTTGCCCCAGCACCAGTCGTGCTCGTTCTTCCATGCTGGCAAGGCCCATACCTGGTTTCGTCCGCGGACCCGTGGCGTCGAAGCCCACGCCGGAATCGCTGACCGTCAGCACCAGGTGGTCGTCGAGAAGCTCCAGCCGAACGCTTGCCTTGTCTGTCTGGGCATGCTTCGCGATATTGCGCAAGCCTTCCTGGGCGATGCGGAACAGGCAGACACTGACCTCCTCCGCAACCGCGGCAGGAATGTCGCCAACATCGTAGGTCACGTCGATGCTCTCGCGCTGAGCGAAGCTGTCGCACTCCGTGCCGATGGCCTCATCGAGACCGAGGTACTCCAGCAGCGTGGGGTGAAGCTGCCGCGAGATGCCGTGGATGTCTTGCGAGAGCTTCGCCAGCTCGTCGCGGATCGCTGCCAGACCCCTTGTTACTGGGGAGCCATGAGGTGACATCGCCTCGATCTTGCCGGCCTCGATGGCCGCGACGGCCAGCCTCTGCGTGATGTCGTCATGCAGTTCCCGCGCGATCCGACGGCGCTCTTCTTCCTGGGCCGAGATCAGGCGACCTGCTAGCGTTCGCAGTTCGGCGTGCGCGGCCTCCAGCTCCTCACGGGCCTGCCTCGCCTCCGTGATGTCCTCGCTCAGCGCTAGAACGTACAGCGGGTTGCCGTCTGCGTCCTTTGCCAACCGGCTCGTCATATGGACCCAGAGTTCAGCTCCGTCTTTCCGACGAAGACGCCGTTCGGCGGATAGCACGCTGACCGCACCCGTGATCAACCTTGCCCGCGCCTTCGCCAGTCTCTCCCACTCGTCGGGGGGCAGCACCTCAGATCCGTGCATCCCCACTAGCTCCGACCTACTGTAGCCGGTCAGACGGCACAGGCTGTCGTTCGCGTCAAGCACGTGCCCGTCGAGGCTCGCGACCACCCCCGCGATCGGCGACTGCTCGAAGGTAATTCGGAAGCGCTCCTCGCTGTCGCGGAGGGCGTCTTCCGCCGCTCGCCACTCGTGGATGTCCCTCCCGACCGAGAGATAGCCGATCACGCTCCCGTCTTCGCCAAACGTGGCTCTGTCAGTCCACAACTGCCAGCGGACCTCGCCGCCGGGCAGTATGGCCCGGTGCTGTCCTGTCGAGACCGGGGCATCTGCCGAGAGTGCTTCGATGCGGGCCCTCACCATCTCTCGGTCGTGCTCATGAACCAATGGCCAGAAATCGGCCGCGATGGCCTCCTTTTCCGTCAGTCCGAAGCAGCGACGGTAGCTCTCGCTGACGAACGTGCGCGTGCCGTCGGCCATCCACCGCACGATGAACTCGGTCTGATCCTCAACGAGAGCCCGGTAGCGCTCCTCGCTCTCGCGGAGCGCGTCTTCTCTGCGCTTGCGCTGGCTAATGTCACGGACCTCAGCCTGGAACATCTGCTGGCCGCCTACTTCCACTCGACTGAGCAAGACCTCGGCCTCGAATGGCGTGCCGTCCACGCGACAGTGCGTCCACTCGAACCTGCTGAAGCCATTTGCCAGCGTCCTGTCGATGTGCTCTTGAGCGGCCTCGAGGGTCGGCCGTCCGTCGGGCTGCACGGCCGGCGAGAGCGCGAGAGGATCAGTGGACAGCAACTGCTCGCGACTGTCGCATCCATACATCGCGACCGCCGCCGGGTTGGCGTCCACGATCCGCAAACCGGGCAGCTTCTCCAACAGAATGGCATCGGGTGTCGACTCAAAGAGCGCTCGGAACTTGGCTTCGGAATCAGCGAGGGCTTGCTCGGCGCGGACGCGCTCGATGATGCCTCCGAGCAGCGAGCAGTAGAGCCCCAGCGCGTCCTGCTGAGTCTCGTTCAGAGGGGCCTCGGTGATTGCCGTGTCGTTTGTCATCACGCCGATCGCGCCCACGGAAGACTGGATGGGTATGTTTACGGCCCACCCGCGACCAACGAGGCTCTCGACGCCGTCGCGCCACTGGACTCGGTCGATCTTGCCCGTGACCCAACGCCTATCCTCGGGCGCGAGTCGCTTGAGGAACGTCTCCCAGTCGGCCGTCGCCGGGAAGACGACGTCGCGTTCGTCAGATGTCTCCCCATGCGTGTCTGTCCCGTAAGTACCCCGCATGTTGTCGCCCTCGACCAGGAACAGGCCGCAGCGCTCGATCCCCAGCTTCTCGCGCGCCAGTTCGACCGCGCGCAGGACCAGGCAGTCGAGGTCTGGGCACGGTATTAGCTCCTCGATGGCGAGCGCAACCGCCCGCGTGAGAGCCGCGGCGTCCCTCGGCGGCTGGTCCATGTTGGCGTCAGGGCAACTCATTCGGTCGAGGCCTCATCTGGGATTCCCGATGTCTGACTGGGTGCCTGGACCGTTGGCCGGACGGTCAGTCATCGTTAGCGATACTTCGGCAACCAGGAGCCAGACGCCTGCCCAGCCTGGCCTCAGCGCACTTGAGCCCGCAGGTCTGCTCAGCCTTGTCTACGACCTCGCCCCCATTTGAGTACGCGTCGAGGAGCGCGGCGCCGTTGCACCGATAACAGCGGTAACGGGTCCCGCGCACTTTCTTTCTACCAACCCACTGCAATGGGGGGAGCGAGCTCAAGTGTTAGTAGAATGAATCGCTCCCCGGGCGAGGAGCCAATTTCCACTCTTCATGCCTTCTGCCAGGGCACCGAACGGTCTACGGTGCTCTGGTAGTAGCGAAACCCCGTACGGTCCAGAAACCCATCCGCGATGGAGAGCCCTATAGTCGCGCCCCGTCAGCCGTTAGTCGACCGGCGAGAGAACACGCTCAGAGTGGTCTCGGGTTGCCAGCACAACTCCAGATGCAACGAGCCGCAGACGCAGGTTGCTCGTGGGACACTCAGTGGTGGGTTGTCGCGTGCAGCTGTGCCCTACGCCGCCTCTCTCCATTCGTAGCGATGGTGGAGCCCGCCGAGACGCGGGAGCGCAACCAACCGTGCGTCGTCGGATGGGTTCGGCTCGACGGGCCGGTGGGAAGGTGTGTCCTTCTCGAGGGAGTAGTGGGTCCGGTCGTGGTGGTAGTAGTTGGTTTACTCTCGGAGGATACGGCGAAGGTGGTCTTCACTGAGGATAATCATGTGGTCGAGACGGTTCTCTCCGAGATCTCAATCCCGAGCTTCAGCAGCTCTCCGTGGAAGTCAGGCGCTCCCCAGAGCGGGGCCGCTTCAGCCATCTGGCGAATGAGTGCTCGGATCTCAGGGCTGACCGGAGGGCGACCTGAACCGCGCTTCCTGGACTTCCATCGCCAGTAGAGCTTGAAGCCCCTACGATGCCAACGGACCACGGTGCCAGGCTGGACTATAGTCAGTGCCGACCGCCAGTTGCTCCAGATGCGGGAGAGCAACACCCAGAAGGCACGATCGCGGCGGCGAAAGCGCGGACGTTTGACTGAACGCTGCAAGACCGCAAGCTGCTGACGGAGGGCGAGGTTCTCGAGCACGAGGTCAGTCACGTCCCGACGACCCAAGGAGAGCAACGAGAGCAGACGCCACACGATACCCATGACAACGAGGACTACCACCGCAAGCCCTAGAAGTCAACGTGAACAGGCCGGATGGAGTTTATGCGAGCGACAACAGGTGAAGGGCCGCAGACTGCACACACAGTACGCGGAACTGCGGGGAATGGCCTGAGGGCCGATGGGAGGATCACGTGGCCCCTTCCTCGGGTGCCCTGACTGCCCCTCCCATTGCTCACGCAGCCGGGGTCCATGACGACCCCTTCGAGCACTCCATCTGCTGAATCCCGCTCGCGTCGTTGGGGCATCATTGCGGGTCGGGGGGCGATGGTCTCCCCGGAGATCCCCGCGTTCTCGTACAGTTCGTGCCGCCAGCTGCGGGCCTCGCAGAGGTCGGTGAGGGTGCGTTTCTGAGCGTCGAGGCCGCATCGCTCAGCTTTGCCCTTCGGCGGAGAAGCGGATGTAGATGGCGACCGGCGGGAGCGTCAATCACCTCCCACGCATGGCACCGTGCGAGGGTCAGCAGGTCCGCTCGGGTACGGCTTGGGTTGTTGCGGGCCCTGGTGCCTTCAGCACCAACCGCGTTCCCGACCGCTGCGCCGAATCGCCGTCGAAGAACGCCCCAGCCAGGACATTCGCCCACGCGCCGACATCCGGTATCGCTGGCGCCTGCGGACAGGAGGGCGGGCCGCCGATCATCCAGTCGGCGGCCCGCTTGCACCATGCCCTGTTCGAGCGGCGAGAGAGTCGTATTCCAGAGCCCATGGCTGGTGTAGGCCAAAGCAGCATCTGCCGCCACGGATCAACCGAGTCGCCTGTCTCGTGCAGCCCTGTGTTCTGCTTCAGCGTGTCCAGGGAAGGCAGGCCGCCGACCATCAGAGCCGGCGGCCCGCCTCCACGCTGTCTTCCCCATTCTGCTACTCGATCGCGATGTCCACGTCCGCCGTGGTCTGTCCGCTTACTACGGTAGCAGTGATGGAGCCCGAGAGACCGTTCTTTTCCGCCACCACCGTGTAGGGTCCCGGTGAGAGTCCGGTGAACGTGTACTTGCCTTTCGGGTTCGTCGATTTCGTCGCCACTGGTCCCGTGAGGTCGTAGGCTGTGACGGTGGCCTTCTTCACAGCTCTGCCCGAGCTATCCGTTACGATGCCAGTGATTCCGCCGGGGTCTGATGCGCCACCTACGGTGACCGTCACGGTCGCTATGTTGCTCTCGAGCGCCCCGTCAACGGCGGTGTAACTGAACGAGTCGTCGCCCTCGTAGCCGGGGTTGGGGACATACATGAAGCTGCCGTCCAGGTTAAGGTAATCGAGCGTCCCGTAGGCGGGGCCGCCGTACCACAGCGCGGAGATCGGATCTCCGTTGGGGTCGCTGTCGTTGACCAGGACGCCAGGGGCATCGACGACGAGCGTGGTGTCTGCGGGCACGCTGTAGCTGTCATCCTGCGCCATCGGCTCCTGGTTGACGCCGCCAATGAACCGTCCCAGTCTGAGGGTGCCGTCGCCCACCATCGCCATCCCGTAGGCATACTCGATGTTCTCCGGCGTTGCCGCGCTATTGGCTGCGAGCAGCGCCTGAAAGGCCTCACCGTGCGTGCCGCCACCAGCGAGAGCCTGGTAGTACTCATCCTTGTCGCGTATGACGTTTTCATAGCTGCTTCCAACCGCCAACAGGCCGGACGACGGCGCGAACACGTAACAAGCGCCGATGCCGTTGACAGCACCAGGGGCCATCGCCACTGGCGTGGCGAGGTACATGAAGTGCGCCTTCGGATCGCCGGCGGCGACTGTAGCGCTGGAGATGTGGCCTTGCTGATGCCCATTCGCTCGCCGCCTGAAATCGTGGCGGTCGAAGTAAGCATGGTCAGTACCAAGCACAATGGACTCGTACCCAACGGGCCAATGGTTGATGTAGTCTGCAGCGGTCGTGAGCCTGTCATTGTCCACAATCGTGCAGTCGTTGTATGCCTGGGGCAGATCGTCCGGCACGTCGGCCGAATCCATATAGACAAGCGCCCGGTCAGGCAAGCGGAAGCTCGGATCCGTGCGGAAGTCGTGGTTCTTCTGCAGGTAGCTGTTGATCAGGTCGGCTTCCGTGGTAAGCCCAAACAGGGCAGGATCCAGGTTGGTGGCGTTCAGACGTGAAACCCAGATCTCGGGGACGAGATCCTGGGACACGCTATCGAAAAAGCCGTTCCCGTTGGTGTCAGTCCACGCGGCGGCGAAGTCCATGTAGAAGATGTCGGTGGCAAAGGCCCACCCTTCTCCGGTGTGATCCCAGTAGCCGGCCCTAGGCAACTGTCCGATGAGCACGGCGCCAGTGAGGCTGGGTCTCAGGCTCCCGAGATGGGCTCTGAGTTGTGCAGCACTGGCGAGGTCATCGGGCGAATCCCATGGTGTGATCACGACGTCATAGCCGTCCGAGATCAGGTCCTGCTCGTAGATGGCAAGGCCAGTCTGGATGCTCGGCTTCAGATCGCTGTTTACAACTATGGCGACCGTTGGCGTCGCCCACGAGTTCGCCTGGCAGACTGTCAGAGCCATCGCCACCACAAGCACGAGCTGGGCGGCGCGAGTTACGCCTCTTACCTGTGCGTTCATCTCACCTCTCCTTTGCTTTCGTCGATTTGGCTCGGCCCGGACTACCGACACCAAGCCGGTTCGTTTGCGTCGTCGGACGACAGGCTCCGCCGGATGGTCTTTCTAACCAGCCGGGGCTTCGGTCTCAGCGTCATGTTGCGAGAGGACGTCGGCCACGTCGTCGTGACCGAGTTCCGTGGCCAGATCGTATGCGGTGCATCCCTCGCGGTCTTCGAGCGTCGGGTCCGCGCCCTGTTCGATCAGGAAAGCCGCATAGTCAGCGGCCCCCGCGTGGGCGGCGGCGTGCAGGGGAGTCCGGCCGGTCCCGGTCGTGGCATTCACGTCTGCGCCATGGCGCAAGAGCACCCGCGCGCACTCAACGCTGCCGGCCGAAACCGCGCGATGCAGCGGCGAGCGCCCGATGGGGTCACTGGCAAAGGCGTTGGCATTGGGGTCAGCGCCTCGCCGCAGAAGCAGCTCAACCACTTCCGGGGCGTCATGCTCGGTCGCAACGTGCAGGATGGGGGATCCGCCTGCCGTGGTGATGTTGGGATCGACGCCCCTGTCGAGATACGAGCGGACCGTTGCGAGATCACCCTCGCAGGCCGCCTCGTGGAGTGTCCTATCTCCAGGTCCGGGTGCCACTCCCACGCCGCGCTCTGTCGGCTTCGCCGGCCCGTTGAGGCTGACAGGAGAGAGAATGAACAGCCCCACAACCAGACTCACAACCACCAGACATATCAGGACCACATTCAGCATGCGTTGCCAGTTCACTATGGTCGCCTCCCTACTAAGGCAGATGACTGACTTGATAACCAACAGACGTCTCTCCGTCGGGAGGAAGAGCCGGCGTCAGGTGACGGTGGGGGATTGCTGCGGGGGGGGGGGGCAACTGGGCCGCGCATGCGAGTTACCAGCGAGCACTCTACGGCTGTTGCCTGGAGGCCCGGACCATGGTAGAATCACCATGAGGCCGGGTCGCCTGCGACGGACTCCGCGGGCTCTCCCAAGCGCTTTGCGGATTCGTCGCTCCCAGTGGCGGCCCCACAAAGGGCCGCTCACACCTGACCGGCTTCGCTGCCGACGGGGCTCTACCCCCGTCGGCAGCCTATCTACCTGTGCTGTCACCCATGCCTGCCGCACCCCCTTTTGGTCCGTGTCAGACCCTCGCGTGCCGCGAGTTCCGCGCGCATCTCATCGATACGCAAGCGGATGGCCTGGTAGGCATCTCGAATCTGTTCGGCTTGGCGCCAGAGCTCGGCCGCCTGGTCCTCAGCGGCAGCCAAGTCTCGCCTGATGTCACTGAGCGTCATCGCCTCTGGCATGGGTCTGCTCCGTGCGATCACATGCTCACCCGTCTCCGGTCGGACCGGAAGTGAGGACGACATTGTCCATCCCCGTTCTGTCCCATCGCGTCCACGGGTGGTTCGGACCCACTCGGATCCGCACCGCCTGTAGTTCTGACAGGACGGACCGGAGATCTGACTCGGTCGCCGGAGGGCTCTTCGAAGCCCCCCCGCCACCCCGACGCCAACCGACGTCAGGCTCCAGGGGGATGCTGTAGGATGTCCAGTCGGGGCCTGGGTTATTGGGCGCCATCAGTTGGAGCCTCAGCCCTCCGCCAATCAACACAATCTGGACGTCGGTCACCTTGAGGCCCTTATGCTCTGACTCCATCATCACCATGCGTCTCAGGTCGAAGTCGAGGGTACCGCCATACGCTGAGGACATGTGCCCGAGGAACTTCTGTGGCGCCAGCCATCCCCACGGGTTCCCGATCGCCTGATCGTCGGCCGCGAGGTAGCTGCCGGGCGCTCCGCCAGTGTTGTGATGAGTCACGTTGAATGCGGGCCCGAAGTACGTCCACCCCTCGTCGTCCGTGTCAAAGGTGCTCTCTGCGAGAGAAACGCCCGCACTCGTGGGCACGGATGGCTCCGCAAGAGCCCTGGCGGCGGCTCGCCGGACCCTGGGGTGGCTGTCTGCCAACGCTCCGGCCAATGCAATTGCGGCCCCGCCCGTCGCTCTCTCACCTGCGGCGGACGACGCGACGGCCGCCAAGGCATCCGCTGCTGCCCACCGAACGTGAGCCCGCCGGTCGCGCAGTGCTGCTGACAGGGAAGCCGCCGCCTCCATCGCCATGCTGTCGTCGACGTGCTGGGCCAGGGCCGCCAGAGCTCTGGCCGCCGCCCAGCGCATGTGGGCCGCCTCATCCTGAAGCATGTCCAGCAACATGGGAACCGGGGCCTCAAGGACAGACTCCTTCTCGACGTTCGGCGCTAGTCTCGCCAGCGCGAACGTGGCGATCCACGCCACATAAGGATCTTGATCCCCGAGCGCGTCCGTCAGGTGCGCCATGGCACGGGCGACGACGGACTGGTCCCCAGCCTCGACGGCCACCCATGCTAACGCATCAGCCGCCGCCGCGCGGACGGACGGGTCCTCGTGGTACAGTCCATCAGTCAGCACGTCTAGCGCTGTAACGAGGGCCTCGGGAGAGCCCGAAGCGCTGACGGCCAACGTGCGACCGACCAAGCTGATAGGTGGCACAAGTCCCTTGGGCTTCAGCGGCCCGACTGATGTCGCCGTTCGTAGCACCTCAATGAGCGGTTCGATAGCGGGGTCGAGAGCATCAGGCTTCGTCGTGGCTCGCGCCACCCGCCCGAGGGCCCACGCGGCCATCGCTCGCACGTCGGTGTGGGGGTCTGCCAGCGCAACAGTCAGCGCCGAGACCATGGCATCCAGGCTTGCTTGGTCTTCCACCATATCGGCCGCGTACCCAAGGCCCTGCGCAGCTCGCCATCGTGCGAGCCAGTAGCTGTCGTCGGTGCGGGTGAGAGCGCCGAGGAATGCCGGAAGGGCCGGCTCGAGCGTCTCCTCAGTCTGAAGGACGCTGACGATTACTTGCAGGGCGTGCGCCGCGGAATTGGCCAGGGCGTCGTCCTGCAGGCAGTCCGCCAGAACAGGTATCGTCGCGCCAAAGGCCTCCGGATCCGGCACGCGCCCAGCGATGTGGGCCAGGCCGTTCGCCGTCGCCCAGCGCATCTCGCCGAAGCCCTCGTCCTGCAGGGCCCGTGTTAAGGGATCAATGGCGGGCCGAAGCACGGCCTCGTCCGAGACACTGAACGTGCCGGTCGCTATGGGCATTGCGGCCGCGTTGCGCAGAACCTGACTGTCCCCTTGCAGCATTTCGATCAGCGTCAGGTAGGCCGGGGCGAACGCCGTGTCGTCCTCCACCCTCGTGCCGACCCATCCCAACGCACCCGCGGCTTCCCGGCGGCCCTTCGATGCCGGGTCCCGCAGCGTATCCAGCAGGGGCGTCACGGTCGCGGTAAGCACAGTCTTATCTTGGATGTTGCAGGCGATCCATGCGAGTGCCATCGCGGCACTGCCCCGCACGTTGCCATTGTCATCATCGACAGCCTCGATGAGCCGCCCGATGACCGGCTGCAGCCTGTCGGCGTCCTTTCTGGCTATCCTCATTAGGGCTGCCGCCGCACCACCGCGCACTTCGAACTCTGGATCATCCAGTTGGTCGATGAGCTCCTGCACCTGGCTGTGCGGGAGTGGTTCCGGCTCGGGGGGCGGCCCAGACGGCACCACTATTACACGCTGGGCCCACTTGTCGTCCGCCTCAGCGGTCACTTGCCCACGGTCGTTACCGAGATTCACCGCGCCGGCCAGCACCACGAGCCCCGTCCTCATGGCCCGGGCCGACAGGAGGAACCTGGTTCCCATGACCTCGGCCACGGCCGAGGGGGTCTCGAACTCGAACAGGCCCCCACCAGGCTGGACGAACGCCACCACATCGCCCAACGGTAGCCGTGCCCTCTCGGGTCGCCGCGCTTTCGCGGATCGCTCGCCCAACGTGAGGCCAGTGCTTGGATTGAGTTCGAGGGTTGAGCCATCATCGAACTCAACCACCATGCCGCCATCAACCCCTGTCCGGAGCATATCGCCCGGACGAACCGCATCGTCGAGCGCAATCCCGCGCCAGGCTTGTGTTCCCGACTTCCATATGCTCGCCTTGCCCGCGACTTCCGCTACGCGGCCATAGGGCCGCGAGTCGGCGATCTGCATCCAGACCCCTGACGCGACAGCAAGCACGACACCCACCGTTGCGGCGAGCACGACTGCGGGCCGACTGAGCTGGCGTCGCGAGGCGCGCGGGTCGGCCGCGACGGCACGGACGCCGGCATTGATGCGGCTGGCCAGCTCAGAGGACAGCGTCTGATCCCACGCCGGAGGCGCGAGGGCGTCGTTCAGCAACTCGGCCTCGGCCTGCACGTCGGCGGCGAGCACGCGGCAGTCGGCGCAGTCCGCGCGATGTTCGCGCAGCGCTAGATGCTGGGCGGCGGCGAGTTCGCCGTCCACATCCAAGAACATGAGATCGCGGGCTGCTTTGCAGTTCATGTTCGGTCGACCTCGTGGCCGTCATCGAGACGTCTGCGGATGAGATCCTTGGCCCGGCGCAGTCGCATGGCGACGGCGCCCGTTGAGATCTTTAGCGCCGTGGCTATGCCGGCGTAGTCGAGTCCCTGCTGGAACCGCAGGATGACCGGCAGGCGGTACTTGATAGGCAATGCGTGTACGGCGCGTCGGATATCCACCTGGAGCTCCCACGACAGCCCTCTGGACTCGGGGCTTGTATGGGCATCGCCCCAGGCACCGTCTGGGATGCTCGGCAGGGCAGCCAGGGAGACATCGGCCTTGCCCCGCCGGCGTCCCCACATGCGACAACGGTTTGCGGCGATGCCCAAGAGCCATGGCAAGGCCTCCGGACGCCCATCGAAGCGAGCCGCATGCTTGAAGGCTTCGATGAACGTCTCCTGGGTGACATCCTCCGCGTCGCTCTGATCGCCGGTGGCCGCGAGGGCGAATCGCTCCACCCTCCGACCGTGCCTGGCGCTCAGCTCGCCGAACGCATCGGTGTCCCCGGCAGTCGCCGATTCTATCAGCTCGGCGTCGGTGCGGCCCACGGCTGTGCCTCCCTGGCGACAGGTCCTCTATGGGGTATTTACGTGTCAGGGGGAGTTTCTAACAGAATTCTTCGCGAGGGGGCGATGCGAGGCCTGCGTGGCCTCTCCCCCCCCAAAGCGGCTCATTCCGGACGATCGAGTTGCGATAGGGCTGAGGACGACGGGGGATGGCAAGACGACCAGGCCCGTCCGACGGAGCAAGCCGTCGCTGCCGTGGAGTCATGTGCGGTCCGCTGGTTGCGGCCAGTCGTAACATTCGCGCGTCTCGGGGGACTCCTCCCCGGAGCGGCTAGGGTCCTGGCGCCTTGCCGGATGGATGCCACGGCCGACGGCTAGCGCTGTTACCGTGAACAGCCTCCGTGACCTTCATCCACTTGATGTGCCCATCGACGAAACAGTGGTTCGCGCCCTCGTTGTGACGCGGAGCGACGTGCCCGAACGGCGCGCGGGTACAGCAGCAGTTGTTGCGCGGTACCGGCGCCAGGTAGCCTACTGCGCAGCAGTCGGCCCGACCGCCGAAGTTAGTGGTATCGGCCATCAGAAAGCACTCGGACGGGTACTCAACCTGGGCCAGGTTTGTCCAGTCCAGGCCCATGTTAAAGCCGTAGCTGCGGGGTACTTTGGGCAGCACGACTCCACTCGGATGTGTTCGTCCGCCCATCGGAAGGTTGCGGCCGAAGCTGGGGCAGGCATAGATCTGTGTGTTCCTGACATACGGCAGAATCCCGATCATTTGGCAGTTGGACCCGCTGCGGGTGAGGTCTTGCGGGCAATGGACGTAGAACCTCTCATCGTAATCACCAGCATACATGTTGAGGGCAAGTCCAAGCTGCCTGAGGTTCGAAGAGCAACTCGCCTGACGGGCCTTCTCGCGGGCCCTGGCAAATACCGGGAAGAGAATCGCGGCGATGATCACGATGATGGCGATGACGACGAGCAACTCGACAAGCGTAAACCCCCCGTGTCTGCTCATAGTTGCAGCTCTCCCACTCGGTTTGCCCGTCCGCTGGCGATGGCATGTGCCGGGGTGTCATCGGGAATCCCGACGGTCGTCCGGCAGTCTTGTCACGATGCGACCGGCGGCACGGCGGAATCCGAGACGGGTCACTTCAGGATATCCCGAGTGACGAGGCGCGAACATATGGAGTTGGCCGCGGCGCGACGCGCCACGGCAGTGCCTCCCTGGCAACTGGTCCGTCTATGAGGTATTTGCAGGGGTGGGGCGAAAACTAACAGGAGTTTTGGCGAGGGAGTTCAGCAGGTCCTGCCGATGGGCGTTGGGGCCATGCCCCCGCCCACGTCTGAACAGGCGAGACCAGCGGCGCTGACGGCTCGGCGGAG
>CAZKUN010000217.1:0-15497 GCA_964555935.1 uncultured Armatimonadia bacterium | reverse complement strand
ACCATCAGTTACGGGCTCAGCAACTACGTCTGTACGGGCAGCCACGGGGCCATCAACAACGCAATGGGGGCGATCACGCACCCGGCCGAGACAGTTATGGTATTTGACTGCAATGCCTACCGAGCCAACGCCTGGTGCTCCTATCCCCAGACGCTCGCGAACTACGCGGGTGGCGAGCACTGTCGCGGCAGGACCTGGGTACCTCACGCAGTGGCGTGCACGACCGCAAGCCACAACACGGGTGGCCATAACGAGGGATTCAACGCGGCACATGCCGATGGCCATGCGAAGTGGCTGAAGTCCGACTTGGGATACTTCGAGAACGCGTATGCCACGCACTGGCAGAAGGTCCGGTAGAGGCTACCAGTGCTATGAGTGAGGCGCGGCAGGAAACGCGCTTGGACGCGGACAGCCGAGGAGCAAGACGCGCCCGGCTGCAGCCCCAGGCTATTGGGGTGGCAGTCGGGTGCTTCTCGTTCTTGCTGTACCTGCGTTGCCTGTGCCCCACCGTCTACTGGTCCGACTCGGGCGAGTTGATCGCGTCCTGTGTTGAGCCAGGGATCGCTCACCCGAACGGTTCCCCGGTTTACACTATCCTGGGCTGGCTCTTCTCCCTCCTGCCGGTTGGTACCCCGGCCTATCGCGTCAACGTGCTATCGGCATTCTCCGCGGCGCTAGTCGTCACGTTGACGTTCCTCGCGGGCTACCGTCTCTCTGAGCGCATCATGGGCGGCAAGCCCCGGCTCGGGCTGGCGATGGCGGCATCCGTGGCAAGTGCCACCGCCGTTGCGGTGGCTCCCGGACTGTGGATGAAGGCGACTGTAGCGAATAAGTACCCCCTCGCCGCGGCCGCGTGCGCCGCGATCCTGCTGACCGGAGTCGGGCGCCGGCCGCGACCGTTTCTGATGGGTCTCTTGCTTGGACTGGGGTTTGGCGTTCACCCCCTGACGCTCTGTGGGGCTCCCACGCTGGCGCCAGTCCTGTTTGCCGCACCCAAAGGACGGCGAGGCCGGGCGTTGGTTGCTGCCGGCGTCGGCGTGGTGGTAGGTCTTCTCCCATTCATCTACCTGCCATTGCGATCGCTGGCCGATCCTGCACGTGATTGGGGTGATCCCGAGACGCTGAAGGGCTTTTGGTGGCTGGTGAGCGGGCGGGAGTTCGCCAATCTCGTGTTTGGTGTATCGCCCAGCGAGGTGGTTCCGAACCTGGTGTACTGCGGGTCGGTGTTTCTCTCGGATCTCGGTCCCCCGGCTCTCGTGCTTGCTACGTTGGGAGCGCTCTTGCTGCCCATTGGCGCATGGTGCCGCCGTCGAGGGATCGGGGCGGCTGTTTCGGTCCCGCTTCTGATGCTCCTGGCCGACTTGGCTCTGGTCGTAACGTACAACATGATGAGTGATCGCTATACGTGGGAAGCGTATCTTCTACCATCCTACGCAGCTATCGGCTGCCTTGCGTGTGCCGCCCTCTGCGTACTTGGCTCGGGAGCGTCGTCTGCTGGGCGCGTTTCTGCCTGGATCGGCGGCATTGCCCTGGTATTGTGCAGCGCGATCGGGGCGTATCGGCACTACCCGCTGGCCGACAAGTCCGGTCTGACAGCCGCTCGCGACCATGGACTCGATCTCGTGCGTCAAGTGCCGCGTGGGACGGTGCTGGCTCACAATGCCTCCGAGATCGGCTTCCTCCTGACCTATCTTGACGAGGTCGAAGGGGCCGACACCGGTCTTATCAATGTCTACCTTCCACTGCTTGCCTACGAATGGTATGGGCGGCAACTCAAAGCTCAGTACCCCCACCTGGCGGTGCCGCCGGCTTCGCTCCGGGCCGCCGAGGAGTTTTTTGAGGCGAACGCTGCCCTGCCGACGCACGCGTATCCGGGAGCCCTTGGGTATTACATCCCCCGGGACGCGTTGCGTCAGTCTGGGTGGCTTTACGAGGTGCAGAACGACGCTGAAGGGGCGGCCGCGCCCGCCGCCGCGCCTGAGCAGATTGTGCGCAGCATCGGCTCAGACGACTACGACGGGCGAACGGTCGCAGCGTACCTCAGCCTGCTGGACGTGTTTGGCCGACGATGTGTTGATGGGGAGAACTACGCCCGCGCGACCGTGTGGCTGCGGGAGGCGATCAACACGGGACAGGCGTGCCGGGCGAAGAATGACGGAGACGTGCGCCAGATCGTCTCGAAATGCCGTCTCACGCTCGCGATGGTACTGGCGGCGCAGAAGCGCTGGCCTGAGGCGGAGCAGCAGCTAGCTGCTGCTGGCTTCCTTCACTCGGCCAGACTGCGCGCCGACCGCGAGGTGCGGTGGGGGCTTTGCCGAGCTCGCCAGAGGGACGGAGCCGGGGGGGGTCGTGCATATGCGTCGCGCTCTGCGGCACGATCCCGATCACCCGGTCGCGCTACGGGTCATGCAGGGCCTTGAGGGGGGACCGTAGACTCGTCGGTGTCAGGCACGGGCCCCGCCGTCGACCCGCCCTTATCCATACCTCGCCCCGCGTATTCTGGAGCTGAAATCCAGACCCGGTCCTACGCATCCCCTGGGTCCTTCTGGTGCTCAGTGACCCCTTCCCTGTGGTACGCCTGCGGGCAGGCTTCGGGAGCTAGGGCGGTGAAGCACTTCCGCGAACGGCTGACCGTGAAGAAGGAGAGACCCATGGCAATCCGGCTTGGTATGTCTGTCGCGATTGCATGCGCCGCGATGTGCATTGAGGTCCGGCATGTCCCCGGCGGTGGCCGATCATGACTGGTGCCTCGCGCCCGAACATCCTGGTCATCATCGTCCACGACCTCGGCACTCACCTGGGTTGCTACGGGAACCCCTCGGTCGAGTCCCCCTGCCTTGACGCCTTCGCCGCTGAGGGCACTCGGTTCAACCGCCACTTCGCAACCGCGTGTTTCTGTAGTCCGAGCCGCGGGGCGGTCTTCACCGGCAAGCACCCGCACGTCAATGGTCTCATGGGCCTGGTCAACCTGGACTGGGACCTTCCCGAGGCCAACTCCACCCTCGCCATGCTGCTGGGCGAGGCCGGCTACGAGACTCACCTCTTCGGCCACCAACACGAGGTGAAGGACGTGACTCGCCTGGGTTTTCAACACCTCGCGGATCGCTCCGTCGGTACCGAATGCCACGGGGTCGCAGACCAGGCCGCCCGCTTCCTCCGCAACCGCGGACAAGGGCGCCATCCGTTCTACGCCCGCGTCGGCTTCGGCGAGGTCCACCGGCCTTACGAGCGCTACGAGCCGGCTGACCCTTCCTCCGTGGCGATGCCGCCCTTCCTCACTGATACCCAGGGCGCCAGACAGGACGTGGCGATGTTCCACGGCGCGGTCCGAACCATGGACCAAGCCGTCGGCACGCTGCTGAGCGCTCTCGATGAGACCGGCCTCCGGGACGACACCGTGGTGGTCTTCACGACCGACCATGGCATTGCGTTCCCCCGCGCCAAGTCCACCCTCTACGACCCCGGCCTCAACACCGCACTCCTCATGCGCTGGTCGGGAGGCCTCGCGGGCGGTCGCGAGGCCGACGAGCTGCTCAGCAATGTCGACCTCATGCCTACGCTCCTCGAGGTCGCGGGCGTTCAGCAACCCACAGACCTCACGGGCCGATCATTCCTGAGCCTGCTGCAGGGGGGACGCTACGAGCCCAACACTGAGGTGTTCGCCGAGAAGAACACGCACGTCGATGACCACAAGCGCTGCATCCGAACCGAGCGCCACAAGTACATCCGCAACTACGACGACGGGCCCGCCTTGCGCCTTCCGACCGACATTGAGATGAGCCTGACCCGTCGAGACATGGGTGACGCTCACCTCGGGCCTCGTGCGGAATTCGAACTCTACGACCTCGAGGCTGACCCATGGGAGCAGGAGAATCTGGCAGGATCCGCGGCTCGCAGCGAGGTCGAGCGCGACCTCGCCTGCAGACTCGACGCGTTCCTCGAGGCCACCAACGACCCCATCCTCGAGGGCTCAGTCCCACGCCCGCCCGGCGAGGCCGACATCATCCTCACGCTCGAGGCGCGGATTCGCAGGCACTACGCCGACTCCTGACGCTGGTCCTTCGCCGACCACTTGGGTAAGGAGAATCCTAGACGGACGGGAGTCAGACGGATGGGAGAGAGGGCGGCGTCCACGGCGGTTGGCCTGGCGATCCTGATCGCCGGAGTTGGGGCGTGTCCGGCGGGCACCCAGGGCGCTGCTCGGAAGAACGTACCAGGGCCTCGGCCGACGCTGCCCCGGGTTCTGAGGAACCCGCTGCATTGGCAATTCGGGCAGCTTGCCGATGTCGCCACGATGAACGCGATCAACGCCAACGCACTCCACGCGTGGCCGTGCCCCCCGGACATGCCGTATGCGCCGCCGGAGGCGATCCGTGAACACATCCAGGAGCGTCTTGGGCACGAGTTGGACGAGCTGCACGAGGCCGGCATACGGGTGATGGCTTGCGTCCCGAGTACGGGATTCGATCCGGCCGTGTGGGCCGACAAGGGCCTCGACCCCGAGGACTACTACGCCAGAGACGAGCAGGGAAATCGCCGGATGATGCTCGGCGGGAGTTTCGGGGAGCACGTGTTCACGAGTTGCTACAACAACCCCCTGTGGCTCGGCCTGCACGAGAGTCTGGCGATGATGCTCGCCGATGAGGGCTTCGATGGGCTCTGGTACGACGTGGGAGGCTACGCCGATCCGGCTGTGCTCTACTGCCAGGGCGAGCACTGCAAGACCCGGTGGCAGGCCCACCTGGCCGATACCGGGCGCGATGCCGCAACGCCCCTGCCGACCGAGGACATGGGCGGGGACATGGCGGAGTCGATCAACCGAGAGCATCTGCGCTGGAGATGGAAGTGCTGGGTCGATAACTGGGCCGCGGTGCAGGAGGCCGTGCGGGCGAAGTATCCGGATTTTGTGTTCAGCCACAACCTCGGTGTCGGGGCGAACACCTCGAGTTCCATCTCGGTCTACCTCCACGCTCACACCGACCTGTACGACTACGTGCATTGGGAGGAGTTCGGCCACGGCTGCGCGCCCTACAGCACTGTGCCCTCGTACCTGCTGGGCCTGGCCGCGGGGAACGGGAGGCCCGTGGTCCTCGTGCAGAATGACGCGCCCCGACGCAACGCCACGCAGCACAGGATCGCCCTGGCGGAGGCGTGCGCCAGCGGCGGAGCGTGCCAGAACTGGGCGTTCGATCAGAGCATCACGCGTGAGTACTCCGACTTCGTCGAGAAGCACGAGGACTACTACGCGGACGTCCGGAGCGGGGCGAACGTGGCTGTCGTCTACTCGTGGTGGTCGAAGGCGATCTACGAAGGCAATCGCAATCCGGCGTACTGGATGGGGCAGATGCTGCTGGACCTGCACGTGCCCTTCGATTTCATCATCGCTGAGAGGGACCTGAGGCCGGAAGTGCTGGATGAATACGATGCCGTGATCCTGCCCGACGTGGCCTGCCTGACCGACGAGCAGATCGGCCGGATCAGGGCCTACCTGCAGGGCGGCGGAGGCGTGATCGCCACGCACAACTCCGGAGTCTACTACGATGAGTTCCTCCGCAGGGAACCCTCGGGCCTGGAGGTCATCACCGACGGGATGCTGTCGATCGAGGAGCATCAGTTGGCCAACGCGAGCTTCGAGGAGCCGGTGGCTGACGGCGGACCTCCGCCGGGCTGGGCCCGGGTCGAGGCCTTCGTGGGACGCGTGGAAAACCCCCGCCCGACCTACGGCTGGTCCGCCCCGGAGGGAGACCACGTCTGGCGGTCTGTGGGTGGCCCCGATGGGCTGAAGAGAACGCACATCGTGCAGGATACCGGGCTCGTGATCGCCGCTGACACGTCGTACGGATTCGCGGCGGATGTCCTGCTGGTCTCCGAGGGGAAGGGCGGCCATCTGTCCCTTCAAGCGTGGGAGGAAGAGGGAGATCGAGTCGTCAGGGCCGAACTCGCCCGCGTCGATCTGGATGCTGCGCCGGTCGGCTCGTTCTGTCCCGTCTCCGTGGTGTACGACAGCGCGGGCTCGGAGCATCTGGGCGGGAGGATCAGCGTAGGCATCGATGTGGGGGACGGCTTTGTCGACAACTGCCGCCTGGTCGCTGTGGGGGGCAAAGCTGGCCCAGTCCGGCTCGAGGTCGGCCGGGGCAAGCTCGTGTACTTCCCCGATTGCCCCGAGGAGCACTACTGGCTGGTCAATCCCCGGGACTTCGCGAAGGGCGATACGCTCAGCCGCCCGTCGCCGCCGCCGGCCGAGGTGACGGACGGCCTGCGCTGGGTTCTCCCGGAGCCCCTGCCTGTCGAGGTGGATGCCGACCCCTCCACCGTGGTCATTCCGAAGAAGCAGCCCGGAAGGCTTCTGGTCCACCTCGTCAACTACAACGTCTACCCCGACGGCGAGAAAGTGACGCCAGACCGCGACATCGCACTGGACATCGCGATTCCAGCGGGGAAGATCGTCAAGAGGGTGCTCGTGGTCTCCCCTGACGCGGCGGGGCCGAGGGCTCTGACCCACTGGGAGGTGGGGGAGGGACGACTGCGGCTGACGCTGGACCGGCTGGAGATCTACGCCGTCGTGGTGGTGGAGCTGGGGGCGTAGTGGTCCATCACGATCCACGGCCCTACGTTCCTGGTCCGAGAACCGCCCCGGAAGCTCTCGCGCTGGATGGTGCCGATCACTGCGGGCAGGGCCTTGGTCGTATCGTGCCGAAGCAGACTAACGAACGGAACCGACCCCGACCTGCACGAGGAGACCGAACATGCTCCGCCTGGCCCCCGGTCTGTTGGTCGCCGCGGCGTGTGCCTCCCCACTGGGGGCCGCCGTCATCGCGCGGGACGGGCAACCCGCGATAGCAATTGCTGTTGCGGACCGACCCACACCCCCTGAGCGCTTTGCGGCGGACGAGTTGGTTCTGCACCTGAAGAAGATCACCGGGGGGGCATTTGAGGTCGTCAAGGAGGGCAAGCTGCGACGCGGCCGTGCGGCCATCTTTGTCGGACACACGCGGTTTGCCGTGCAGAGCGGCGTCGATGTGACCGTGATGGGCGAGGAGGAATCGCTCGCCCGAACGGTTGGTGACAGTCTGATACTGACCGGCGGTCGGCCTCGAGGGACGCTCTACGCCGTGTACGAGTTCCTTGAGCGCGACCTCGACGTCGCCTGGCTGAGCCCGGACGTGTCACTGATCCCGGATCTGCCGGACCTGGAAGTCACCCGAGTCGACCGCAAGCGCTCGCCGGCCCTCGCCCGGATGCGCTGGATCTACTCCTCACAGAGGAAGTACAACAACGCGCCGGAGTTCCTTCGGAAGGCGGAGCTGTGGAGCGCGCGCAACCGGGTCGGCGCGGCTGCCTGGCTCTGGGGTGACGACACCCGCATGGGAGTGCGTCGAAAGGGCTGGCCCGGCCTGGGGCATAGCTTCTACACCTACCTGCCGCCCGAGGAGCACTTTGAGAAGCACCCCGAGTGGTACTCCCTGTCGACGAGTGGCACGCGGATGCGCCAGCACGGGCAGCTATGCCTCACCAACACCGCCATGCGCAAGGCCGTCGTGGGGCGGATGCGCGAGGCGATCGCCCAGGACCGTGCCCGTGCGGCGGACGAGAACCGCCCCCACCCCGTGCTCTACGACCTGGGCATGAACGACCACCACAACATGTGCCAGTGCGAGCCGTGCCGCGAGGTGGTTAGGCGTTCGGGCGCCGAATCCGGGCTGGTGCTGGAGTTCGTCAATGCCGTGGCTGACGAGATTGGGCGCGACTACCCCGACGTCATCATTTGGACCTTTGCCTACAGCCTGACGATCCACCCTCCGGCGAATATGCGGCCCCGCGACAACGTGATGATCCAACTGGCGTACCTGGCACCCGACAACTGGCGCGACCCGACGAAGCCGTTGACCCACCCGGCCAATGCCGAGCATCGCGCGGCGACGGAGGGGTGGGCACGCCTGGCATCCCGCATCCGAGTGTGGGACTACTGGCGGCTGTTCATGGGCGATCCCTTCGACACGCCTTACACGCGGGTCCGCCTGATCCAGGGCGACGTGCAGTATCTTCGCGGGCTGGGTATTCGGGATGGGCAGTTTGCGGACTTCAGCAACGAGGACGGCCTCAGTTTCGGGGCCCTGACCCGCTGGTTGGGCCTCAAGCTGATGGATGACCCCGACCAGGACGCCGAGGCATCGGTCCGCCGCTTCATGCGAGCCTGGTATGGACCCGCCGCCGAACCGATGGAGGAGTGGTTGGACTACCTCACTCAGAGCCTGGCGGATAGCGCGGAATCGCTCACGGCGGTGCCGGTCTTCCGCCGGTCGTACATGAACCTTGCCTTCTTCCAGGACGCCTATGAGATCCTCGACCGTGCCGAGAGGACGTGCGAGGCGGGATCGCCCGAGTTGGCGCGCGTGCGGGGGGAGCGGCTGCCGGTCGACACGGCTGTTCTTGGGCTCTGGGACACGCTGGCGGCTGGCCTTGGCGGTGGGGGGGCCATGCCGTGGGACCGAGAGCGCGTGTTGGACCGCTACATCGCCGACAAGCGCGAGGTCGTGCGCCACCGGCGGATCGCTGCCAAGGTCGCAGAGGCCCTGGATGCCGTGGATGATGACGAGGCGCGACTGCGGCTTGCGCTCGCACAGCCGGAGCTGCCCGGCGCCTTTGGGGTCTTCCCGAGCCGCGACGTGGTGGACGTGCTGCGCGAGGCGTCGTGGGACAACGAGCACATGGGGCGGCGCGTGATCGACGATCCGAGCGCCCCCGGCGGCGTGGCGGTTCGGCTCGCCAAGCCCGAGGACCAGCCTGGCACGGAGGTGCCGTTTGGGCTGTACTGCCATCCGAAGAGGTGGGGCCCGCAGGTGACCCTTGTGCCGGCAGGGGTGCGAAGCGACGGGAGCAAAGACGTGCGAGTGCCCGTCCCCAGGGACGAGGCCTACCACTGGTACAGGCTCGGGCCCTACCGGGTCACGCCGGGCAGCATCCTCTTCGCTCACAGGTCATGGCACATGAGCCTCAAGATCGACAGGCCGCTGATGCTGGGCTACCCCGAAGAGGATTGGTATGCCTTCGTCGCGCTTAAGCTCGAGGGCCCCGCCTACGTTCGTGGGTCGAAGAAGGAGAACGCGCTCTCCGTCGGCCGCATTGTGTTGGTCCGCGCGGCCAGCCGGGGAGTGGCGGGCTTCATGCCGGGCGATTGACCGCGGCGAGCCTCCATGGCCATACGGAGCCCTTCGCCTCCGTGCCCCCCGTGGTGTCCGGAAACTCACCGCCCCTGAATCTGGGGGCATCTCACCCCTCTCTCAGCCCCTGTAGGAGGGGTTTCAACCCCGACGCCGTTCGCCGTTTCCTTCTCCGTCCTCCTGAATCCTGGATTCTGTCCCCCTCCCGCCCGACAGAGGTCCCTCCATCCTCCTCGACGAAGAACCCCTTGTTCAACCCTACGTCTCGCGACGTTCCATTGTCGGAACACGCCTCATTATTGACGCATGACGGGGGATTACGATGCCGAACGGACCTCAGTGAAAACTCTTGATCACCCACGAAACCGTCCGCGAGCGCGAACAGGTCTCGCTCCGTTACGACTGCCCTGGCACCGACGAGTTCAGAGCCGTCATCGAGGACTTCACCTTCAGCATCACCGCTGAGGACCGCGAGCGCATCCGCTGGTACCTGGAGGAATACCCCCTCTACCCCGACGACCCCGCGCCCAAGCTCGCGGGTGCGGCCGAGGACATCATGCGGGCCGTCGGCCAGGAACTCTTCACTGATGTGTTCCATGCCAACGACGACGCCCGAGACTTGTGGGCGAGGCTTGAACCGGACCTCAATGAGACGCGCGTCGAGGTCTCCACCGGGGGAATCACCGGTTGGCCCGTTCCCTGGGAGTTGCTCCGCGATCCCAAGACCGGCGCGTGGCTCGCCGTCCGTGCCGCCGAGTTCGTCCGGATGCACGCCGGGCCCGTCCGACCGGCGCGCTTGGCGACGGACACTGAGCCGCCCATCCGCATTCTCCTCGTCATCTGCCGACCCGGCCATGCTGACGACGTGCCGTTCCGCTCCGTCGCCCACAGCCTCGTCAGCGCGATCGGCGATAAGCCCGAGACATTCCGCATCGACGCCCTCCGCCCCCCCCACGTTCGAGGCCTTGGTCAAACGCCTCCGTCAGGCGCATGATGCCGGGGAGCCCTACCATATCGTTCACTTCGACGGGCACGGCGGCTTCCTCGACCTCGCGCAAGCCACCGGCGCGGATGCCGGTGATGAGCAGGGCGAGTTCAGCCCCCATTCCCTGGTCGACCACTCAAGCTATCCTCACACCCCGCATCCGGGGCAACGCGGCTACCTGCTGTTCGAGAACCCGGGCCATGTAGGCAACCGGCGTTTCGTCGACGGTCCTGAACTCGGCCAACTCCTCGCCGACACCGGCGTCTCCGTGCTGGTGATGAACGCCTGCCAGTCGGCGAAAGCGGGCGAGCAGGGCCCTGATGAGACGCCGCCGAGCGATAACGCGTCCGGTGCGCCGGACCAAGACAGCCACCAGCGCGTGCGAGCGTTTGGCTCCTTCGCCCAGGAGGTGCTCGACACCGGTATCCCTGGCGTGCTGGCCATGCAGTACAACCTTTGGGTCGCCACGGCCGCCCAACTCGTCGGCGGCCTCTACGCCGATCTGGCGCGTGGGCGCTCTTTCGGTCAGGCTGCCTCCGCCTGCCGCAAGCAGCTTCAGGCCGATCCCCTCCGCGACATCGCCAACGAGGAAATCGCCGTCCACGACTGGTGCGTCCCCGTCGCCTACGAGGCGGCGCCTATCCGACTCCTTCCCGAGCAGGAGGAGGACGAGGCCCTCGACGTGACGGTTGAGGCCGGGAGCACGACGCCGACACGCGGCAGCGAGATCGGCCTGCCCGAAGCGCCCGAGTTCGGCTTCATCGGTCGCGATGAGACGCTGCTCGCCCTCGACCGCGCCTTTGATGAGCACAAGCTCGTCCTGCTGGAGGGTCGTGCCGGTTGCGGCAAGACGCAGACCGCCGCCGAGTTCGCCCGCTGGTACAGTCTGACCGGCGGCGTCGGGCCCGTGTTCTTCACCTCCTTCGAGCGACATACCACGCTCACCGACATCCTCGGTCCCATCGAGCAGGCCTTCGGCGGCGAGCTGGCGGCGAACGGCATTCACTGGCTCGCGCTTGAGCCCGACCAGCAGCGGGACGTGGCGCTCCAGGTGCTCAACAAGCGCTCCGTTCTCTGGATCTGGGATAACGTCGAGCCCATCACGGGCTTTCCGGCGGGCACAGAGTCCGACTGGTCGCAGGAGGAGCAGGACGAGCTGCGCGCCTTCCTCCGCGAACTGCGCGACAAGACGCAGGCCAAGGTCCTCCTCACCAGCCGGCGTGACGAGAGGCAATGGCTCGGCGATCTCCCCCGCCGCATCGCCGTGCGGCCCATGCCGATGATCGACCGCGAGACGCTCGCCCGGGCGATCGGCAAGCAGTTTGGTCGCGACCACCTTGACATGCCCGCCTGGCGCCCGTTGCTGGCGTACACCCAGGGCAACCCGCCGACCATCCGCGTCGTCGTTGGCCAGGCTATCCGAGACAAGCTCAAGACGGCGGAGCAGATCCGGGCCTTCGCCGAGGACCTCCTCGCCGGCGAGGCCGAGATCGACGACGAGCAGGAACAGGGCCGCGACAAGTCCCTCGGCGCCTCCCTCAGCTACGGCTTCGACCAGGCCTTCACCGAGGACGAGCGCAAGATCCTTGCCCTTCTCCACCTCTTTCAAGGCTTCGTCGATGTCGACGCGCTCCGGATCATGGGCAGCGAGGACGAGGACTGGCGCCTACCTGAACTGGCCGGCCTCACGTCTGAGACGGCCATCGCTCTCCTCGACCGCGCCGCCGATATCGGCCTGGTGACGTCGGTCGGCGAGGGCTACTACACCATCCACCCGGCTCTGCCGCTCCACTTCCGAGAGCTGTTCGAGGAGCACTACCCGGGCCGCCGCGCCGAGGCGGAGCGCGCCTTCGCGGAGGCGATGGGAGAGCTGGGAAACCACTACCACAGTCAGTACCAGAAGGGCAACCGCGGCGTCATCGCTGTCCTGGCGAGGGAGGAGCCCAACATCCTCCACGCGTGGCGGCTAGCGCGGACCAACGGGTGGTGGGATTCCGTGATCAGCGCGATGCAGGGCCCGCGCGTTCTCTACGATCACCGTGGCCGTCGCGCGGACTGGGCGCGCTGCGTGCGTGAGATCCTGCCGGAGTTCTGCGACCCCGAGACGGATGGGCCGCTTTCCGGCCGTGAGAACGCGTGGGGTCTGGTCACCGAGTACCGCGTCCATTTGTACCGGGAGGCGCGGGATTATATCGGTGCGGAGCAGTTGCAGCGAGGGTGCGTAGAGCGGGACCGCCGCGACGCGCAGGCGGCCCTGGCACTTCCACCGCACACGCTGACCGACGAGCAGCGCGAGACGATCCGAGACCTCTCTGCGTCGGTGCACGGCTTGGCCCAGATCCTGAGGGAGCAGGGGAAGGCGGAGTGCATTGAGCAGTACCGTGAGGCCATCGCGCTGCTCCAGCGGATCGGCAATCGGCCAGGAGAAGCCGTTGCCTACGTCAATATTGGTCAAGCGTACAAGCGCGTCGAGGAGGTCCGGGACCTGGACCAAGCGGAGCAAGCGTACCGGCAGGGCCTGGAGCTAATGCCCGACAGTGACGAGCTCAACCGCGGGAAGTGCCACGGCGAGATAGGATCCGTCGCCCTGGAGCGTTTCGACGAGGCCCGGGCCGCCGGCGCCGATGAGACGGACCTGCTCGCGCACCTGAACGCCGCAGCCGATGGGTACCACAGGCAGCTTGCGCTCATCCCGGAGACCGCTGTGGCCAGCCTGGCGGTGGCGCACAACCAGCTCGGGGGCATTTACGAAGGCGCCGGGGACGTAGACCGCGCGGCGCACCACTGGCAGGAGTCGATCCGCCACGCGCTGGCGAACGACGACCGGTATGGTGCGGCCGACCCCCAGTTCAACATGGCCCTGATGTATGCCAGGGAAGGCCGTTTCAGCGATGCCCTAGCATACGGCGAGGCCGCCCTGTGCGGCTACTCCGAATTCGGCGACCGGGCGAGGGATGACATCGATAAGACGCAGGGGCTGATCGAGGCGATCAAGGAGGCCCTGCAGAAGCAGCCCGGCGACAAGCCCTGACCCCGCATCCCTCGTAGATCGGTTCTAAGCGCCGTCTTCCTCCGTCCGGCATGGGCTCCACTTCACATCCCTCTCGCGCTCAGAAGTGCCTTTTCGCCCCCCGCACGGGGAGCGATTCGAATCACTAACACTTGAGTTGGCTCCGCCCATCGCTGTCGGCTGGTAGGAAGAAAGTGCGCGTGACCCGTTACCGCTGTTACCGGGCGTCGCCCGTCCGCTCGTCGATGACGCGCATGGACCACCTTCGCCGGGACGTTCGCTGAACGATCGGTCAGTCGGCGAGTGGTCGCCACGTCTCGGCAAGCCATGAATCGAGCGCGGCGGCCAGCTGTTGCTTGCGAGCCCCGACGGCGGGAGTGTCCGCCAGATTCGTCACCTCGCCCGGGTCGTCGGTCAGGTTATAGAGGCACTCATCGCCACCCGCATAGCGCACGTACTTCCATCCCTCGCCGCGAATCATGAAGGACCCGTGTGGCTCGTCCGGAAGAGCGCGCGCGTGTCCCGCGGGGGCCGGAACGCGCTCGGAGAATCGATACGAAGGCGCGGTGGAAGGGTCGGCGGCGCCGGTGATGTATGGGGCGAGGCTGTGGCCCTGCACGTGCCCGGGGATGGGGTGTTCGGCCAGTTCGAGCAGCGTCGGCATCACATCGGTGAGGCCCGCCTCAACGGAACTGACCTGGGGCGACAGCCCGCCCGGCCAGCGGACGATGAGCGGGACGCGGACCACCTCATCGTAGAAGGATGAGGTGCTCTTCCAGATCATCCCATGCCCGCCCGCCATATCGCCGTGGTCGGCTGTGAAGAGGACGATCGTATCCTCCGCGCGGCCCGTCTCGTCCAGGGCACGCAGCACTCGCCCAACCTGGTCGTCGACCAGCTTCACGCTCGCGTAGTAAATCCGCAGGAACTCGCGCGCGACGGCCTCGCCGAGGTCCGCCACGATCCGCCGAGACCACTCTTCCTCGAAGCGCTCCTCGCGGGTGTCGTAGTTGGCCGGGAGTTCGATGTTGTCGGGCGAGAACGCCTCGTAGTAAGGCGAGGGCACGACGTTCGGGTCGTGAGGGTAGTTGAAGGAGCAGGTGATCATGAAGGGATCATCCCGCAGCCCGCTGATTCGCTCGCACGCGCGATCCGTGACCTGGACGTCGAAGTTCTGAGACAGGGGCAGGTCGAGCCGACCCATCTTCGTGATGAACTCAGCGTGAGGATGGCCCGCCCATCGGTCGCCGAGCCCGGCGACCGCGTCCTGGAGTTGAGGGCTGACGGTCACCGGCAGCGCCCACCCGTACCACTCAAGCCACTCGTCGTTGGGCCGAGACCTCACGTCGTTGAATACGTCCGACATCCCCGTGGCGTACCCGTGATGCTCGCCGAACATGTCAGGGTAGTGGCCGAGGTCATCGTCCATCAGATGCCACTTGCCGTAGTGGTGGGTCTGGTAGCCCGCCGCGTGCAGAAGCCCCTCGGTGGTGACATCGGACTCGCGGACACCCTCCTCGGTAGGCGGCGCGGGGATCGCCGGGTAGTCGCGCCGGTTGACGTTGGTGACGATGCCATGGGCGTGTGGGTAGAGTCCCGTGATGAGCGATGCGCGGCTCGGCGAGCAGAAGGGCGTGGGGCAGGAGGCATCGGTGAATCGCACGCCCTCGGCGGCGAGACGGTCGAGGTTCGGAGTGTCGACGGGGCCGCCATAGCACCCCAGGACGCTCGCGTTGAGTTGGTCGCACATCAGCATCAGGATGTTCGGGCGACGGTCCATGGACGGCCCTCCCGTGGGAATCTGCACCGGGGAGACCGTTCACCGTGGGGTGGGAATCCCCTTTTGAGAGACGTTGGCGTCAAGCTCAGACACATAGGGAGATGGACGACGTGCGTGGCGATGGGGAAGAGGCGACGGGTTTGTCGACCGCCGGCGTCATTCGCCCCGACGAAGTGCAGGTTGAGCAGTTCCTGGGGGGGATCACTGAAGTCGTACTCCCGCAGAGCGGCGTAAGACGGACCCGGACCCCACGCCATAGCGCACGTAATCCCCTTCTGAGCAACCTCTCTCTGCTGCTCGTTGCGCGCGCGGTTCTGATACCCGTCATCGAATACTGTCAGAGCGTTCTCCCGCTGGCCGAGTAGCCGCCCAAGGGGCGGGATCTTCGGGCTCTACATCGCGGATGACTTTACGGACCGTACGGGCAGACAGGGCACGCCGCCCAGAAGGGGAATCGGGCGTTGACGCTAAAGATGTGGGCAGGTTCAGACCACGCGCGTTGGCAGCGCCCGGCAACCACTGACGCTGCGCCACAGGTGATCCCCGATGCGTCCTTCAGAC
>CAZKUN010000216.1:0-15523 GCA_964555935.1 uncultured Armatimonadia bacterium | reverse complement strand
TGCCGTCCCGTTGCACATGCAAAGCGCGTGCTTGGTGCCGACATACTCCCGGTACTCCTCGTCGAACTTGTCCAGCTCCGCGTAGGCCTCGTCGTAATGGTCCAGCACGTAGTTGACGTGAGTCTTCTCAGGTCCGCCCACCTTCGGGAAGGTGTCGTCTATCGCGGCCGTAACCGTCTTGGGTCCACCATCGATTGCCAGACTAGACACGTTGCGCGCCTCCATTTCAGTCTCTCTCGTGCCGACCGTGGATTCGTTAGCCGTCCCTATGGCTCCACAACCACCTTCATCCCCGTTCGCGTCTCAACCAGATCGAACGCCTCGTGGATGTTCGCCAGCGGCAGCGTGTGAGTGATCAGCGGCTCGGCCTTGATCGCGCCACATGCAATGAGGCCAAGCGCCGCTTCGTGCTGCCGCGGGATGCTGCCGTGCGAGCCGGTCACGAAGATCTCTTTGTAGTGAATCGTGTTGCTGAGGATCGTGATCGGCCGCGCGTCCTTTGGGAGTCCGCCGAAGTAGTTGATCCGCCCTCGCGTCGCCGCCAGGTCGATCGACAGTTCGTGCATGTCGGGCGACGCGCACGCCGTCACCACAACATCCGCGCCGCGCCCGTTCGTCTCCTCCATGACGCGTTGTGTCAGGTCCTCTTCCGTCGTCGATACCAGCGCGTCGATGTCGAACTGCTTCGCCATCTCAAGCCGCGCCTTCGAGCGCTGCGCGAGGATGATCTTCGTTGAGCCCATGTGCCGCGCGAGCTGGCTCATCAGCAGGCCCGCCGGCCCCGCACCGATGATCACGATGCTCTCGCCGATGCCTAGATTCACCAGCTCAAGCCCGTTGATCGTGCATGCCAGCGGCTCGGCCATCGCCGCCTCGGCGTAGCCCAGGTCGCCGGGAATGTGGTGCAGGGGACCGTAGTTGATGGTGGTTGCGTTGAAGAGCACGTACTCGGCGAACCCGCCCGGAAACTGGTAGCCGATGGCATAGTTGATGGCGCAGTTGTTCCCGCGCCCGTCGCGACACTCGAGGCACCGTCCGCAGGGAACGTCCGCGCCCGAGGCGACGCGGTCACCGACCTTGAAGCCCTCGACGCCGTCGCCAACCTCAGCCACGTCTCCCGCGATCTCGTGGCCGATGACTTGCGGCGGGATCACTCGGGGATTGCCGTGGTGGTAGATGCGAATGTCCGACCCACACACCGCGCAGGCCCTAACTCTGACGAGAACCTCGCCCGGTCCCGCCGTCGGCGTGGGGATGTCCTTCACGACCATGTCGTCCAAGCCCTGATACACTGCTGCCTTCATGACCAATGCCTTTCTCGTGCTCGCGAGTCGATGGGTCTTAACACCTCCGCACAGCTTCCCCTCCGCACGACCGAATCCTCCGCCCTCAAGTCCGGGAGCCCGTGTCGGAGTCTCAGGCCCATGGCGGGTCGGATAGTTAGCGGTGTAGGCTGTTGCCTTGTGTAGGAGGGGTTTCAACCCCGACGCTGTTGCCGCCATCGACGCGTGCGGCCTGTCGGGGTTGAAACCCCTCCTACACGAGACACGACTCCTGCGGCTCCACCAGCTCTGAGACTTCGATGCTGGCCTCAAGGCCAGTCCTATCCCTCGGCGTAAACCACAAGCGGCCCGCGGCGGTGGCCGCGAGCCGTGGGCGAGCCATGGACCAGCCGTCGCCTCTACCCTTGCACGACCTCAAACGGGATCGCCGGCAGGAAGCCAAGCGGCACGCGCCTCTTGCGCCCAGTCGGCTTGCCCTCCCGGTTCATCTGATCCACCTGGATGGTTCCCTTGACGATCAGGTTGTCCACGTACCCGATATCCAGCACATCCGCGCCCGCCTTCACGGTGAAGGCCACGCCGCCCGGCACGACCTTGACGCCCTCGATCGTCAGCCCATCAGGCGCGTCGCTGAGTTCAAGCTGGACGGCCTGAAGCGCGGGGACGTCGGGCGCATTGACCTGCATCTGAATGCCCCCGCCGGATGGGATGCGGAGCGGGTCGGTGGATGCCAATTCGAGGCTGGGCATGAATGGGGGCGAGCGCTTGACCTGCGCCATGAACGTCTGCGAGGGCGCGAGGTGTCGGTAGAGGAAAGCCTGCATCATATCTTCCGAAGGCACGGCCGGTCGGGTGACGGTCTCCCCATCGATCACGGCGCGCCCCTCCATCTCAAGCACGTACGGATCCTTCAGCCAGGCTCGGGGAGCCCGCAGCGTGATGTTGATGCTGTCGAGCCCCTCCGGGATGCGAGCGCCGGAGAGTTCGAAGCCGACGGGAGCGTTCTTGAGCGCCACTTCGATCGCGCCCTCGAAGCCGTTCTTGCGCAGCGCGTGGACTGATAGCGGTGCGGACCCTCCCGCCCGGAGCGAAACGCTGGACGGATTGATGCGCAGCGCGAAGTCGGGTTGGGGCGGCGTGATGCTCAGGCGATACGCGTAAGCATCGCCCCCGTGATTCTGAGAATCGCGCATCCGCACGTAGTACATGCCGTCCTCGGCCAGCTTGGCGCTCACGAATGAATCGGCGTGGTGCGTGCAGAGACCCATTCCCTTGTCTTCGTAATCGTCGCTCCACTCGAGCACCGTGCCCGACGCGTCGGTCAGTCGAAGCAGCGAATCGATCGGCGACATCAGCCTGCGTCCATGGACCTCGGCCGTAATCCCCTGGCCGGCCAAGCCCGTGAACTTGAACACGTCGACGTCGCCCGCCTCGGCGATCCGGCCGTTGATCGTCACGGGCAGATGGACCAACTGCGCCTCGTCCGCCGTGTTGTTCGGCTCGGTCTCGGTCGATTCCGGGCGGTCGCCCACGGCATACGCTACGGGGTTGGAAAGCGATCCACCTTGGCGCAAGGCCGTGTGGCGGATCTCTGTTCCGCCGGGTTCTGTGTTGAGCGTGAGTTGCTTCGTGGGGAGGTTCCAGCCATCGATCTCGGCGACAACCTCGCTTCCCGCCACGCCCCCGAGCGGGAACATCTGCGTGATGAACGGCAGCTCGCCGATGCCGATGCGATAGACGAAGTCCTCGCGCCCACGGTAGATGGAGTCGCGGATCTCCACGGCATACTCCCCAGTCGTCGGCACTTCGTAGAGCAATACCGGGTCCGGGCTGAAGCGATAATCGTCCGCGAAGGCGAGTTCCTTGCCTGCCGAATCGTACAGCGCCAGCGTCGCCTGGAACCACCCTGGGACGGCGTCCGCCAGGTAAGGCACCAGGTGTCGCGCGCGCGTCTCGATGACCAGCCGTTGCCCTTGCACCGCCGTGAAGCGGAAGCGGTCCATGTCGCCCGGCTCGATCTGTCCGTTAATCAGCACCGGCAGATCCAGCGGCGGGGCCACTTGAGGCGCGGCGGCGGGACCGATCTTCTCCGGCTCATACTCCGACACTTCCGGCAGAACGCCGACCTGAAAGACCATGGGGTTCGTCAGCCCGTTCGGCGTTCCAAGCCGCATTTCCCGGTCGCCTGTCGCGGCGTCCGGAGCGATCGTTACGTCGATGAGCGTGGTCGCGGCAATCTGCGCGTTGGGTTGCTTCTTCGGGTCGAACAACTCGGCCCGCAGCGCGGCCAACTCCAGCAGGTTCATCTCTTCGATGCCCTCGACGACCGCGTGCTCGGGGAGAGGCTGGAGTTCCGGGCGCGCCGCAGCGGATTCGGGCTTGCCCGCGGCTCTGGCCTGCTCATCGCGGATCTCCCGCTCGAACTTGCGGATGTGCTGCCCGATCCGGCGGATCTCCTGTCGGGTCAGCGCGCGGATGTACTGGGTGACGGTCCCCTCAACGCCCTCGCCGGATATGTGGATCTCGTTGACGCCCTGGAGCCACTGGCCGCCGGCCTTTATCTGGAACGTCGCGCCTTGTTGGCCACCCGCGGGGTACAGGTACCCGAGGTGCGGATCGGCCACGTTGGGCTGGCCCCAAGCGCCGGCCGCGCCGAGGGTCGTTGCCACGATAAGCGCGAAATTGCATCGTGCCATGGTAACGTGCTCCGGCCTAAGTTATCTCCGTGAGACGACCGCCCGACTTCACCTCATCTGATTCGGTCGGCAGTACCTTCACATCCAACCCCCTCGGATTCGGCAGCGGGCCCTCGGGGTCAATCCCAAGCAACGAGTACATGGTGCCGAGCAGATCGTGGGGGTAGACGGGACGGTCGTCGACCGTCTCGCCCTTCGCGTCGGATGCGCCGACGACGTGGCCACCCTTGAAGCCTCCACCGGCCACGACCGATGAGAAGCACGCGCCGAAGTGAGATCGGCCGCCGTTCCACGGTGGGTCCCACTGGACCTTCGGCGTCCGCCCGAACTCGCCGCCCCACCACACGATCGTGCTGTCGAGCAACCCGCGTTGGCTCAAGTCCTCCAGCAGCGATGCCATGCCTCGGTCCATCTCCGGCAGCTTCCGGCGCATGGTCTCGAAGTGCTGTTTGTGCGTGTCCCACCCTCTGTAGTTGATGGTGATGTACGGCATGCCGGCCTCGACCAATCGTCGCGCCATCAGGCACGACTGGCCGAAGGTGTTGCGGCCGTATTTATCGCGCGTCTCTTTCTCTTCCTCATCGAGGTCAAACAGCTTCCTCGCGTCACCGAGGATCATGTCGTACGCCTTGTCCTCAGTCTCGTTCAGCTTGGCAAAGCGGGCACTGTCAGGCATCGCCCGCCCGAGTGAATCGATCGAGTGAAGCAGCTCCCGTCGATCCGCCTGGCGCTCATCGGTGATCCCCGGAGCGATCACGCCCTCGACCACGAAGCGCTGCTGAGCCGGATTGCCACCCGTGGCAAACGGCTTGTAGCGCTGCCCCAAGAACCCCGCCTCTGAGAACCGCCCCTGAGGTTGGGTCAGAACGATGTACGGCGGGATCAGACCCTCATATCCGTGGTCGTAGCCCTTGAATAGCGAGACGACCGACCCCGCGCACGGGTATACGAGCCTACTGGGTTCCCGCCCGGTCTGCGTGATGTAAGACGCCGTCTCGTGGCCATTCACGCCATGGGTCATGCTGCGGATGACTGAGAACTTGTCCGTTTGCTGCGCGAGCAGTGGAAGCGACTCGCCAAGCTGTATCCCATCCACATTGGTGGGGATGGCCTTCGCCAGCGGGCCGCAGTAGTCGTAGCCCGCGTCTGGCTTCGGGTCGAAGGTATCCGTGTGCGGGGGGCCGCCCCACATCCAGATCTGGATCACCGACTTCGCCTTCGCCATCGGAGCCTGCGCCTCCGCCCGCCGCGTAAGCGCGCCCAGCGGCCCGGCGAGCGCCAGCCCCGTCGCTCCGAGCATCCCTCGCTTCAGTGCCTCGCGTCGACTGATCCCACCTGGTCTCTCGCTCATCGTCGAGTCCCTTCCAGCTATTGTAGGAGGGGTTTCAACCCCGACGCCGTCTCGGACCGCGAGCTTCCAGCTCGCACTGCCATCCCGTGGCGCAGGCAATCTTGCCTGCGGTCGTTCGCCTAGTGCCGATACAGAAACTCCTTCGTATTCATCAACGCCCAAGCCAGGTCCGCCGCTGCCGTCATGGGCAAGCCCGTGGGTGGGAAGCACGCCTCCGCGGCAACCTGTTCGTTCTGGGTGGGATACCGCGACAATATATTGATGTATAGCATCCCTATCAGGAGACGCTGGTTCCCCTTCGCCACCCGGATGAGGCCGCGGAGCCGCTGGCTGTTCTGGATCTTCCGCTGAACGTGGCTTGAGTTCAGCCAGTGCAGCCGCTGCGCGTCCGTCGGATCATTGTTGCGTTCCGATTCGAGACCCGTGTCCCGGCTTGGCCGGCCGAACATCTCGAGGAATTGGCTCGTGATGCTGCCATCTGCGAGTTCAATCGTCCGCTGCTCCACCGGGACGAAGGTAAACGGCTCCGGGATCTCGCTCTTGTAGGTCTCGGTCGTCCCGGTAATATAGCACAGGGCGTCGATCAGCACCTCCGCGTCCATGCGTCGGACGGGGTAGATGGCGAAGAGAGCCTCAGTGTCGGGATCATCGCTTTGGGGGATCGACGACTGCTGATACGTCCGCGAGTTGAGGATCAGCCGGTAGACGTGCCGCAGGTCGTATCCGGAACCCACCAACTCGTCTTCCAGGTAGGCCAGTAGCTCCGGCTGTGAGGGCGGATTGTCGTCGCGGATGTCGTCGGGCTCGTGGATGATGCCTCGACCGAACGTCCATGCCCACAGGCGGTTCACGATGTTGCGGGCGAACCAGGGGTTCTCGGGGGTGATGAGCCAGTCGGCGAACGCCTTGCGGGGGTCGTCCCCAAGCTCGATGTGGACCTTGGCGCCGTCCGGCAGTGTCGCGTCCAGGGACTCATTCTGGGCCGGATCGAGGAAGACGATCTCCTCTTTCCACTCGGCCGTCCGCTTGTAGGCGACGCGCGAGAAGAACGCCTCCATGCCCTCGCGCTGCTCCGTCGGCCAGCTCGCCAGGCGCGTCCCCATGAACGTCAGGCCGACGGCGTCGGCGATCGTTGCGGGTTCATGCCCCTGCAGCGCGCGGTAGAAGTTGACCGGCGGCACGCGGAAGTTGCTGCCGCTGGATGTCAACAACTCGCGGGCGAACTCGTCGTATGGCTTGTTCTCCTTGACGGCGTCGCGAATCCAACGATGGTAGGCCTGCACCGCGTTGGGCCACAGGTTGATTGGGAACTCGGCCTTCACCCGGAGAAGGTCGCCCCACTTCAGCGAGCCGTAGTCCGCGTGCTCTTCCGTCTCGAGCAGGGCGTCAATCAGGGCGGGGCGCTTGTCTGGGCGGCGGCTCTCGAGGAACTCGCGCACGGCCGGCCCCTCGGGCAACGTGCCCATGACATCGACGTACACGCGCCTGAGGAACACCTCATCCGAGCACGGGTGCGCAGGCTCAATCCCCCGCTCGCGGAGCGTGGCCAGCACGTGAGTATCGATCGGGTTCTCAGCCGTCACCCAGTCGGCGCGCTCGTACGGCGCGATCGTCCGCTCCGCCGCGAGGGCGCTGCCACCGAGACACGCGGCCATCAACAGGCCCGCTACGTGTCGCCAGATGTGGCTGGTGCTGGCCTTCCGCATAACCTGGCCCTTCGGTCCATGTCGCTGTCGGGACCAATTCGATTATACCCCATACGAGCGCTGCTTCCCGTTCCGTGTGGGGCATATGGTCTTCTCCGCTCGCCCGGTTACATCATTCCGGTACTTCAGTGATACGTCTCACAAGCCCTCCGTTGTTCCCGCCTCGCAAGGACCTGTCGCCGCCCCGGGCGAAGCACGCTCCAACCCCATAGTACCCAGGAGAGACGCCTCCATGTTCACCAGACGCGATTTCCTCAGACTCTCCGCCTCCGGAGCCGTCGCCGCCGCGTTGCCCGCTGGCCTCGCCGCAGAGCGACCCAAGCGCCCGAACTTCCTCATCATCCTCGCCGACGACATGGGCTTCTCCGATGCGGGGTGTTACGGCGGAGAGATCTCCACGCCAAACATCGATCGGCTCGCCTCCCGAGGGGTGCGGTTCACGCAGGGCTACGGGACGGGCCGCTGCTGGCCATCGCGCTCGGCGATTCTGTCCGGCTACTATCCCCAGCAGATCCGCATGGATCCGCCCAAGGGCCGCCTGCCGGCATGGGCGCGCCTTGCGCCTCATCACCTCAAGGAAGCGGGCTACCGTTGCTACCACTCCGGCAAGTGGCACATCCAGGGCGCGCCGAAAGTCGTCGCTGATGGCGGCTTCGATCGCTCCTACCGTCTCGGCGACCACAACCGTTTCTTCTCCCCCAAAGCCCACTGGGAGAACGACGAGCCCCTTCCCGAGGTCTCGCCCGATGACGGCTATTACGCCACCACCGCCATCGCCAACCACACAATCCGCTGCCTCAAGGACCACGCCCGCGACAACGCCGACCAGCCGTTCTTTCAGTACCTCGCCTTCAACAGCCCTCACTTTCCCCTGCACGCGCTGCAGGAGGATATCGCCCGCTACAAGGATCGATACCGCAAAGGCCGGGACAGGGCGCGCGCCGCCCGGTTGCACCGCATGCGCGAGATGGGGATCGTCGACTGCGAGCTATCGCCGCTGCAATCCGAGACGATTCCCTCCTGGAATCTGCCCGAGGAGAAGCTTCAGGAGGAGATCGGTCCCGGTGAGGCGGGATTCGCCGTGCCGTGGACGGACCTCACCGATGAGCAGCGTGAGTTCCAGGCGACCAAGATGGCCATCCACGCGGCGATGGTCCATCGCATGGACCGCGAGATCGGCCGCGTCGTGCGCCAACTCAAGGCCATGGGAGAGTTCGAGAACACGGTGATCGTGTTCATCTCCGACAACGGCGCCAGTGCCGAGCAGATGATCCGCGGCGACATGCACGACAGGTCCGCGCCACCGGGTTCGTGGGCGTCCTACCTGTGCCTCGGGCCGGGATGGTCCACGGCCGCCAACACGCCTCTGCGCCTGCACAAGCACTGGATACATGAGGGGGGAATCTCGTCGCCGTGGGTCGTCCACTGGCCCGCCGGCCTCAAGGCTCGCGGCGAGTTGCGCAACACGCCCACCCACTTCATCGACCTGTTGCCGACAATGCTCGACCTCGCCGGCGCAACCGCATCACCCACGTGGCGGGGCAAGCCCTCGCCGCCGCTGACGGGCAAGAGCTTCGCCCAGACGCTAGCCGACGACAGCCCCATCGACCGCGACTGTCTCTACTTCAACCACTCGGGGAATCGCGGCATGCGTGTCGACGACTACAAGCTCGTGGCTGCGGGGAACAAGGGCCCGTGGGAGCTATACGATCTATCGACCGACCGCGCGGAGATGAATAACCTCGCCGATCTGCATCCACTGAGGGTCCGTCAACTCACCGACCTCTGGCAACACGAGGAGAATCGCTTCCGCCAAATGGCCGCCTCCGACGAGTGGGCCCCATCGTAGGGGCGATAGGGCGCAATGAATTGCGCCCTGCCGTTGGCGTCGTAGGACAGGCGCAGGGAAACTCGGTGTCTGAGTTTCCACGCCTGTCGCCTTTCCGCGTAGCACCGGCGCCCTCGCCGGTGCATATTCACTCACTCAAACACGAACATCACCTTGTTGTAGAACTCCCCTCCGCTCGTCATCATCCGGAACGCCTCATTCGCCTGGTCAATTCGGTACCGATGCGTGATCAGCGGCTCCAGATTCAGCTTCCCGCTCGCCATCGCTCGAAGAGTCGCCGTCCAATCGTCGTTCTCATCATGTCCGAAGCTCGAGTTCCACGTCCCGAGGATCTCAAGTTGCTTTCGCAGGATCTGCGATACGTCCGCCATCGGGATCGTCAGGTCGGTCGACGGATTGCCGAGCAGCACGACCGTGCCGTTGCGCGCCGCGGCCGCAATGCACTGAAGCGCCGTGGCAGGCACTCCCGCCGCCTCGATCGCCGCGTCAACGCCCTTCCCGCCCGTCGCATCGAGAATGACCTCCGCCGCATCCGCGTCCATCCCGTTCAGGCACGTCGCCTCGGTCAGCTCATCCGCGACAGCCAGCTTGTCCGGCTGAATATCCACGATCCACAGCGGCCCCGCGCCCAACGCCGCGCACCACTGGGTGATGATGATGCCAATCGGCCCGGCGCCGAAAACGGCTGCCGTGTCCCCGTCAGAGACGTTCCCTCGGCTCACCCCGTGACACGCCACGGCCGCCGGCTCGGTCATCGCCGCGACCTCCATCGAGACTCCCTCTGGCACCCCGATGAGGTTCCACGCCGGCGCGACCACGTACTCGGCGAACGCGCCGTTTGACCGCGAGCCGAGGTAGTCGTAGCTCTGGCAAAGTTCGTATGTCTCCTCCTCGCACATATCGCACTCGCGGCACGGGATCAGCGGAAACACGGCCACGCGATCCCCCTCGCGCCAGCCCCCAACGCCCTCGCCTAGCGCGGCGATCGTCCCGGCGAACTCGTGCCCGGGGATCAGCGGGAAGCTATACGTGCCCTTGGTCATCACCCTCGGTACATCGGAGCCGCAGATCCCGCACGCGCCAACCTTCACCAGCACCTCGCCCTTCGCCGGGCGTGGCACCCCAACGCTCTCAATTCTCAGATCACCCGGCCCATGCAGCACCGCCGCAGCCATCGAATCCGGTATCGCCATCATCAACTCCCCGCCAGCCGCGTAGCGACGGGCTTCCAGCCCGTCGATTGCCGTTCACTGGACCGCGGACGCCCTCGTCCGCAATCATGCCGTCACAAACTCCCGCCAATACTCAACCGACGCCTTCAGATCCGATACCACGTTCGAATCCGCCGGCTCTCGCTCGCGGTGGGAGAGTTCCAGCACCAGCGTGCTCTCCTCACATCCAGCTTCTTCCAGCGCCGCCAGCACCTTCTCGCCGGTGATCTTGCCGTTCTCGTTGTGCTCGGGCGTGAACGGCCAGTGCCCGCCCTTGTCCATCTTGCTCTGCTTCAGGTGGATGACCGGCGACACCGCGCCAAACTGCCTCAGCCACGCGTATGGGTCCGTGTCGTCTGGGTTGGTCGACGACACATCGCCGTGGTCCACGTCGAGCACCAACTCCATCGGAATCGGCATGTCGATCGCGGCGAACCGGTCGAGCAGTGCCTGCGTCTCGGCGATGGTCTCGCCTAGCTCCCGCCTGATCGACATCGGCTCGAATAGCACCCACCTCAGACCCCGTTCAGCACCATACTCCGCCAGCCGCCGCCAGTATTCAACACCTTGGCTGACGCGCTCCTCGCGCAGCGCCGGGTCGTTGTTGTCGGTCACTGAGAGGATCCCAAAGTGCGAGCCCACGCCCTCCGCGCCGAGCTTCACCGAGAGATCGATCCACCGCTTCATCCACTCAAACCACGTCTCCCGCGTGTGAGGATCCGGGTGGAGGATGTGGTTAACGCGGGTGAACTGGCTCGTGAACGTGGATCCAACCTTGACGTCGTATCTCGCCATGTTCTCGAGAATCTTGTCCGCTTGCTCATCCACGAGATCCTGCGGCAGGAACGGGTTCAGGAGATCGGCCACGAATTGGCACGACCTCAGTCCAAGCTCCTCGCCGACGATCCTCAGCCACACCTCGGGCTCGGGGAAACGGTTGATGGCAAATCCGCAGTTGATACCTAGTTGCAGCTTCAAGTTGACCTCGCTACCCATCGTGATGATGCTCGATCGCCGGCCGGCTGCCGCTCGCCTCGTCGCCCTCTCTTGCCCCTCCACGCCTCGTCTTGCGCCCACCCCCGTAAGAGGGGCTTTAGCCCCGACGCCGTTGCTGTTGCCGTCGACCCCGCATCATACCACGCCCGTTCCCCAATATCCACCCAAGGTCTTTGCCTCCACTTGGCGAATCCTCTACCAAACACACCACCGGAGCGCGAGCATGCAGGCAAATGAGATCGGCGCGTACATTGAGTCACTGTCCCCGGGTAAGGGCCCCGAGGAGGGCTTCCGATACGGAGAGCCCTCGTCGGAGATCACCGGCGTGCTGACGTGTTGGATGGCAACCGTTGACGCCATTTCAGCCGCCATCGATGCCGGCTGCAACTTGATCGTCTGCCACGAGGAGATGATCTTCCCGTATGAGTTCCGCGATCCCAACGCGGTCTCGAAGCTGTGGTGGCGGCCGAACGTCCGCCGGCTGGCGCTGCTAGGCGAGCATCGCCTCGTCGTCTACCGAGCCCACGGAATGCTGGATCGCTACTGCATCCTCGATGACTTCGCCCGCGCGCTGGGCCTCCCCGATCCCGAGGTCCGCGAGGGCTATGTCCGCATCCACATCGTGGAGCCGCTCACCGTCCGCGACCTCGCCGCCCAGGTCAAGGAGCGGATGGGCATGGCCTACGTTCGCGTCGCGGGCGACCTCGACAAGGTCGTCTCTCGCATCGGGCTGCCTTGGGGAGGGCTCGGCCTCAGTCTCAACACGTCGTTCATGCAGAGCGTCATAGCTCATGAGCCCGATGTGTTCATCGCGGGCGAGACCGACGACTACGGCATGCGCTTCGCCATCGACGCCGGCGTGCCGATGATCGAGACCAGCCACGCCACGAGCGAGAATCCTGGGATGCGCCACTTCGCCGAAGATCTCGCTGACCAGTACCCGGGGCTGAATGTCGTCGCTTTCGACAACCCAGCACCGTGGACCACGCTCTGAAGAGCCCGATGTCGTGTTCAGCCCGAAGCCATCCGCGGAGTGATCGGCCGCCGCGTCGTCGCGCTCACATTGACACTCGCCCTCGGCCGTCGATATAATCAGACTGCCGTCCGCGTGGCAACGGGAAACTCGACGTCTGAGTTTCCACTTCTGCCTCGTTGCGTATCCATCTCAGTCCGAAAGGTATTGATGCGCTCTGTCGCCGCTCTCATCCCGCTTCTGAGCTTCCTTCCCGCCGCCCAGGCGGCGCCTCCCACGCTGGCGCCCTGGGAGCCTGCTCGCGGGTGTTACATCGGCGCTTACATCGAACTCGACGGCAACTGCCGCAACGACATCGACGCCTTCGAATCCCTCACCGGCCGAAAGCACGCCACCTACCTCCGCTACGTCGGCTATGGCTCGCCCTTCCCCTACGAGTGGGTCGCCGACCTCGGCCGCCGCAACGCCGCCGCGCACATCGCCTGGGAACCCAATGAGGGCCTCGCGCCCGTCCAGGACGATGCGTACCTGCGCGGCTGGGCCGAGGCGGCCTCGCGCTCGGGAGTGCCGATCTTCCTACGCTACGCCTCCGAGATGAACGGGACGTGGCAGGCATATTCGGGCGACCCCGAGGTCTACAAGGAGAAGTGGCGGATCGTCGCCCGCGTCATGCGGGAGGTCGCGCCGAACGTGGCGATGGTCTGGTGCCCGTTCAGCATGCCGCGCCGCACCATCGAGCCCTACTATCCCGGCGATGAGTATGTCGACTGGGTCGGGGTGAACATCTACTCCGTCACCTACCACAGCGGCGATATCAACCAGCCCGGCGGCGAGGACCCCCGCGACGAGTTGAAGTACGTCTACAACCTCTACGCCGACCGCAAGCCGATCCAGATCTGCGAGTACGCCGCGACTCATTTCTGCGCCGTCTCGGATACGTGGGTCCCGACCTTCGCCGTTTTGCGCGCGAAGGAACTCTACACCAGCCTCGCCCTTCAGTTCCCACGCGTGAAAATGGTCAGTTGGTTCTCCGTGGATACGATCGGCGAGGGATTGCGCCACAACAACTACTCCGTCACGGATGACGAGACGATCCTTGGCATCTACCGCGAGCTGGTCTCAGACCCTTACTTCATCGACACATGCCCGGCCGAATCTGGCGCCGCTCCAGTGTACGTCGCCGCCAACCCGGGCCCGGCCGCGCCGCCTCAGCCTGATCCTCCGAATGCCGTCGACCCCGTGCCTGATGTTCCCGTCGTGGGCACCAATGGCGGTCGGGAGGCGCCGCTGGCACCGAACGGCGCGCGCCTCATCTTGCATCAGGCCGGCCGCGCTCTGAGCGGCAAGGTCGTCGTCATTCCCGAGGTGGGGGAGGACGTGCCCGTCCAGTCGGTCGAGATCCACGTCGACGGCGTCGCGCGGTTCCTGGCAACCAGCGAGCCCTACCGCTGGTCGTGGGACACGACCTACTACGCCGACGGCGAGCACGTGCTGACTCTTGTGGTCTACGATATCTACGACGGCGTCGCCGCCGAGACAGACCTCAAGGTCATGGTCGAAAACGGCTGAGCCAACGGCCGTCCCGGTACTTGCCACTGCGCTCCGCGTCTTTCAGGCGCCTGGTCTCATGGCACCCGAGTGACCACCTCTATCTCCGTCACGTCTCCGTTCTCAACTGTCACCCACTCGCTCGCGCCGCGTCGCCCCGCCTTATCGCGGATCTTGACAAGGTAATTGTCGGACCAGAGATAGCCGAGTCGGAACCGTCCATCGACATCGGTGGTGGCCACGTTCCCGGTGGTAATCTCTCCCTCGGCGTCCCATTCCGGTACTCGGCCCTTGCGGACCAGGTCGACGGAGGCGCCCTCCAAGGGTGAACCGTCCGCCGCGATGGCCCGTCCCTCAATAGAGCCGCCAGCCGACATTTCGACCGTCAGGTCGACGACCTCACCCTCGGCGAGATCGACCGTGAGCCGCCTCGGGGCGAGTATCTCCCGTATAATCACCTCTCCTGACAGGATCGTGATTGTCCCATCGGCATTGTATCGCCCGGCCGCATTGCGCATCTCGATGCCCTGCGCACGCCACGGGGATCCCTTGCGTAAGTTCACCACGTGCTCGCCTTTGGGCAGACCGACGAGCCGGAATGTCCCATCTGCTCCCGTGGTGGCCATGTACCGTTCCGCAGGCTCCAGGAGGTGGATGACCACCACGACGCCCTCTACGGGATCGGTGGTCCCCGCATACACCACCGTGCCTCGCAGTTCGGCGGGTCGGGGCAGGAACAGATCCAGCTCAACGGGGCGTCCTGCGACGATTCTGACGTCCCGCTGCCCCACCGGGGCCATCTCCGGCGCGGTAGCCCACACGTCGTACTGGCCTGGGGCGATGGGGCCGAGATCGTATCGGCCATCCGGCCCCGTCTGAGCACTCGCCACGTGTCCCGCTCCGTCGGGCCGCATGCCTCCCCGGCGGTAACTCGGCCAGTATGCGGCGACACGCGCCCCCGCTAGCGGTTCATCGTCGGGCCCGGCCACAATGCCACGTAGCCTCTCGCCGGCGATCAGCGTCAGCTTGACTGTCTGACCCGGGGTCACGTCGTCCGATCTCAGCGGCGCGTAGCCATCCAGATCTACCCGCACCACGTAGACCCCGGGCTGCGCGTTCGGCCGGCCCGTCCGGATAGGCACTTCGAAGCTCCCGTCGTCACGGGTCCGCGGCGCCTCATTGAGTCGCCCATGCCTGACGCTCGCGGGCTGCGTCCGCGTTGGGTTCGAGTTCCCGTCCGGTGCCGTCGGCCTGGCCGCTTCGAGAAAGACGCGAGCGCCAACGGCCGGCGTGACACCGTCAGGAAGGTAGACGTGGCCGCTGACCACGCCGTCCACCGGCGCTTCCTCCGCCAGCGTCTTCCCGGTCGCTGAGACCAGCGCCATCGCCGCCCCTGACACAATCACAGTCAAGCGCAATTGCCGCCCCAGAATCATCGCCAGTGTCTCCTCCGGCCTTGGTGTCCACGTTCCGTGTGAATAGGACTCTGGTTCTGATGGAGCCGGTTCCACAGCTCGCCCATCGGGCCCTTTCGCCTAACTTCGCCGCTCGTCCCGCACGTCGCCTTTCCCGCTTAGACCTCCTCCAGAATGGGTATCTACTATTAAGGTTAGTACAGCAGGACAACTACCGGCCTCGTTCCCGATTCAGGGCCTCGACGAACGAGCGCCGAGCGGAAAGAGGGGGCCCACCATGAAAACCACAGCGCTGTTCGTATCAGTGGTCTCAGTCATCGGACTCGCGGTACTCCTGGCCGTTGGCTTGCCGAATCGAGCCCACGCCGGCGACACCGGCCGGGCACTCGCCGCAGTCGCCGTCGGAGCGCTTGTTTACGACGCGCTCGACGATGACCGCTACTACCGGTCTCCACGCTACTACAACGGACACAAGTACAAGAGGAAGCACAGGCA
>CAZKUN010000215.1:0-15589 GCA_964555935.1 uncultured Armatimonadia bacterium | reverse complement strand
GTCGCCGAGAAACCAAGGTAGCGCTGACGTCTCTACTGCGCTTCCCGAAAATCCATATGCTGCCAGTCAAGGGGTGATAGCATGCCCACGCACAGGAAACGCATTCTGTCCGCGCCAGTCTGGGCAGGCGATTTCTATGTTGACCAAAACGACTTGGGGGCGAGCGACCAGAACAGCGGTAGCGTCGGTCAGCCCTGGAGGACCATCGCGAAGGCCAACAGCACGCTGGTTGCGGGCGACACCGTGTATATCAAGGCCGGGACCTATGGCGACACCACGATTGCTCCAGTCCACTCCGGGACGTCGGAGGGCAAGCGAATCACATATCGCAATTCCGAAAACGACGTTGTGGTCATCTCCAATGCGGCCACCCAGAGCGTCGGCCTGCGCTTGGATGCAAGGTCCTACATCACCGTTCACGGAATCAACTTCACCCAGCAACATCGGTTCCTGTATATCCGAGACGGCTCATCCAACAACACTATCGCTTACTGCAACTTTGACGATGCCAAGCTGACCGACGGCGCTGTTGCCACGTGGGCGGGTTCGGTCATCACAGGCAGTTCCCAACATAACTGGATCCATCACTGCCGGTTCTCCAAATACGGCTACTACAACGCGGATGACAAGGGCTGCGTGCTGGATATCGGCAGCGAATCTATGAGACTGTGAGTGGTACCGTTAATGGGGGGAGGTCACTGGTGTGCTGGGCCATCGGCAGGATGTTGGTCGCCAGCCCCCAGGATGAGTCATCGAAGTCCGCCGCCGTCCAGTTCGGCTCCTCAGAGATGTGGAATAGCCAGGTCTGATCGCTCGCGATCAGCTCGCGGGTGCCATATTGGTACTCGATGCCGACCTGGGCGAAGAACCCGCCTGGGCCGTCAACATTGCGGGCTTTGACTGAGAGCACGTTCAGGCCCTGGCGGAGCTGGTCGGTGATATCCCAGACCTCGTGATCGTACCAGCTCCAGTGGTCGCCGATTGGGTCACCGTTGAGGTAGGCCCAGCAGAGATTGTCCGCAGTACATCGGACAGACGCACGTTTGACGGCCTTCTCGACGGTGAAGCCCTTACGGATGTATCGAGTGTGGTCCGGCTGTTCACCCGCCTGCGTGGGTATCCACATCCAGTTGCCGGAGTCGTCGGGGAAGAGGTCGGCTGAGGGGACATCGGCCGGCGCAGCCACCCCCAGGGCGCGCCACAGCCCTGCCGTTGCCGGCAGTGTGTCCGGGAGACCAGCCACCAGCACGCCGCCGCCGCGGCTCACGAAATCCGCCAGCCTCCCGTCTTCGCCTTGCAGGGCGCCAAGGTCGGAGGCGCCGTCTAGTACGAGGATGCTCCCGGCCGGAAGCTGCGACACGTCGCCCGCTGGGTCGGGTGCCACTCGATTCCCGAGGTTCTCCAGGGCAGCGGCGACGGGTAGCCCTGGCGAGCCGCCGGTGAGGTCGACGACGCGGATGGGGTCCGCCGTCGCCCCAAGCGGCAGGGAACACAGGAGGATTGCTGTCCGGAGAACGCGCATCGATCGTGCCTCTGTCGGCGGGGATTCGCGGTGCCACGTGCGGTTAGTCGCATCAGCCACATCGGAGCCGTCTGTGTTGACTTCCGGGCCGCCGAGAGGGAGTCCTTGTTGATCGGGCAGACCGGGCGCACCGGCCCTGGCGACTATCCCCACGGGCCCGCCAACACCACCACCGATGGAGGACCCCGGACGTTCGCCGGGGCAACTGGTCATCGTCCATCGCCCTACCTAGATGACGGCCCGGCAGGCGGGCTGTCGGGCGTGATCGGCGGGGCGTGGTGCATGTGCGCAGGCTGCGTGTAGGGTGTCCGCTCCTGAAGCCCCCTGGATGCGGATCGGCCAGCCCCACCGGAAGGGAAGACCATGCGCTTCATCGCGATCTTCACAGTCATTACGCTCTCCCTGACTTCCGCCGCCCTCGCCGCACCACGCGACGTCCTGGTCATGGAGACCGGCAACAAGTCGACCGCCGTCGTCCTCTCGGCGGCTCCCACCAGCAGCGCCCAGTTCGCCGCTCTCGAACTCCAGTACCACCTCGAGAAGATCACTGGCGAGGAACCGCCCATCGTATCCGAGCCCGACGTCCCCGATGTCATGGTCAGGATCGCCGTCGGTGACACCGCCCTCGGCAAGTCTCTCGGCTTTCCCGTGGACGCCCTGCAGCCTTGGGAGTTCCTCGTCGCGGAGAGGGGCGGCACGATCGTCCTGGCCGGGGGCGACGACCCCATCACCGGGTCATGACTCCCGGATAGGCGTCTGGGGTTGTGGCTCCATCGTGCGGCGCCAGAGGACTCTATGCAACCGCCAAGGCTGGGCATCCGTGTCAGGTCGCCGTCACCAGCGCCCCCATGACGGGACGCCGGAGATATTCCCGTGGCTTCAGAGGTGATGTAAGCCCTGGCGCTGCGGAACCGGCGTCACGCCTGCCGTCCAGCCTGTCAGCACAAGCGAAGCCAACAGACCCCCAGGACGAGTGGCAGAACCGGAGGATCTTGCGTCTCACCGGCGGATGTCCAGGTTTCGGGAACCCGGTCGGCGAAGCACTGCAACGAACGGCTAACCGTTCAGCCAACGCCGGGGCGCCCAGTTCCATATGCGGAATCCTGGGTAATCAGTCTTGGCACCCCACGGGTCCGCGAACCGGGGTCCACTATACCTGCGCGATACAGCCGCACAACGCCCAAAGGAGTAAGGAGATGAAATGGTTGTCTCTTGGCCTGGCGTCCTTTCTAACGGCCTGCTGCGGCGCGGCAGGGGGGGACACTATTCTGCAGCAGGGATTCGAGGACTTCACGGTTGACGCTTCCGGCGATCAGGGCAGCCCGGACGATGTGGGCGGTCGTTTCGGCCCCTTGTATCCCCACACCGGCAGCCCGCCCGAATCCAACCGGCTGGCCAACGCCGCTGACACGGCGATGCACAGCGGGAGCAACGCCCTGGCCGTCGTCTGCGGCTATTCGGACAGCAGCTTTGGAGTGCGGGCCCATTGGCGCATCGGCCGCTCGGTCCCGCTGCGGGGGCCCGACAGCGCCTTCGAACTGTCCTTCTGGCTCAAGCGCGGGGAGGGCGGCGCGGTAGTGGTCAATGTGGTCGAGGATGACTCCCACGGCGGCCTCGCTTTCCTGGCGGGCACCGATGGCCGGGTCGGGTTCAGCAACGCCGACGGCGACTGGGAATACGCCGCTGTGATGCCGGTGGGGACGTGGTGGCAGTTCCGGTTCTTCGTGGACGAGGCGGAGAAGACCTATGCCCTCTCCTATCGCGCGAGTGCGGCCTCCGAGTGGGTGGAGCTTTGCACGGCGATCTCCTACGTGGACGAGCTTTCGTTCAACGGGCTTGATCTCTATCCGCACTTCGGCGCCTCCACGCTGCCTGCGCGAGTCTATGTGGACGACATTCTGGCCGTATCCGTTCCGGAAGCGGAACGGGTCATGGAGCGAGACCGGGGGCGGGAACGGCAGCGCCATGCCGCGGAACTGCGCGCCAGGGAGGCCGAGGAATACTGGAGGCCGCTCCGGAGAGGCGCGGACGGAGGGAGTGGCGAGAACCCCCTACACACCACGATGCCGCCGATGCCCGAGGAGCCGGCGGATTACGTGAACATGTGGGACCCGTTTGTCCTGCGCGCCCCGGGGACGGGCACCGGGCTGGAGATCTCGGCGCAAGCGGCCGACCGCGACCGGGCGATGTCGGGGTTTGATGTGCTGCCGTGGAACGGCCGCCAGATTGCGCGGGACTCTTTGGGCAATTGGCTGGTTCTGCTCGAACAGGATGTGGGGAGGATCTTCCTGGCCTGGAGGCGGGGCACGTCCGGCAACCCGTACCGCCCGCGGGGCGGCGACCTGACGACCGTGCCATTGCTGGCCACGGGGGATTCAGCCCTGCTCCCAGGGCAAGGCGAGGCGAGACGCGCGAGCATGGCGTCAGATGGGGAGAACTCGCTGCATGTGGTCTGGCACCGTCCTGACGGCCTGTGGCACGCGCAGGCGGATCTCGGGACAAGCAGCCTGGATACACTGGGTGAGAAGAAGGCTTGGTCGGAGCCGAGACGGTTGGCCAAGGGGCCCTGCCGTGCGGGGGACGTCATGCGGGATGCCGCCGGGACAGTCGTGGTCAGTTACGCGCGGGACGATAGCGTGTACTTCCAGTCGGTGACCGGGGCGAGAGCTGAGACGGCCGGGGGGCGCGCGGCGGGGATGCCGGAAATGCCCGTGCGCGGCGGCAGGCTTCCCATGTCCGAGCGGGAATGCCAGGATGCGGTCATGGACGTTGCGCCCGACGGTTCCGTGTACCTGGCCTTCCGGCGGGACTTCTGCATTTGGGTTGCGCGGCGCACGCCAGAAGGGAAGTGGCAGCCGCCCGAGCGGGTGGCGCGGGAGTATGTGTTCCATCCCTCGATCATGATTGTCGACGGGCGCCCGCTAGTCACCTTCCTGCACGAGGGGTTGCGGAGCATCCCCCTCGACATCGGCAACACGCTCTCTCCACGCGCCGGAGGGGGTGCCATCCTTGGCTATGCTACGTTGAGCGAGAACGGCTGGCGCACCGGTGTCATCACCGCCGCCGAGGAGATCGGCGTTTTCCGCCGTGGTATGTGGAGCAAGCGGCACCACGGCCGGATCTTCCCGCAGATCGAGCAGTTGGGCTGGCCGGTGATGTTTCGCGATCCGCGGGGCGTGGTCTGGGCGCTCTGGCAGAATACGACCCGGCGCTGGGCTTACAGCGCCCGCTGGATGGGCGAGGAGTTCGGTCAAGTGCAGGAATGCCGCGGCCCCTTCAACGCGCCCTGCCTGCCGGTGACTGCCGAGAAACGTGCCCCAGGCGGCGCCGAGGACGTGGGCGTGCTGTTCTTTGCCGCCGCCGCGGGCGGCAACAACCGCGCGATCTTCGACCGGGTCCGGATCGCATCGCTTTCGACAGCCGAAGACCGCGAGGTGCTCTTCCTGGACTCGCTTGAAGTAGCGGGAACAGCCGGTGCCGAGTTCGTGCTCAATCCGATGACCAAACCCAGCCCCTACCCCTGCCTGTCCCCCCGCGGCAGCAACTCCATCGTTTGGGGGGCTTCGGTAGCCCGGCACGGGGATACGTATGTCATGAGGTACTCTTCGCCCGAGGGAGGCCGCGACGACGGCACGCCGCGCCACGGGCTGGCCGTCAGCCGTGACGGCGTGCATTTCCAGAAAGTGGACGCGCTTCCCGATGACCTCCCCGAGGCCGAGGCGACGCCGAGCCGTCCCCTGGAATACTGGAAGAGCGGACCTGAGAACAGGGCGCCGAAGCAGTATCTGAATCCCGATCAGTCCGATCCGGCGCGCAAACACGTGCGTCTTGGCTACACTCCTGAGGAACGCGGCAAGTACTGGACGGAGTACTCCCCGGACGGCATCAGTTGGGCCGGCCGAACGGAGACCGCCGCCGTGGAATCCATGCGTGAAGGAGGGCGGCCTAGCGTGTTCATGCCGGAAGACCCGGAACGACCGATTCGCATCTACAGCCGGGTCTACACAGAGACAGGCCGCTCCTGGGGAGTGATCTGGAGCAAGGATCTGCTGCGTTGGGGCGGCATGGAGCACCTCCTGGACGTGGACGACCCCTACGGAACGAGGCCGGCGGAAGACATGATTGGGACCGGGACACGCTACGCCATGCGCGGGCAGGTGTACATGGACTCGGTCGCGGGCAAGGGCGAGGACGAGATCTATGCCTCCAGCGTGCGCGTGGCCGAAGGGCTGTATTTCTGTTTCTACTGGCCCGGAAGACAAGGGCGTCCGTTGACGGATGTGAGTATCGCCGTCAGCCGTGACGGGTTCAACTTCACGCGCGTCAAAAATGGGGAACGGACCCTCCCCGTCGGCCCACCGGGGGCCTGGGACTCAGGTTACATCTTCCAAATGTCGCCCATGCTTGAGGGGGAGACGGTCCGCGTCTACTACCGGGGCACCGCCGGGCGTCGCGAAGGCACGGATGGCTTTGGTCACAATCTGACGGAAGTCGGCTTGGCCACCATTCGCGTGAACGGATGGACCTACTACACGCCGCGCGCGGGGCGCAGCCGCGCGACGATCACCACCATCCCCATCCAGTCACCGACCGGGACGAGCAAGAGTCTTGCGGTGAACATCGAGGGGCTGGCCGATAAGCCCCATGCGTTTGCCGTGGCAGTGCTTGACGCCGCTACGGGCACGGCCTTGGAGGGATTCGGCCTGGACGACTGCCAGATGCCGACCGAGGACGGGCTGGCTGTGCCGGTGGTCTGGACTGGGGGCGCCGCGTTGCCCGCTGGCCGGGACATCCGCCTGCGTTTCCACCTGGGCGCGCCGGGAGTGCGCCTGTACAGCTTCGGTTTCAGAAGCAGCAGCGCACCATGAGGCTTCTCCCTCCCCCAACTCGCGGAGGCACCAGCTTCGATCGCCCTCGGGGACCCGGCAGGCTACAGCGCCGTCACGCTAAGGAAGCGGAACTCGGAGAGCCCCTTGGCATTCTCCCGGCTCGAGAGTGTCAGAAAATGCGGCATCCCCCCTGAGAGCTGTAGCAGACCCACGTAGCGCGTCTCGCTCGCACTGCCTAACTCGACGGCGTTGAAGTTGATCTGAGCATCGAACTCCCCGCGGATGCGGTCGATATCGAGTTCGACGACGTAGAAGAGCTGCTGGTGCGCCGATTCCGGTGCCAGGATGCCAAAGGTGATGAATGGCTTGCCGTCGGGAACATGGGTGGCATCGACATCGGCACGCCGGTCTTGGAAGACGTCTGCGTAGAGATGCCCGCGCCTCGAATCGTAGATCAATGGCTCCGTCTCAAGCTCGACACCTGGCGGGTATTCGCATCCGCCCGGTCGAAGGACGATGCCTTGGGAGTAAGCGTGGGCGAGTTTCGAGTTCTGGCTGAGCTGCAGAAGTGGCGCCGACGGGGGGGGGAAGACGTGGCCGCCCGGCTGATACTCGCCATCCAACACGCCGGTGTCCCTGAGCGTTTGCTCGCCACCGGGCGCGCGCGCGATGGCGTTGAGCAAGCCGTCTCTGGACGACGGCGGCTGGGCGCGAGTCGCGCGGGTGGAAGCGACCGAGGGCGAGTCAGGTCCGACCGACGCCGTGCTCCGCGCGATCTTGGGAGCCGATGAGAGCGTGAGTGGCGTGGTGGCGCGCCCGGCATCGGTGGCAGTGCGGCGGGTCCGCGGGGCGAGCCGGCGCTGGGCCGACGCGCCCGCACCGAGGGTTGTGCCGACGCCGATGGTGGCGGCTTTGGCTATGAACGAGCGTCTGTCGGTCATGCTCTCTCCTCCCAGGTCACGTGTGATCCGGTCGATGGTCTACAGCGCCGTCACGTTGAGGAAGTGGAACTCGGACCGGTGGGACATGAGATCGGGCAGCTGCGTCAGGTTCAGAACGTGCCACTTCCCGCCCGAGCCGGGCAGCCCCGCCCAGCCGATTAGCGTCCCTCGACTGCTTCTGATGAATTCGAACGCCCCCCCGTCAGTCCACCGCGCGTCGAACTCGCCCAGTAGATCAGGGGTCATGCTCAACTCAAAGATATACCCGAGCGATTGGGCTGTGGAGCCTGGCGTGTTCAGCCAGAATCGGATGAAGGGCTCAGCGGCTCCGGCATGGGGACGAACATGCAACTCCTGGGCGCGCAGTGTGGGGGGGGTAGACGACAGCGGCGGACGTGTCGTAGAGGATGGGGTCTTCCTGGAACTCCGCCGACGGTTTGCGCTGGCGGGAAGTGCAGCCGGTCGACGTGAGGGTGATGCCACCGGCGTACCACGCGGCCAGCTTGTCGTTCTTCGCCAGGGCACCCAGCTCGACCGTCGGCGCGTATATGGCCCCGCCGCGTCCGGCGTCGGGCTCGAAGACACCGAGCGACTCAATGGTCGTCTCTCCCCCAGGCGCGGACCTGATGGCGTTCAGCAGGTCGCTCTTCGCGGCTGGAAGCGGGACGCGGGCGTCTGGGTCGCGATCGCCCGCTCCGAAGCGTTCGCGCGAAACGGGCCTGCCCACATCGGTCTGCATCTTGGGGACAGTGGTGAGGGTGAGGGGCTCCTCGGAATCGGCGCTGGGACGGACGGTCGGTCGCCTGATCCGCGGGTTGAGGCGGCGGTCAGCCGCTGCCCCGCTCCCCAGGAACGCCGCCGCGCCGGCAGCGGTTGCGGTGGTGATGAATGAGCGTCGGTTCTGCTCGTCTCGAGGGTCCTTCTCCATCTCAAGTCTCCCAGTTCGTCAGGATCAGAGCGCTGCCGGCGCGAGGCTACGACCTGATGACGTGGACCCCGCGGAACTCGCGGTCAGAGCCAAATTCCTGTGCTCGCCTGAAGCTACACGAGATCGCCTCGGCTCCGCTCCTGCCCGGCAGTTGTGCGAGCGCTACGAGGGTGCCCTTGCTCGTGGGTTCCCAGTTGATTCGGGGGTTGAAGAAGAGCGCGCCGACGTGTGCGATGCAGCAGAAGTCACTGAGACCTCGCAAGTCGATCTCGACGCTGCAATTGCGTTCGCTGTCTCAGTGGCCGGCCGTTCGACAGCCAGGCTCCAGAAACCTGCACATGCGGTCGGGGAACCCGAAGGCAGCAGGCATTGCCACGGACCATATCGGGCGGTAACAAGCGTCGGGATGCGCACAGAAGCCGGAGGATACCACAGGAATCACCCAGTGCAAGGCCCGATACCCGCAACTGATCTAGATCCCGAATCCCCCCAAGTTCTGGGACGATGAGTTTCCGGGCCGTACGGGATGAACACCTCAGTTCCGCTCTCGCCACGCGTCGAGCAGGTGTGGCGGAGAAGCTGGAGGAAAATCTCTGGGGCCGGCCAGTAAGATGGTGTGGAGAGCCGACCGATGCCGAGCGAGCACAATGGGCGCCCGCGCGCAGGGGGCCGCGCCATTTGTCGTCCCGTGCCAGCGAGCGGGGATACGGACGCGAACTCCCTCGGAGAGGTGATGACAGAGTGGACCTCGCAGCGTCGTTGAGAACCCTCGCCGTGGCGACCGTGCTCCTCTGCCTCGCAGCACCTGTCTGCGCAGACGCAGAGCGTGATGCTGTGGTCTACTCCGGAGAGATCAACTGGGGCGCGCACCGTCACACGTTCGCGACGCTCCAGGGAATCGTCAACCGCGAAGGCCCGGGCCTGTATCTGAAGGCGCCGTTCTTCTATCACGAGCCAGTCAATCAAGCGTGGCTCGACTACTACCAGAGGGAGCACGACTTCGAGTATGAGGAGATCGGCGACTTCGACGCTCTGATTGCGCGATTCAGGCCCGCCATCCGCGGGTTAGTGGGGTTCGACGACTCGCCCGGCCCGAAGACGGCCCGGCGGGGGAAGTTCTTCCCGATCGAGGAGTATCTCGCAACATCCATCGGCGCGCTCACCGGAATGCTGCCAGTTCCGTCGTCGAAGCGCGAGTCGCTGGCGCAGCGGTGGGGTCTTCCCGCCCCCGACGAGGTCGAGTTGCTGAACTACGATGGCCGCCGTACCGGGGTGAAGGTCCGTGGCGACCTTGCGGATTATGGTTTCGAGACGAAGGCGCAAGCCGTCATCTGGGCCCTGGAAGCCATGTTTCCGCACTGCTCGGCGGACTACTTCTACAACTTGGATCACTCGGATGTTGACTACGCCGCGCAGCACCACGCGTTCTGCACGAACCTGAGCTATGTGGACACGGACGCGGGCGAAGGGCTGACTGAGAAGGAGCTTCTCGACCGAATCCTCACCGCATACCAGCAACGGCGTGACAAGTCGAGGCCATACTTCTGGGTCATCGGTCTTCAGCCGCCCGAGCGTGTTGGGGTGATGACGCTGTCGCGCCATGGCGGGGTGAATCACATGACAAACATGGCCCAGAACTGGAGCTTTCACACGCAGGTGAGGTCCCCGCGGAGCCAATGGCGCCAGCAGGCTCCACAGGGGTCCGCTCCGGCTTCGGCTGAAACGCGTTATGTGGCGTTCATCGCCTCTGAGGGCACCACGCACAAGGCCGCCGGCGACGGCATGCAGCACGGAGCATGGCTGGACCCGGCGCGCGGCAAGGTCGCGATCAACTGGGGCACGTGCGCGGCCTTCGCCACGCAGGCGCCGGCGGTGGTCGATTACTACTATTCCACGGCGACGCCCCGTGACTACTTCGTCACGGGGGAGGTGTGTGCGGGAATGGGCTTCGCCGTGCCCCCTCTGATGCCGGCGGAGGCGTGGCAGGCCGTCCTCGCGGACGCGCGGCCTCTGTGGCAGGCGATGGACCTGCGGTGTATCGACATTTACGCCAACAGCGGCTACTACGATGGGACTGTGGACTGGCCTCAGTTCGCGGACATGTGTGATGCCCTGGACGCGCTCTGTCTGACTTTCAAGAATGCAGTCAGGAGCCGGGGGGAGGTTATGGCGCACGGATCGCGGTTCGGGCGGGGCTCGCGGGCGCTTCAGGTCATCAGCTACCCTCGCTGTCCGGAGGGGCTCTCACACGATCGGATGATCGACTTCCTGTTCGACAAGATCTCCTCAGCCGAAGGACCGTGGGGCCGCAAGTTCTGTTGCATTTATCTGCCCATCGCCGCGTTGGTGGACCGTGACGTGGATGCCGCGACAACCATTAAGGCCTCTCCCAGTGGCCTCCTGCGCCTCCAAGAACGACTGAACGCGGAACTCGGTGGGAGCGTCCGGATCGTTCGACTGGACGAGATGGTAAGAGCCTGCGAGGCGGGAACCAGCGACGCGCAAGACACTGCCGTCGATTGAGGCGCATCGCTTGACGCGACGAAGGTAGCCGGGGCCGCAACTGACTACTACGGCTGCACCTTGCACGAGCAGCTCGCCCGCAAGTGGGAGACGGGGACGTAGCTCGCGGGCAACACGACAGGCCAGGAGACCACGGCCTATGTCTCACTTCGCTTGCGTTGACGGCTTCCTTCCACGGGGCGCCCTCTGCTGTGCTGTCACCGTCTTCGCTCTGCTTCCTACCATCGCCCGGACCCAATCGTGCACGCTGTACAAGGCCGGGGACATCGAGAATGCCCGGGAGAACATCAAGCGCCACGAGTGGGCTCGGCAAGAGGTCGAGACCTGGAAACGTAGCGTGGACTACGCCCTGCAGCAGGACCGGCAGTTCTTCGAGGAGATGATCCCAGACCTCACACCCCGCTTCGCCCTCGGCCTTCTCATTCTGGGGCGACACCACGCAGCCGTCGGGCACCTTGAACTCCGCCTCCTGGGCGCAGGCCGTCGAGGTCAACACCCCGCCCACCACTGCCAGCATCACGCCGAACTGTCTCTTCGTCATGCCAGACCCTCCCAACTCTCGGGCCGAAGCTCGGAGCGCCTGCTCGACGCCTAGGCGGGGATAGACCGCACCCATCCGTGCAGCGCCACGTCGCCATCGTCGATGGCCAACAGCCCTTCGCTTGTGGCGAGCCACAGGAGGTCATCCTCGGCTATCGTGCCGTCCAGAATGCCGCGCACCTGTGGGCTTTTCGTGTGCTCAGCGTCCCACGCGCCCACCAGCTCGGACAGTAGGACGGGACGGCATGTGAGGCTGAAGGGCGTTATGGCCCCTGTTTGCTCCCTGAATTTGGGATGCGGCCGCCCCGTCTTCCGGAGAACTCACCGGGAGAGGCAGTCTTGGTTGATGGTCAGACAGCGCAGCATACGACCACATCCTACTCGTCGGGTGGGGGAAGAGGGGTCTTTCCGGCCTGGCTCAGCGAGCCGATGTCATCGACCGTCAGGTCCGCGAGGATCCTGCTGGCTTCGCGGACGGCCTCGCGAGGCTCCACGTCGCCGGATCGGTAGAACTCGTGGAGTTCAACCGACTCCTTGTGGATCTCCCGATCATAGTGCCCCGGAGAGCGACTCCAGATCTCCTTCGCGCGGAGCCGTGTCTCCACGTCGCGCGCGATGACCGCGGCCGCGGCCTCCCCCGCTTCCCGCGTCAGCTTCTCATCGGCAACCAAGCGTTCCAGCTCCCGTACCTGGCGCTCGATGCTACGTCGTACGTCACGTTTGGTCGACGGCATCGCCGCCGAGTAGCACATCGCCATGGAGTACTTCCCACGCTGAATGTGGGAGTAATGGTCATCGAAGGCCTCTCGCAACTCAGGAGACGCCTGCACCGCGTCCAACGCGCCCGCGATGCTGGGTTTGAGCGCCTCGAAACCCTCGCGATCCCGACCCCCATCACGAGAATGGGAACAAAGCTCGCGCCATACGCGGCCAAGCTCAGCCCATTTGCCCATCGTCGTGGCAAGGGGGGAGTCGGGAATCGGCCCTGGGACACCGGAGCGCGTGGCCTGTGCTACCAGTTTGCCGGCACGTCCCGGCAGGAAGGAGAGCCCGACAGCGCCCATGATCGTCAGCCGCGCGAAGACACGACGGGTCAACGGCGTACGCTCCTCATTGTTCATCCAATTCCGCCTCCTCCATGGGCTCCGCACGGCGGCGCCGACGCAGCCATTCGCCACAATCCTTCGTCAGCCGGGCCGCGGAAGCCTGCACATCTGGCCGTGAGACCCGAGATCGGCCGGTATTGCCCACGCCGGCGCGTATCTCCTGGCTGGCGAGACGGGCTTCGAGATTGAATCGGTGACGGAGCGGTCCATCACCGTGCGCGACTATCCGGCCAGCCCATGCGACGAGGTGACCATACCGGCCTCCGCCTGGATGGGCCCGGTGGACGCGACGGATCTGAACAGTGGCTAGAGTGACCTCGATATCGTCCTTGGGCTGGGCACATTACACCCTCCACGAAGCGGTTCCAAGGACGCATCCCTCCTCCATTGCTCCGCTTCCTGTTCTACTCCTGTTCCTCGTAGCTCGCGCGCAGTTCGTCGAGATTGGCGAAGACCTTCTCGAAGCAGGCGATGATAGCGTCCGTGCCGTCGTCGGTGTAGTTCTCGTTGATGGAGACCATCAGAAGGTCGTCGAGAATGGCCTCGGTCTGCGGCGTCTCCCCCTCTTCGTAGCGCACCTGTTGCTCGGCGGGCTGCAGGTTGAACGGGAAGTCCGAGTCGCCGTAGATCCTCTTGTTGCGGAGCAGGTCGTATAGGAAGATCGGCCTGCCGATGTAGTGCGCGCTTGTCGGCGCGCCCTCCTTCGCCAAGGCCCCGGCAAGGTACGATGTGCTTACGCCAAGGACATCCTGGTTCACCAGCAGGCCGAGGAACCAGTACGTGTGCCGCCCGCCCGCGGTGACGCGCGGGACCTCAATGCCGGGACAGTCCTTGACGGCCTCGCAGATGCGGTCACCGATCTCCGCGCGACGCTCCGTCACCCAGTCGACCTTGTCGATCTGCGCGTGGACCACCGCGGCCTGCAACTCGGTCATGCGGTAGTTCATCCCGAACATGACGTAGTCGCGGTCGCCCTGCCCGTAGTTTGGCCAGCCCTTGTTGGCGAACAGCGGGATGCGATCGCCGAGCGCGTCGTCATTGGTTACGGTCAGCCCGCCGTCGCCGCAGGTGATGTGTTTGCTCTGCTGGAGCGAGAACGTGCCTAGGTGTCCGATCGTTCCGACATGCTTGCCCTTATAGAGGGTCCCGTAGGCCTGCGAGCAGTCCTCAATCACGTGGAGGCCATGCTTCTCGGCCAGCGCCATCAGCGGGTCCATGTCGGTTGCGTTGCCGGCGAGGTGCACGGGGATGATGGCCTTGGTGCGCTCGGTGATGCGGCGCTCGACATCTTCCGGGTCCAGGCCCATGTTGTCGCGGCACAGGTCCGCGAACACTGGAATAGCGTTCTGGGCAAGAATGGGGATGACCGTACCCACATCGGTAATCGGCCCGGTGATGATCTCGTCGCCGGGAGCAGGATTCACCGCGCCAACGGCCACGTGAATTGCCGCTGTGCCAGACGTCGATGAGGCGCAGTACTTGACGCCCAGGTGCTCGGCGAACTTCTGCTCGACGGCGGGGACGAACTTGCCGCCCGAGCGGTTGAGCATGCCGGACTCGATGACCTCACGCAGGTTCGCCAGCTCCTCCTCGCCGATCGTGCGCCCAGCGGCGCTTCCCACGCCGGGAAAGGCCATCTGCGTTACGGGGTCTCCTCCGTTGATTGCCAATACGCCCATGGTGCTGCCTCCGATGCTCGGTAGTGCTGCGCGGCCATTGGCCGCAATGAGATTGCGTCGCTATTCCACGCCTCGTCGCGCATGCCTTCTCGGATGCTCTGCCGTGTCGCCAAAGGGAATTGTGCCTCTGACCTATCCCGCGGGGCTCGCATACGCCGTGAGGTCCCACTCTCCTGTCCCACTGCATCGGCCAATGCCCGGACGGTCCGCTTCACGCTGGCGTAGTGCTCCGGGGTGATGCGGATGCTGTCCCAGCCCTCGGCGTCAGCACCGTAGCTGTACCAGAAGACCGCCCGGGCATCCGCGTCCAGCGCGTGTTGCCAGTACTCCCGCATGTCCTGCTCAGTGGGTAGCTAGCTCAAGTGTTAGTAGAATGAACCGCTCCCCTGGCGGGGAGCAAACCACGAACGCCTCGACCACTCGCGTCGGGGGGGCCCCGGAGCGGACCGTTCAACCCGCCAACATGGAGATGCCGTCAACAATACCGTCGTCGCACAGACTAACGTTGCGTGGACGTACGTGGCAGTCGTATCGAGGCGAGTGTGTCCCATCAGCCTCGATAGCGTGAATAGGCCACACCCTCCCTGGCGCATCAGACACGCGAACGTGTGCCTGAGCGTGTGGAGCGTCACCTTGCGCTTGTCGATGCCAGCCCGGCGCAGTGCCCGTTGGAGGAGCCCCATCAATGCCTTGCCCGCCAGCGGGCGGTTCATCTAGGACGTGAGGAACGCCTCGTGTTCGCATTCGGGCCTCAGGTCGAGCCAGTCGCGTCGGGCGTCCACGGGCTGGTGCCCAAGCGGCACGAGCCGAGGCTTGCGCCCCTTGCCACACTCGACGAGCAGTAGCGCTTCGTCGAGGTCCACCGACCCCAAGCTGCGCGCCAGTAGTTCGGCTCTGCGCAATCCTGTGTGGATCAGCACGGGGAGGACTGCTCGATCCCTGAACGCGAGCAACGGGTTGCTCTGCCGCTCAGTGGCGGCCAACACGGCGGCGCACTCCTGGGTCGTGAGATGGACAGGCGCTGGGCGCTGGCGTTTGGGGATGGCAATTCCTCGGAACGGGTTCTGCTCGACGTACTCGTTCTCAAGCAGGTGCGTCCAGAACGATCGAAGCGAGTGGATGCGCCTGCCAACCGTATTGGGGTTCAGGCTACGCTTCCGCATCCACGTGATATAGCCCTGGATGCACTGGCGATCGATGTCGTCCAGGCGGGCCTCCTGGTCGGTCCCATCCAGGCACTCGAGGAACATCCGGGCATCGGATCGGTAAGCGGAGATGGTGAGGTGACTGTGGCCTCGTTCCAGGTCGAGGTAGGTCAGGAACTCCCCGTGTACTGGCGAGATCTGCATGGCAGCACGCTCCTTGGAGGGTGTGCTGCTCCGCGCCTCGGGCCGGAATGCCGGTCCCCATAAAGCGGGCCTATAAGCCGGGACAGAAGGTGCTGTAAGTGGGTAACTGTCCCCTTCTGTCCGGTGGTCCTGCCTTACAGCACCAAAAGCGGTGCTATAAGCAGTGGAGAGT